>QENC01000001.1:0-357500 GCA_003331005.1 Candidatus Tokpelaia sp. JSC085
GGTGCTGGTATTGTTGCGAAAATTATTGAGTGATCAAGTGAGTTTGAGAGGGTCTCCTGAAAAATTTGGATGATCAGATAACTGACATAAAAGTAGGGAATGAAAAGCATGAATGGTCAGAACATCCGCATTCGCCTCAAGGCATTTGATCAAAAGGGGTATAGCTCAGTTAGGTAGAGCGGCGGTCTCCAAAACCGTAGGTCGCAGGTTCAAATCCTGCTGCCCCTGCCATGTCATGTTAGCCTCATCGTTGGATTGACTAGAACTACAGCTAGAAAGTTATTGATTAATCAGTGCTAGTAATGGATGTAGATTTTTTTTGTAAGAGGTGTTTTTTTTGCATGTAAGGCTTGTATTTTTTGCATTGAAAGATTAAAATTGTGCGTTAATTTTGATGATGATAGTGCATGTTCGCTTGCTTTCTTTTTTTAGTTTCTATCATATAGAATGTCCGTATATGTGATAAAATCAGGTAGTTTGATGATATCAAAAGGTGGTAGTCTGATTGCATTTTTTCGTCAGGTGCGTGCTGAGACCGCAAAAGTGGTTTGGCCAATACCGCGTGAAGTCAGGGTTTCTACTTTCGTGGTGCTGATCATGGTTGTTTTTTCTGCCACATTTTTCTTTCTAGCTGATTTGGCAATATCTTTTGGCATTGGCGCCGGTATTAGTTTTCTAGGTAGTTTCTTTCATTAACTGTTTATTCGTAAAAAAGGAAACATCTGTGGCATTTCGTTGGTATATCGTTCAGGCTTATGCGAATTTTGAAAAAAAAGTGGCTGAGGCGATTGAGAAAGAAGCTCATCAAAAGGGATTCGGTTGCTTTTTGGAAAAGGTGTTGGTGCCGGTTGAGAAATGCGTAGAGGTTCGGCGCGGCCGGAAAGTGAATGCTGAACGGAAGTTTTTCCCAGGCTATGTTCTGATCCGTGCAGACTTAAAAGATGACGTATACCATATGATAAAAAACATACCGAAAGTAATGGGATTTCTGGGGTTTGATTATAAGCCTGTCCCGGTTTCTGATTGTGAAGTCGAGCAGATTCTGATGCACCTTAAAAAGGGTGTTGAGCATCCTGGATCGTCTGTCTTTTTTGAAGTTGGTGAGCAAGTCCGGGTTGCTGATGGTCCCTTTGCCTCTTTTAACGGTGTTGTCCAGGAAGTTGAGGAAGATCGCTTGCGCTTAAAAGTGGAGGTCTCTATTTTTGGTAGAGCAACGCCGGTTGATCTTGAATTTAGTCAGGTTGAAAAACTTTAATTATTCTAAAATAATTTAGGGAGAGAGAAAGTGAAGTGTGTTCTTGCGATTCAGTGTCGTTTTTTTTATGTAAGTGCCATTCATTAGTTGAGGCAGAATCGATATGGCTAAGAAAGTTGCAGGCCAATTGAATATACAGGTATCCGCTGGAGCAGCAAATCCATCACCTCCAATTGGTCCTGCGTTGGGTCAACGTGGCATCAATATCATGGAATTCTGCAAGGCGTTTAATGCTGCTTCACAGGATATGGAAAAGGGTTCTCCAGTTCCCGTGGTTATTACCTATTATCAGGATAAATCTTTCACTTTCGTGATGAAGACACCCCCTGTCAGTTTTTTTCTAAAAAAGGAGGCCAATTTAAAGGCTGGCTCTAAGGAGCCAGGCAAGCTGAGTGTTGGTCAGATCCGTCGTTATAGGATTCGTGCTATCGCAGAAAAAAAAATGCAAGATCTGAATGCACATGACATTGAAAAAGCGATGCTAATGATTGAGGGATCTGCCCGATCAATGGGATTGGAGGTAGTGGACTGATATCATGGTGAAGATTACGAAAAAAATTAAAAAAATCAGTAAGGGCGTTGACAAAAAAAAGTTTTATGCATTGAGTGAAGCTGTAACCCTTGTTATAGATAGATGTGTCGCGCTTTTTGATGAGACTATTGAGATTGCTATGAATCTTGGTGTTGATGCCCGTCATGCTGATCAGATGGTACGTGGTGTTGTCAATTTACCAAATGGGACAGGTCGTGTTGTGCGGGTTGCTGTTTTTGCACGTGGTGAGAAGGCAGATGAGGCAAAGGTTGCTGGTGCTGATATTGTTGGTGCTGAAGACCTCTTCGAGATCGTAAATAGGGGGGGTATACTTGAGTTTGATCGTTGTATTGCTACGCCCGATATGATGCCTCTTGTTGCTCGTCTTGGAAAAATTCTTGGTCCGCGAGGCATGATGCCGAATCCAAAAGTTGGTACGGTTACACCCAATGTTGCCAGTGCAGTCAGGGCTTCTAAGGGTGGAGCTGTTGAGTTTCGTGTAGAAAAAAATGGCATTATTCATGCTGGTGTTGGCAAAGCATCATTTGGAAGTAGACAGATTGTCGAGAATATCCGTGCTTTTACCTATGCAGTTGTCATGGCTAAGCCTGTTGGAGTAAAGGGTGAATATGTAAAACGTGTTGCTATTACATCAACTATGGGTATTGGTGTTAAAGTTGATGTTTCCTCGTTACGATCTTCTTGACAAGATTATCTGATCTTACACATTTGATCTTCTTGGTATTTGGTAGATGGTGTTGGACTTTCTGGGTTTATTTTCTGGATCCGGAGGTGGTGGGGGTTCTGGAAATCTCTTGTTTAGAACTACAGATGGTGATGCGTTTTTGCTAGTTACTGGGTGTTGAACTATGGTTAAGCTATCCGGTGGCGGATCTGAAGTTTGATCGGGACGCACGGAAGGCAAAATAGAGTTTCTTGGATAAGAGTTCTATGGATTAGGTAGTTCATGCGAACTTGTCTTAATTAAGGTCATGTAAGATAACCTGAATAGGTTTGTTGTAGGATATGGAGTAGAGACAAGTGGATAAAGTGAAAAAACACGAATTTGTCACGTGGCTCAACGAGACCTTCAAGAAATCAGGTTCTGTGGTGGTGGCTCATTGTTCTGGTCTGACTGTAGCGCAAATGAACGAGCTTCGTTGCAGAATGCGGGAATCAGGTGGTTCCATAAAAATAGCAAGAAACAGCCTCGCTAGAATCGCTTTGCATGGTATTGAAGCGGAGGGAATGGCGGATTTGTTTACAGGACAAACACTTATTGCATATGCCTGTGATCCACTAGCAGCACCAAAGGTTACTGTCGATTTTACCAAGAGCAATGAAAAATTGGTCATACTTGGTGGTGCAATGGGGACAACCAGTCTCAATGTGGAAGGTGTTTTATCTTTAGCTTCATTGCCGTCGCTTAATGATTTGCGTGCAAGGTTGGTTGGGACAATATCCAGACCAGCTACCCGTATTATGCAGGTTTTAATAGATCCGGTTTCTAAAATGGTTCAGATCTTTGAAGCTTTAGCACGGAAAGAGGAGGAGGAGATGGTAGCTTAAGGCTTTTTTCTCACTCAGTATCAAAATGTTATGTTCATTAAAGGAAAATAAAAATGGCTGATCTCGAAAAGATCGTTGAAACTCTTTCTGATATGACTGTTCTGGAAGCTGCTGAGCTTTCCAAGATGCTTGAAGAAAAGTGGGGTGTTTCAGCAGCAGCTCCTGTTTCCAGTGTCGCTGTCGTTTCTGATCCTACTGGAGGTGTTACGATTGAGGAAAAGACTGACTTTGATATTATTCTAACAGGAATTGGTGCTCAGAAGATTAACGTTATTAAGGAAGTTCGGACCATTACTGGCCTTGGTCTAAAGGAAGCTAAGGATCTGGTTGAAGGTGTCCCAAAAGCCATTAAAGAAGGTATAACTAAGGATGAAGCAGAGAAGATTAAGGCACAACTTGAGAAAGCTGGAGCCACGGTTGAGCTCAGGTAATTGATATCGATTTCTGGCGAGGTACTGACCGCTTCCCAAAGATCAAAGGTTAAAAGTCGTGATATTTTAGAAATCTCAAGATTATATTATGGAATGTCGAAATAATGCGTTGGTATAAAAGTCAGCGCAATGGAAGTCGGGTTCTGCAGTTTTTTTCTCTGTCAGGATCACAGATTGAGGAGCGAGAATGGCTCAGACTCTTTCATTCAACGGTCGTAAACGTATACGTCGATTTTTTGGAAAAACACTTGAAGTAGCAGAGATGCCAAATCTCATCGAAGTTCAAAAGGCATCTTACGACCAATTCCTTATGATTGAGGAAGCAGAAAATGGGCGCTCTGATGAGGGTTTGCAGGCCGTTTTTAATTCAGTATTTCCGATTACGGATTTTTTAGGCATTTCTATGCTTGAATTTGTACGCTACGGGTTTGATTCTCCAAAATTTGATGTTGAAGAATGTCGTCAGCGTGATTTGACTTATTCAGTTCCGCTGAAGGTGACATTACGCCTAATCGTTTTTGATGTTGATGAAGAGACAGGGTCCAAATCGATTAAGGATATAAAGGAGCAGGATGTTTATATGGGCGATATACCGCTCATGACAAACAACGGGACCTTTATTGTCAATGGGACTGAACGTGTTATTGTTTCGCAGATGCATCGTTCGCCTGGCGTATTTTTTGATCACGACAAAGGTAAAACTCATCATTCAGGTAAATTGCTTTTTACGGCTCGTATCATTCCTTATCGTGGTTCTTGGCTTGATATAGAGTTTGATGCGAAAGATACCATTTACGCTCGTATTGATAGGCGTCGTAAAATTCCAGTGACAAGTTTACTGATGGCGCTTGGTATGGAGGGTCAGGAGATACTTTCCACCTATTATGATACTCTTGTTTATAAAAAAAATGACGATGGCTGGCAGGTGTCTTATTCGCCAGAGCGTTTCAAGGGGATGAAACTAACAACGGATCTTATCGATGCTGATTCTGGAAAGGTCATGGCAGAGGCTGGATGTAAACTAACGGTACGGGCTGTAGGAGATCTCATCAAAAGAGGCTTAAAATTCATCAGGGTTACAGATGATGATCTTTATGGTTCTTATCTCGCAACGGATATTGTCAATTACGAAACCGGTGAAATCTATCTCGAAGCCGGTGATGCAATTGATGAAAAAACATTGAAAGTGTTGCGTGATGCCAATGTTGATGAAATCAGTATCCTAGATATCGATCATGTCAATGTGGGCGCTTATATGCGCAATACGCTTGCTGTCGATAAGAACGAAAGCCGACAGGATGCTTTGTTTGATGTTTATCGTGTCATGCGTCCGGGGGAGCCGCCAATCATAGAAACCGCTGAAGCAATGTTTCAATCTTTGTTTTTTGATCCGGAACGTTATGATCTATCAGCGGTTGGTCGTGTCAAGCTGAACATGCGACTTGGGCTTAATTGCCCAGACAGTCTTCGTGTCCTCCGCAAGGAAGATATTGTTGCTGTCATAAAACGGCTAGTTGAATTGCGTGATGGTCGTGGTGAGATTGATGATATTGATAATCTTGGGAATCGCCGTGTACGCTCAGTTGGCGAATTGATGGAAAATCAGTATCGGATCGGCCTATTGCGTATGGAGCGTGCTATCAAGGAGCGTATGTCTTCAGTTGAGATCGATACTGTTATGCCACAGGATCTTATCAATGCTAAGCCTGCAGTAGCAGCAGTCCGTGAATTTTTCGGTTCATCGCAGCTCTCACAGTTTATGGATCAAACTAATCCGCTTTCAGAAATTACACACAAGCGTCGGCTTTCAGCCCTTGGTCCAGGTGGTTTGACCCGTGACCGAGCAGGCTTTGAGGTGCGTGATGTTCATCCAACTCATTATGGTCGCATCTGTCCGATTGAAACACCAGAAGGGCCAAATATCGGTCTTATTAATTCACTTGCTACTTTTGCGCGCGTCAACAAATATGGCTTTATTGAAAGCCCATATCGTAAAATTGTTAACGGCTTTGTAACGACAGAAGTCATTTATCTTTCGGCTATGGAAGAGGCACAACATTATGTGGCACAGGCCAATTCTTCACTGAATTCCAAAAATCGCTTTTCGGAGGAATTTGTTGTCTGTCGGCATGCAGGTGGAGTTTTGATGGTACCGCGTGGTCAAGTTGATCTTATGGATGTTTCGCCAAAGCAGATTGTTTCAGTGGCAGCAGCTTTGATCCCATTTCTTGAAAATGATGATGCTAATCGAGCCCTGATGGGATCAAATATGCAGCGTCAGGCAGTCCCTTTGATACAGACAGAAGCGCCTTTTATCGGTACTGGAATGGAACCGGTCGTGGCTCGTGATTCTGGGGCCGCTATCGTGGCAAACCGGAGTGGTATTGTAGATCAGGTGGATGCAACTCGTATTGTTATTCGTGCAACGGATGATCTTGATCCCTCCCGGTCAGGGGTCGACATCTACCGCTTGCAAAAATTCCAGCGTTCGAACCAATCAACTTGTATTAATCAGCGTCCGCTCGTATGCGTTGGAGATCAAATTGAAAAGGGAGATATCATTGGTGATGGTCCTGCAACGGATCTTGGTGATCTTGCCCTTGGGCGCAATGTTCTTGTTGCATTTATGCCATGGAATGGATACAATTACGAAGATTCCATCTTGCTTTCTGAAAGAATTGTATCTGAGGATGTTTTTACCTCCATACATATTGAAGAATTTGAAATAGCGGCCCGTGATACTAAGCTTGGACCTGAAGAAATAACCCGTGATATTCCTAACGTTTCAGAGGAAACCTTGAGGAATCTTGATGAAGCCGGGATTGTCTATATCGGGGCCGAAGTACAGTCGGGTGATATTCTTGTTGGTAAGATCACCCCGAAGGGTGAAAGTCCAATGACCCCAGAGGAAAAGCTTTTGCGTGCAATTTTTGGCGAAAAAGCTTCTGATGTTCGGGATACTTCTATGCGTATGCCACCTGGTGCTTTTGGCACAGTTGTTGAAGTGCGTGTTTTTAACCGCCATGGTGTGGAAAAAGATGAGCGCGCTATGGCAATTGAACGTGAAGAAATTGAGCATCTTGCCAAAGATCGGAATGATGAGCAGTCGATTCTTGATCGTAATGTTTACAGTCGACTTCTCGATATGCTTCAGGGCCAATTTGCTATTGCAGGGCCTAAAGGTTTCAAGAAGGGTACGCGTCTTAATGAAGTTGTTATGAACTGGTACCCACGTTCACAATGGTGGCTTTTCTCTGTGGAAGATGAGAAGCTGCAGGAAAGAATCACAGCGCTGCGCAACCAGTATGATGAGTCTAGGAAACAACTGGAACAGATGTTTATGGATAAAGTTGAAAAGGTCCAGCGTGGTGATGAAATGCCACCAGGTGTTATGAAAATGGTCAAGGTTTTTGTTGCTGTAAAACGCAAGATTCAGCCAGGTGATAAGATGGCAGGACGCCATGGTAATAAGGGTGTTGTTTCGCGTATTTTGCCAATTGAAGATATGCCATTCTTAGAAGATGGGACTCAGGTTGATATAGTCCTTAATCCACTCGGTGTGCCAAGTCGTATGAATGTAGGTCAGATTCTAGAAACGCACCTTGGTTGGGCATGTGCGGGTATGGGGAAACAGATAGGTGAACTTCTTGAAGCTTATAACCGCGACGGGAATGTTGAGATTTTACGTAACAAGATCAGTCGTATCATTCCTAATGATGATCGCAACGAACCTGTTCGGTTTTATGATGATGAGAGCATTGTGCGTCTTGCCAATCAGATGAGATGTGGCATATCGATTGCTACTCCAGTTTTTGATGGCGCGCATGAAGCAGACATCAATATGGCACTTGAGGAAGCTGGATTGTCAACATCAGGTCAGGTTCCACTTTATGATGGGCGGACAGGTGAGCTATTTGATCGACCGGTAACAGTAGGGTACATCTATATGCTAAAATTGCACCACTTGGTTGATGACAAGATTCACGCTCGTTCGATTGGCCCATATTCCCTAGTAACTCAACAGCCTCTAGGCGGAAAGGCGCAATTTGGCGGGCAGCGTTTCGGTGAAATGGAGGTATGGGCGCTTGAGGCTTATGGTGCAGCCTATACACTGCAGGAGATGCTGACTGTCAAATCAGATGATGTTGCAGGACGGACTAAGGTTTATGAGGCGATTGTCCGCGGTGATGACACATTTGAAGCTGGAATTCCCGAGAGCTTTAACGTTCTTGTCAAGGAAATGCGTTCTCTTGGTCTTGATGTTGAACTAGATGATACACGCGAACTGATGGTTCGGCAAAGGGTTATTACGGATGTCCAGGGTCATTAATTGTTTTATCCAGGAAATGGCAATATAAAGTTGCTTTGTAGATAGCTTTGACTTTGACTGAATTAAAGCAATATGAGAATCTTTCCTTGTCGTAGTCTTAACGGTAACGGCTGTTAAGCTTCCATGTCACTCATTGCAGAATACTCAATTGGATATAGGAAAAATCATTGCAACCAGGTTTAAAAGAGTTTCAAGGAGAACGGCATGAAGCAAGAGATCATGAATCTTTTTAATCTTCAGGTGCCTGCACAAATGTTTGATTCGATCCGGATTTCAATTGCAAGTCCGGAGAAGATTCTTTCTTGGTCGTACGGTGAAATAAAAAAACCGGAGACCATTAACTATCGGACATTTAAGCCGGAACGTGAGGGTCTTTTCTGCTCGCGGATTTTTGGTCCTATTAAAGACTATGAGTGTCTGTGCGGCAAATACAAGCGCATGAAATACAAGGGTATCATTTGTGAAAAATGCGGTGTTGAAGTTACTCTTTCGCGTGTGCGCCGTGAGCGCATGGGTCACATAGAGCTTGCCGCTCCGGTTGCACATATCTGGTTTCTGAAATCTTTGCCAAGTCGTATTGGTGTGCTTCTGGATATGACTCTCAAAGAGATTGAGAGGATTCTGTATTTTGAAAACTATGTTGTGACAGAACCGGGTCTGACACCACTAAAGATCAATCAGTTGCTCTCAGAAGAAGAGTATCTTATGGCAATTGAGCAATTTGGGGAAGACCAGTTTACAGCCCTGATTGGTGCGGAGGCAATTTATGAGATTCTTGCCTCAATGGAGCTTGAAACGATTGCAAGCAATCTTCGCAGCGAGCTTGGGGAAACAACGTCTGAAGTCAAGCAGAAGAAGTTGATGAAGCGCCTCAAGATTGTTGAGAATTTTCTCGAATCAGGGAACCGACCTGAGTGGATGATAATGAAAATTATTCCTGTCATCCCACCGGATCTTCGGCCACTTGTGCCGCTGGATGGTGGTCGTTTCGCTACATCTGATCTCAATGATCTCTACCGTCGTGTCATCAATCGTAACAACCGTCTGAAGCGGTTGCTTGAACTGCGCGCGCCAGGTATTATCATTCGTAACGAAAAGCGGATGTTGCAGGAAGCCGTTGATGCATTGTTTGATAATGGACGCCGTGGCCGTATTATTACCGGTGCTAACAAAAGACCTCTGAAATCGCTTTCTGATATGCTCAAAGGAAAGCAAGGACGTTTCCGTCAGAATCTGCTTGGAAAACGCGTTGATTATTCGGGTCGTTCAGTGATCGTAACAGGGCCGGAGTTGAAACTCCATCAGTGTGGGCTGCCAAAGAAAATGGCACTTGAGCTGTTTAAGCCCTTCATTTATGCGCGGCTGGATGCCAAGGGTTTCTCTTCAACAGTTAAGCAGGCGAAAAAACTGGTTGAAAAGGAGCACCCAGAAGTCTGGGATATTTTGGATGAGGTGATCCGTGAGCATCCGGTACTGCTGAACCGTGCTCCGACCCTTCATCGGCTTGGGATTCAAGCTTTTGAACCAGTGCTTGTTGAGGGCAAGGCCATCCAGCTACACCCATTGGTATGTACGGCATTTAATGCGGATTTTGACGGTGATCAGATGGCTGTGCATGTGCCACTATCGCTTGAAGCACAATTGGAAGCCCGCGTTCTGATGATGTCCACCAACAATATCCTCCATCCGGCTAATGGAACGCCAATCATCGTACCTTCGCAGGATATGGTGTTAGGCCTTTACTATCTTTCGATAGCATCTGAAAAAGAGCAAGGGGAAGGCATGATTTTTGCCGATATGGGTGAGTTACAGCATGCTCTTGAAAACAAGATTGTTTCCTTACACACTAAGATAAAGGGTCGCTATCGATCCGTTGATGAACGAGGAAACTCTGTCTCCAAAGTGTTTGATACAACGCCGGGCCGTATGATTATCGGTGAGCTTTTACCAAAAAATGCCGCTGTTCCATTTGAAATTGTCAATCAAGAAATGACGAAGAGGAACATTTCCGGAATGATTGATCACGTCTATCGACATTGTGGCCAGAAGCAAACGGTTATCTTCTGCGACCAGATCATGCAGCTGGGTTTTTCCTATGCATGTCGTTCTGGTATTTCCTTTGGTAAGGATGACATGGTTATTCCTGAAAAGAAAGCAGAGCTCGTTGCTGCAACTGAGAGACTGGCAACAGAATATGAACAGCAGTATAATGATGGTCTTATTACCCAGGGAGAGAAGTATAATAAGATTGTTGATGCTTGGGGTAAATGTACTGATCGCATTGCTGAAGAAATGATGAACCGTATTCAAGCAGTTGAGTTTGATATGCACGGTGGGCAACAGAAACCAATGAACTCGATTTACATGATGTCACATTCGGGAGCACGTGGGTCAGCCAATCAGATGAAACAGCTTGCCGGGATGCGTGGGTTAATGGCCAAACCATCGGGAGAAATTATTGAAACGCCGATTATTTCGAATTTCAAAGAAGGATTGACCGTAAATGAGTATTTTAACTCCACACACGGCGCACGTAAAGGGCTTGCGGATACGGCTCTCAAGACAGCAAATTCAGGTTATTTGACCCGTCGTTTGGTGGATGTTGCACAGGATGCGATTATTTCTGAGGTTGATTGTGGTACCGAGAAAGGTCTCACAATGCAGGCTATTGTTGACGCAGGTCAAGTTGTTGCTTCGCTTGGACAACGTGTACTTGGACGAACGGCTCTGACCAATGTTCTCCACCCTGTAACAGGTACAGTAATCATTGATAGTAACCGCATGATTGAAGAAGCTGACATCATCACAATAGAAAATGCTGGTATCCAGTCAGTGCAGATTCGGTCTGCTTTGACCTGTGAAACGCGGTTTGGTGTCTGTTCTAAGTGCTATGGGCGTGACCTTGCACGTGGTACGCCTGTCAATCAGGGTGAGGCCGTTGGCGTGATTGCTGCCCAGTCAATTGGTGAACCAGGGACCCAGCTGACCATGCGTACTTTCCATCTTGGTGGTACCGCTCAGGTCGTTGATTCCTCTTATCTAGAAGCTTCTTACGAAGGTCGGGTTGAACTGAGAAACCGTAACGTGGTACGTGATTCAGAAGGACGTCTCGTGGTTATGGGCCGTAATATGGCGATTGTTATCAAAGACGAAAGTGGGAAAGAACGTGCGGCACATCGTATCACCTATGGTGCACGTCTTTTTCTGGATGATGGTGATAATGTAAAATGTGGTCAAAGAATTGCAGAGTGGGATCCCTATACCCGTCCAATTATGACAGAAGTAGAAGGCTATGTTGCCTTTGAAGATATGGTCGCAGGTCTTTCAGTTTCGGAAACAGCGGATGAGTCGACAGGGATTACAAAACGTCAGGTTATAGACTGGAGGGCAAACCCGCGTGGTTCTGAGCTCAAACCTGCTGTTGTCATCAAGGATAAAAAAGGGAAAATTGCCAGATTAATCAAAGGTGGTGAAGCACGTTACATGATATCGGTCGATACTCTTCTGTCACTTGATCCTGGCACCTATGTGAAAGCAGGTGATGTTATTGCCCGTTTATCTATGGAAAGCACGAAAACAAAGGATATTACCGGTGGGTTACCGCGTGTAGCGGAGCTTTTTGAAGCCCGTCGTCCGAAGGACCATGCGGTTATCTCCGATATTGGTGGCACTGTCCGTTTTGGTCGTGATTACAAAAACAAGCGTCGTATTGTTATTGAACCAACTGATGATACAGTTGAACCAGTTGAATATTTGATTCCAAAAGGTAGGCCGTTTCATCTGCAAGATGGTGATCAGATTGAAAAAGGCGATTACATTCTTGACGGGAATCCAGCACCTCATGATATTCTTGCAATTAAGGGCATTGAGGCGCTTGCTTCCTATCTTGTAAATGAGATTCAGGAAGTTTACCGGTTACAGGGTGTATTGATCAATGATAAGCATATTGAAGTGATTGTGCGACAGATGCTGCAGAAGATTGAGGTTACGGATTCTGGTGATTCTAACTATATTCTAGGTGATCATGTGGACCGAATCGAGTTTGAGGAAATCAACGAGCGGCTTCTTGAGGAAGATAAAAGGCCAGCAGTTGGTAATCCGATACTGCTTGGCATTACCAAAGCATCATTGCAGACACCATCCTTTGTTTCTGCTGCGTCCTTTCAGGAGACAACACGTGTGCTTACAGAAGCAGCTGTTGCTGGCAAGATTGATACATTGCAAGGGCTCAAGGAAAATGTCATCGTCGGACGACTTATCCCTGCAGGCACCGGGGGTAAAGCTGCCCATATTCGCCGGATTGCTACCATCCGTGATGATCTAATTGTCGATGAACACCGTAAGACAATCAGTGCTGAACCGGTTAATACTATGCTGGCTGATTTGCATTAACTCTCACATGGAGACCTCATTCATGCGCAAGCTAGCCATTTTTAAGAGAGACAGAACCGAACCTATCCTGTCTCTAGTTGATTGACAATTGTGTGCACATGTGTAGTGTACATGCACAGCACATACATAACTCCTCCGATATGGGTTTTTAATGCATCGTCTTGTCGAAAAAGATAGAGTAGTAGCCGCAAGGCTATACCCCGTGTGCTTTTTAGCTCTTTGTCATGCGAAAGAAAAATATGGCATCATGACGGGCTATTTTGAGTAGATCCTGATGAGCTTCCATGTTTGCAAACCGGAAATCAGGAACCCCGGATTGTTTGGTACCGAGTAGTTCACCTTCTCCTCGAAGACGAAGATCGTCTTCAGCGATCCGTAATCCGTTTTCGCTCTTGCGCATCAGATCAAGTCGTGCTGCTGCTATCTTAGAAAGTGGTTCCTTATAAAGCAAGATACAGAAGGAAGGCTTGTTGCTGCGCCCGACGCGCCCACGTAATTGATGCAGCTGCATAAGTCCAAATCGTTCAGCATGTTCAATAATAATAATTGAAGCATCCGGCATATCCACTCCGACTTCCAGAACTGTCGTGGCAAAGAGAAGCCGTGTTGTCCCCTTTTTGACATTAGCTATTACCATCGCCTTGTGAGCAGCAGACATTTGACCATGCATGAGACTCACGGCAGTGCCAAAATGTTGTCCGAGAAATTCAACCAGTTTGCTTGCTGCAGTTAAGTCTATGTTTTCAGATTCTTTAATTAATGGACAAACCCAGTAGAGTTTTTCCCCGTGTGCCAGTGCATTTTTTACACGCCTAACAAGGTCTGTCAGCCGTTGAAGCACTGCTGACAGGCATCCTCCCTGCAGGTTTTTTGATCAATTTTGAGAGATCCATTCCGCCGAATGTCGTTAAAACGAGCGTAGGGGTTGCTGTCATAACCAATATATTCGTCGCAGGGCCTTTAACTGCTAGTTGCAAACGTTGTTGTACACCGAAACGGTGTTGTTCATCAATAATAGCCAGAACAAGATTATGATAGTTAATATCCTTTTGAATAAGAGAGAGTATGTGTGCCGATAATGATATGTGTCTGGCCCTTGTTCAGGCGGTCAAGAACAGAGTCTCGTTCATTTCCTTTGATACCTCCAGTTAGGAGTAGTACTTTCAATCCTGCTTTTTTTGCTATAGGCGCGATGGTTGTGGCCAGTATCTCTGTCGGGACCATTAATGCAGATGGCCCACCGGATTCTGATGCCTGTGCCATGGCAAGCATAGCAACAACTGTTTTTCCTGAGCCAACATCGCCTTGAAGTAGGCGCAGCATGCGTTAGCAGCAAGATCCTGTGAAATTTCTGCAAAAACTCGTTCTTGGCTTTCAGTCAGTTGAAAGGGCAGATGCTGACGTAAGCAGTTAAGATAGGTTCCACAAGATGGTAAGGAGCATCCGATCAAGCGCCGCATCCTTAATCGGACTAGAGCAAGTGCAAGCTGTTCTGCCAGCAATTCATCATATGCCAATCGCCGGCGTGCAGGATTTGAGCATGCAATAGGGGTATCAGGCATGTGAATGGCGCACAGAGCATCACGGTATCCTGGAAATTTGTAGCGTTTTAAAAATGTCTTGTTCTGCCATTCAGGAAGAATAGGAACACGCTGTAATGCCTGCAACATGACTGTATTCTCTTAGGAGAAAGCCCAGCAATGGAGCGATAGCGTGGTTCAACAAGCGGTAGGGATTTCCTGTCTATCAAAGAGATGATATGGCTTGGGTGTACAATTGACCATGAAACCACGCGATGCGGCCGGACACCACGACTTTCCCTCCTATGGGCAATTGGCTGGTTAGCCAGTGATATCGCGTATGGAAAAATACCAGTACGATCTCGCCCGTGTTATCATGGGCAAAGACCCGATAGGGGATGTTCTCTCTATCGAGAGGCGGAGGCTGATGATAATCAATGATAAGAGTGTGACAGTTGACCCTGCCGCTGCACCGGAAACACCTGGATTATTGCGCCGATCAATGACTGAGTACGGCAGGAAATGTAGAAGATCGACAATACATGGGTCATCCTGTGCTAGGTCAATTTTGAGAGTTCTTGTAAGCAATCTGAAGACCTTTGATCCAAGACCAGGCAGTGAACGGATAGAAACAAACATGGAATCAAGCACAGAAGGACGCATTGTGATATTTTACCAGATAGTATTGCAATCTGTGTACATTGTAGGTTATCAGGCTGCGATATCATTCAGATGGGATATGGAAAAGAACATTGACAATTATATTGAAAAATCCCGGCATGTACACATCTATTCTTGCAGATACCCAAAGTATCTTGGCGGATACTAGTTATCTTAAAGAGATTCTGGTAGATCTTGAGGATTCTGGAGCAGAGGAAGCGGTTTGCAGGGAGATTCGGAAAAAATCCGCGATTGCTGATTTTGTGGTGATTGCTTCAGGACATTCACAGCGCCATGTTATGGCTATCGCTCATCATCTGTTGCGTCGTCTCAAGAAGATTGGTTGCAAGAACATCCAAGTTGAAGGTTTAAGCAGTAGGAATTGGGTATTAATTGATATTGGTGATATCATTGTCCATATTTTGCATCCAGAAGTGCGTTCATTTTATGAGCTAGACAAGATCTGGATAGACCAAGATCATCTGAAAGATGATCTAGATGTGAGCTAGTGAATATTGATTCTTTATATAATCTCATATAAGGTTAGGAAATTTTGCGTCCTGTAAGGACACTCTAACCATTTTGCATCCCACAAAAATATTCTCCATACCTGTAATTTTGACATTTAAAATTGACTAATTTTTTAGCGCTCGTTTCGGTTAGAGAGAGTAGGCAACTCTAGCAGATCATGAGAAAAAAGGCATGCTAGCTGTATGTAAAATTGTTCGTTATTTTGCCCCACTAGCGGTTATCCAGGGACTATATTGTCTTGCTTCCATTTCCATAACTTTTGCCATTGATCTAGGTTTCGACAATGACACGTTGACCAGTGCACTTCTGGATCCACGATATAATATAACACTCTCACAGAAGCGAGGTGATGATGAGAGTTGTATTCTTGAAAAAGATCATCAAACCTTAACAGAGACTAAATATGACCATGAACAGGATAGCTGGGTGAATGAAAGCAGGCTAAAAATGCTTGCGGAAAAAAAGAATATCATGGAGGCAATGCTTGAGTGTCGCCGCGCAAAATTGTCAGAACTTTTAGCCCCCTTGGAGCATATGAGCCTTAAGATTCTGGTTTCTTCAGATGATGCTTTGCAAGCCATGCGTCGGATTAATTTGTTTCATGCTGTCGTTTCAGCAATCCAGGCCCGTGGGGATATTCTGATCGCTGATTTGCAAGGGCTTGAAAAAGAAATAAGATCCATTAAGGAAGAACAGTTACTTCTTATTAGTACCGCACACAACCAGCAGGCGGGGAAAAAGCGACCGAGACGAGAATCAAAAGAAAATCTTTCCATTGAAAATGCAGACTCTCCAGAAATTTCGGAAAAAGCTAGATTCTCACAGAATCTGCTGGAAAAATTGCAATGTCAACCGAAAGTGCAAAAAGAGGCTAAGACGGGAGATGGATTAACGCTGAGACAGATGAATGTCGCAAACTGTCACGGGTTGCTTTCACGTCCGGTTTATAGAAAAAAAATACGGACTTTCGGGAAATCGTTCCACGGTGAGCTGATTGAGACAGAACCTGGTGCCATTGTCATATCCCCAGTGGAAGGAGTGGTCCGTTATGCAGGATCATTCCGCTCTTATGGACGTCTTGTGATTATTGATGCCGGGCAGAATTATTATCTTATTCTGGCCGGACTTGGTAGAATTGATGTTGTACAGCACCAAATCCTGTTGATAGGTGAACCTATTGGCATCATGGACACACAGCTTGTTCCCAGTACTAGTACTGTTGCTTTCGATATGGGTCTGCCTATGCTTTACATCGAAATTCGAAAAGACAGACAATCCGTCAATCCAGCAATCTGGTGGGCGCATAGAAAATCGGGAAGGAGCGGGCATGCTTCGTAGAATAACGCTTTTTCTTGCAGGGAGCCTGTTAGGTGTGATATCTATGATCGTATTACACCCAGTTGCTTCACCTATCGAGAATATAAGCGCGGATACATACCGACAGCTTGCAATCTTTTGTGACATATTCGAGCGAGTACGGTCACAATATGTGACGCTTCCAGATGAAAACAGGCTGTTGCAGCATGCTATCAACGGCATGTTAACCTCTCTTGATCCACACTCCTTCTATATGGATGCCGAAGCCGCAAAGGATATGCGTATTTCAACAAAGGGTGAGTTTAGCGGTCTCGGTATTGAAGTGACTATGGAAAATGACCTTGTCAGGGTTATCGCACCAATTGCTGAAACTCCAGCGTCCAGAGCAGGAATACTTGCTGGGGATCTCATTATCAAGATCGACGACGATGATGTACATGGTCATACCTTGAGTGAGGTGGTCAATAGAATGCGCGGTGCGCTTGGGACAAGCGTAAAACTAACACTATCTCGTCAAGGTCTTAACAAACCAATAGAAATTACAGTAACACGTGCTGTTATCAAGGTTAGAGCAGTGCGCTATCATATGGAAAATGAGATTGGTTATATACGTATTATACAGTTTACCGAGCAAGCATGTGATGATTTGAAAAAGGCGATTTTTGACATTCAGTCACAGATACCTGACAGTCGCCTGAAAGGCTATATACTGGATTTGCGCCTCAATCCTGGTGGTCTTCTTGACCAGGCCGTCAGTGTCTCTGGTATCTTTCTTGATAGGGGAGAGATCGTATCAACACGCGGCCGCCGACCACAGGATATCCTACACTTTGATGCCCATGCCGGTGACCTGACGAAGGGTAAGCCAATTGTTGTGCTTATCAACGGCGGTTCTGCCAGTGCTGCAGAAATTGTTGCTGGTGCGCTTCAAGATCATCACCGTGCAACTATATTGGGGACCCAGTCTTTTGGGAAAGGCTCTGTGCAAACCATTATTCCTCTTGGGGAAAACGGCGCCCTACGCTTGACAACTGCACTTTATTACACACCTTCAGGCCGTTCTATTCAGGGCAAGGGCATTACACCGGATATCATAGTTGAGCAGCCTTTGCCAGATGAACTAAGGAGCTATGGTGTAAATTATGGTGAAGCCGGACTTAAAGGACATATTAAAGGTCAGGAAGAAGATGAGAAGGGTTCAGGATCCATTGCGTATGTACCTACAGATAAAAAAGATGATGTACAATTACGTGAAGCACTGAGGTTCTTGCGTGGTCAAGTGGCGAACACGGACACGGTGTTTCTACACTTTGCAGAACAGAATAAAAAAATCATGCAATGAAAACTTGATAAAGTATAGAGAGTAGAACAGCATAGAAAGGCAATGTTATGATCCCTCTACTGAAGGATTCTACAAGAATTGTTGATCCGAGAAGGCTTCCTTACCGTCTTTGTGTCGGGCTTGCTGTTTTTAATGATATAGGGAAAGTATGGATTGGGCAGCGATGCTTGAACAAGTACGATGATGTAACAAGGCTGTGGCAGCTACCGCAAGGTGGGATCAGGAAAACTGAAAAACCGATTGAAGCTGCTTATCGTGAATTGTGGGAAGAAACAGGAATTTGTTCCGTAAAGTTAATCGGAGAGAGCGACGAATGGATCTACTATGATTTGCCGACTGAACTAGTCGGTGTTGCGCTTTGTGGCAAGTATCGTGGTCAGAAACAAAAATGGTTTGCCATGCGCTTTACGGGTCATGATAGCGAAATCACCATAAATCCACCACCGGATGGCAATGTAGCTGAATTTGATGATTGGGCATGGACAGCACTTGAAGACATACCGCGCATGGTTGTAGCCTTCAAACAGCCTGTCTATGCGAGGGTCGTTATGCAGTTTCTCCCTATCGTTTCCTCTTAGAGAGATGTTCAGATCATTGACCATTGTGTATATCTTCAATTTTGGTACATTTTTTTTGCACTGAATAAAGACTTGTATATTCTTTTCGCTGATTGATAGCGCGCAACAGGTGCGGTGTTCAGAGAATTGATTGTTAATGTCTTCACCTCAGATTGAAGGAGGAATTGGATTGGCTACAGACAGACGGTGGAATGCGGTGGATGAATGATATGCATGATCGGACATCATGGGTTCCTCGTTTAAAAATACTATAAAAAAACAGTATTTAAGACGTTTTTAGAAGCGTGATCAGCTGATTAAGGACAATGACAATGCCATTCAGCTGTTTTTCAGGATTAGGCCAATTGCGCACAAAAACGACACTACAGTCATTCCGTATTCTGGCCATCGAACCTTGTTCTTGAATCATTTTAATCAGTCCACTGCCATTAGCAAATCCGCCTTGACGGAAAGCAATGACCAAACCCTTAGGTCCAGCATCTAGCTTTTCGATATTGGCCTCAAAACACAGCGCTTTTATATGGACAATCTTCAAAAGATGCCGGACCTCATACGGCAACGGTCCGAACCGGTCAATCAACTCTGCAGAAAAAGCATCAATAGCTCTGGCATTCTCCAATTGACCTACACGCCGGTAGATGCCGAGTCTCAGTTGTACATCGGCAATATAGGATTCTGGTATCATGACAGAGGCCCCTGTCAATATTTTTGGTGACCATTTATGTTCACCAACATCACTGTCCCCTTTTATGTGTATCATCGCTTCTTCAAGCATTTGCTGATAGAACTCAAATCCGAATTCCTTAATATGACCTGACTGTTCCTTCCCAACAAGATTCCCAGCACCGCGGATATCCATATCATGGTTGGCTAACTGGAATCCGGCACCAAACAAATCAAGTGACTGTAAGAATTTAAGTCGCCTTTCTGCAGACCGTGTCAGCGCTTCACTGGCTGGAAGGGTAAATAAGGCATAGGCTCTCCTCTGCTTAGATCGTCCCACACGACCGCGTAGCTGGTAAAGGGTTGAAAGGCCGAACATATCTGCTCGGTGGACAACTAATGTATTCGCAGTTGGAATATCAAGGCCGGATTCAACAATAGATGTTGACAGCAGTACATCAGACTGTCCATCATAAAAAGTGTTCATAATACCATCAAGTTGTCCTGGGGCCATCTGACCATGGGCAATGCTTACTTTTAGTTCTGGTGTATTTTGCTCTAAAAAATGTCGAACCTCCTCAAGATCAGCAATACGTGGACAAACATAAAAACTTTGGCCACCGCGATAATACTCTCGTAATAATGTTGCACGGATGGTCAGTAGATCAACTGGTGCAATAAATGTGCTCACTGTCAGACGATCAACTGGCGGCGTTGCAATCAGCGATAAGTCCCGGACGCCAGTAAGCGCTAACTGCAATGTTCGTGGAATCGGCATTGCTGAAAGGGTTAGTACATGAATATCAGCTTTCAGCTCTTTGAGCCTTTCCTTATGACTGACGCCAAAATGCTGTTCCTCATCAATGATGAGAAGACCTAATCTGGAAAACTGCATTGCTTTACAAAGCAATGCTTGGGTACCGATGATAATGTCCAGTGTTCCATTTCTGACACCTTTTTTGACATCAGAAAGCGCACGTGAACCGACAAGCCGCGAAGCATGTCCTATCCGCACTGGAAATCCTTTAAAACGCGCTGAGAATGTTTTGTAATGCTGCCGGGCGAGTAATGTACTGGGAACCATGACAGCCACTTGCAGGCCATTTGTGACTGTCACGAAAGCAGCACGCATCGCAATTTCGGTTTTTCCAAATCCGACATCCCCGCAAACCAGCCTATCCATTGGATGACCTGAGGAAAGATCGTTAAGCACTGCATCAATAGCATATAACTGATCATCAGTTTCATCATAGGGAAAACGCGCAACGAATTCATTATAAAGTCCGGTGATCGGTGTCAATTTCGGAGCAGAGCGCATCTGTCTTTCTGCTGCAAGCTTGATAAGATGTCCAGCGATTTCTCGCAAGTATCTCTTAAGCTTTTTTTTACGGGTCTGCCAAAAAACACCACCAAGCTTATCTAGAATAGTGTCAGCGCCTTCAGTGCCATAACGGGAAAGTAAATCAATATTTTCAACAGGCAAAAATAAGCGGGTATCTCCAGCATAACGGATTTCTAAGCAATCATGTAGAGTCCCGGCAGCAGTGATGGTCTTTAAACCGATAAATCTGCCGATGCCATGATCTATGTGCACTACAATATCATCTGTATTGAACGAACATGCTTCTCTAATACGATCAGTATCACGTTTGCGCCTTTTTGTTTGCCGCATAAGCCGATCGCCCAATATATCCTTTTCAGCAATAACACTCAGATCCTGTGCTTCAAACCCATGTTCAATAGAAACAACACCGGCACAGATACAACTCCGTGGAATTGTCTTTATACTTTGCAGAGAATCGATGTACTCAATGTTGTGCATACCGTTTTCTTCTAACACTTGAATCAACCGATCAAGTGATCCTGTACTCCACCCTGCCAACAGCACCTTTTTCCCTTGGGCGCGTAATATATTGATATGCTCGATCACAGCTTCAAAAAGATTAATATCCGGATCATTACGCTCTGGTGCAAAGTTGCGTGCCTGATATGTTTCAGCCCTGATGATCTTAATACGACTATCGTTATCATGCAGAAAAAAAGGGACCAAATCAATACGGGGCTGATATTGCTTCTGGATTTTAAAAAAAATTTCCGGAGAGAGATAAAGCCTCTCTGGGGTTAAAGGATGATAGGCAGTCATATCATGTAAAGTCTTGTTATTGTCCTGTACAATACGCCGCGATTCATAATAATCCGTAATCAACCGAAAGCGCTGATCAAGAGCTTCCACAACAAGATGATCAAATACAATGCTCATTGGCCCTGTATGGTCAAATAAGGTATCGAGACTATTATAAAACAGTGGCAACCAGTGCTCCATACCGGGAAATCTCCGTCCTGCAGAAACAGCCTGATACAGCGCATCGTTGTGCTGGGCAGTCCTGAAAGTTTTAAGATAATTTGAGCAAAAACAGGAGATGGTCTCTTCTGTGAGCATAACCTCACTCATTGGAGGTATATGAACATGAACGCTAGAATGCATTTCTGTCGTTCTCTGAGTGATGGGATCAAAGTCACGTACTGTCTTCAGTCTGTCACCAAAAAAATCAAGACGTATAGGTCGCTTCTGTCCTGGTGGAAAAAGATCAACGATGCTACCGCGCACGGCATATTCACCGACATCATGCACAGTTTTTACATACTCAAAACCATTATTTTCCATATATTGAACAAGGCGCTTCATATCAAATATGCCGCCTATTGTAGCCGAAAGCACTTGCTCTTCAAGAAGCTTACGAGGTGGCGTCTTTTGCAACACCGCATTGACAGAAGTTATAATAACGGCCGGATAGGGATTTTTTCGTAACATCCGCAAGGATGCTAAAGCAGTGAGACGCTGTGCAGACACTAATCGCCCTGGTGAAACCCTATCATAAGGTAAACAATCCCAAGGAGGAAAATGCAACACTGTTAACCCCGGATTTATAAAACCAAGCGCACGGGTAAGATTATCTAACTTCTTCCCATCATGTCCAATAAACAAAACCGGTCCGGGGCACGCTCCCAACTCTTCTACAAGCCGGGCGAGTGCAAAGGGTAAAAATCCTTCAACAACACCATCGAGAATCAGGTGATTTTGAGCACTCTTCCCGATACCAAATGCGGAAAATACAGCCATTTGTCAAACAAAATCCATTTTTTCCCGATAAGCGAGAATATCACGAAATATAGACGTCTTTATATTGGCAGGCATTTTAATCTCTCCTGTTATCCAGCTTAAAAGGTCACGATCTTCAAATGACATGGTATGCTCCAGTTCGTCCAGTTGTCTATCGTCCAGTACCGCAATATGCGCATCAACATATTGACCAAACATCAGATCCATTTCTAGGAGACCCCTCTTCCAAGCCCGAAACACAATTCGGCGTCGTCTTGCATCCAGGCTGCAAGGAATGGATTTTTCACTTTTCATGATCATCACTCCGCTTTCCAAATAAGACGAATAGCCCAGGGCATGCTGCTGCACTTATACATTTCTAACAACCTTTTTACCTCCGTATAATCTCATACCCGCAAGCATGTAAACACCCACGACAAATAAGGAGACAAGATTGATATGGCTGTACATATCAAGCTAAACCGGCTGAAACTTTTTCGTCAAGGTGTCATTGCCTGTGTCCCCACATTGTTGAGTTACTGGGCTGTTGGCTTTGCTTGTGGTGCAATTGGGAAGGTTTCAGGTTTTAGTATCACTGAAGTTACACTTTTGAGCATGTTCCTCTACGCTGGTTCCGCCCAATTTCTTTTTTACTCCTTGGCCAGTACTGGTGCTGACATTGCCCAAATTACCCTTGCTGTTGCGTTTATCAATATGCGTTATCTTTTGATAAACACCTATATGTCACAGTTCTTTAACTGTTTTTCACCTTCAGAAAAACTCATCAGTGGCTTGATGATCACAGATGAAACGTTTGGCGTCTCTTCAGGCTATGCAAAGCAACATGAAGGGTCTCTGCCTTTTTACTGGCTGCTAGGTCTCAATCTCACCGCGTGGTTCAATTGGACAGTGTCAACCATTGTCGGCTGTCTTTTTGCAGCAGCTCTGCCTAATTGGCTGCGCGATGGTCTTGGTTTCAGCCTTATTGGTATGTTTGCTGGCTTGTTGCTGCTCAGCTGGTTTGTCAGCCGTACACGTATACTTGATATTATCGTCATGGCAGTAGCTATGTTAGTAATTGTCTTCACTCATCATGCAATAAGCTTCAATATCGCGACCATTGGTGCTACACTGATTGCTGCAACCGCGGGTATGTTTCTTCTAATATGGCAGAGGGATATCTAGAATGACAAACTCTCACATATTACTCGCCATTGCTATCGCTGCTCTTGTAACGGCTATAATCCGTGCTGTACCTATTTTTTTTCTAGCACAGTGTAATTTTCCAGTAATACTGAGCAATTGGCTTTCATTTGTACCAGTCTCCATTCTTTCAGCCATTATTACTGCAGAGATCATTTCTAATAAAGAGACCACATCTTTTGGATGTTCCGTAGCTTTTCTGGCCACACTAGTTTCTTTCACTGCCGGGTTATTAAGCCGCAGCCTGTTGTTTACGGTCGTGGCCAGCATATTTGCCTATCTTTTTTTTCAGAATCTCTGAAGAGAGATCTGCTCGTCGCGTTTTCTTCGAGAAAACACTAAAGCAGACTTACAATGTTCGTAATATAGTTGATGACATCGATGATCGGCGGCCGTGAATCAATGTCCAGGCAGGCGCTTTTTTTAAAGAAAGCAAGGCAGCCATATTTTCTGCAACACGGAATCGTGCAAATGTCCAGGCCATTGGTGAGGAGATATCTGTATGGAAGGAGATCTGCCTGTCAATAACTGCAATTGGAATTGTGTTCACGATCCATCTCCATTTCTGCCAACGATGGAATATTGCCAGATTATCAGACCCCATAATCCAGACGAAATGCACACCTGGATTTCGTTTAAGAATGCTGACAATGGTATCAGCTGAACAACGCGTTTGCACGCTTGTCTCAAACGCAGTCACGCAGATACGAGGATCATTCAGCAGCACTTCACTAGAAGCAATGCGTTGTTCAAGCGGAGCAAGTATAGAAGAATTCTTTAATGGATTGCTCGGCGAAACTATCCACCACAATTTACCCAATCTTAAACGCATCAGTGCTGTCTTAGCAACAAGGACATGCCCTTCATGTGGCGGATTGAATGAACCGCCAAAAAGACCAACAGACATACCTTTCTCAACATGCGGCATCTGTTGATGTTGATATCGTGCGTTTGGAAGAACATGCATATTCACTGCACTCACAGACGGAGATGCCCGTCACCACAAACATGATATTTAAACGTGGTTAACTGTTCAACACCGATAGGGCCGCGGGCATGTATTTTCCCTGTTGCAATACCGATTTCAGCACCAAACCCAAATTCTCCCCCATCTGCAAACTGCGTAGAGGCATTATGAAGAAGAATAGCAGAATCAATATGATGGAAGAATCTTTCAACGACCTTGAAATCCTCTGCAACAATCGCTTCAGTATGATTAGAGGAATAGTGGTTGATATGACTGATTGCTTCATCAACACCATTAACGAATTTGACTGAAATAATAGCATCCAGATATTCTGTATACCAATCTTCCTCTTTTGCTGGCTGGGCCATGGAAAAAAACGCTTGCACCTCTTTGGTAGCACGAATTTTACAACCATGAGCCACAAGAAAATCAAGGACAGGTACGAGATGCGTTGCAGCTATGGCACGATCAACCAATAGCGTCTCTGCTGCACAGCATACACCGGTGCGGCGCATCTTGGCGTTGACAACAATAGCACAGGCTTTTTCTAAATCAGCTGATTTATCAATGTAGACGTGACACAATCCTTCAAGATGAGCCAAGACAGGAACACATGCATCAGCTTGCACACGTGCAACAAGACTCTTACCACCGCGAGGTATAACCACGTCGATTGCCCCCCCTAATCCCTTAAGCATTTCACCTACAGCAGCACGATCTGTTGTTTTAACCATCTGGACGATATCAATTGGAAGGCCAGCGGATGCGATTCCCTGGCTAATGGCGGTGTGAATAGCTGTGGAAGAATAAATAGCGTCCGAGCCGCCACGCAATATTACAGCATTGCCAGCCTTGAGACATAGAGCAGCAGCATCAACAGTGACGTTGGGCCGACTTTCATAAATAACCCCGATCACACCCAATGGTGTTCTTATCCGCTTGATATGCAACCCATTTGGACGTTTCCATTCATCAATAACAGAACCAACAGGATCGGAAAGACAAGCTATCGTCCATAAACTATGCACCATTTCCTGAATTTTCAGTGTATCTAAGTGCAAGCGGTCCATCATGGCCGATCCCATCCCATGTTTTTCTGCCTGTCGGATATCAAGACTGTTTTGCTGTAACACTTTATCAGTAGCCTTCTCAAGGCTCTTTGCTATGGCCTTTAACGCAGCAACTTTACGGACAGGAGCAGTAACAGCAAGAATGCACTGTGCCTGTCGGGCACGTTTCCCTATTGCCATCATCTTCTTTATGAGGAGATGCTCCTGTCTCTCATTCATGTCTCCACCCTATTATATTTATATAGTTCTATATGATGTAGATCATTATTCCTACTACTATACTATTCGCAATAAAAATATAATTATTAGGAAACATAACTTTTAGAAGACAGAAGACAGTGGCTGTTTACATATATGATTTTTTAAAACCTGAAAGGCTTTTATATGTCCGAGTATGTCCAGAAAAGTACAGGACTACAGTACTATAAACGCAACACACCGCTGACTACCTAACAGTCAAAATAGATTTTTATGCATCTCTATAGTCGAATCTATAGTATGTTATGTATAGATGGATCAAATGATGAAAATCGTTCCAAGAAGCACGTTGCAGGAGGTTGCGCATATACAAAATATAACCCAATGCCATCTGAATACTCAGATGCAAAATTTATTCCGTTTACTCAAAATATACGACCATGTCGTTACGGTGAATAATTGCTGAGCGGATCTCATAACCAAGAAGGCCAGTAAGCGCATCACTTCTGTGTCCTGCTATTTTACGTACTTCTGCAGCGTTATAGCCTACAAGACCACGGGCAATTTCATGTCCTTGCCGATTAATGACTGCAACTATCTCACCTCGGAGAAAATGTCCACTGACCGCAACCACTCCAGCTGCTAATAGCGATTTTCCTGCAAAAAGAGCTTCAACTGCACCTTCATCAATCATCAAACTTCCCGCTGAATCCATATGAGCAGCAATCCATACTTTCCGTGCATTGACAGGCTTGTTGTCAGCGCAAAAAAAACTGATCCGTTCACCATTATCAATGGCCTTTAGCGGGTGGAAGCGTTGACCTGATGCAATTACCATGGCTATCCCCGCATTCGTGGCAATTTTACCGGCATCTAGTTTTGTTTTCATACCTCCACGGGAAAATTCAGATGCAGCAACACCTGCCATGCGTTCAATCTCTGGTGTGATCGTTTCAATGAACGGAATAAATTCCGCATCTGAGCATTCATGTGGCGGCATAGTATAAAGACCATCAATATCAGACAAAATAATAAGAAGATCAGCACCTATCATCGTTGCTATTCGCGCAGCTAGACGATCATTATCACCATAGCAAACCTCATTAGCAGCAACGGTGTCATTTTCGTTAATAACAGGGACAACACCACACTTGAGTAACGTGTCAACGGCTGCACGGGCCTTCAAATAACGTTTCCGCTTCTCGGTATCGGCAAGAGTTAGTAAAACCTGGCCGCTGCGTAAGCCATAGGTCTGTAGATAGTCAGCATAGGCACGCGCAAGCTCAATCTGACCAACAGCAGCACAAGCTTGACTTTCTTCTAACCTAAGAGACGTAGAAGAAAAGGAAAGCAATATCCGTCCCAGTGCGATAGCACCAGAAGAAATAATCAGAACCCGCGTTCCGGCATGTTGCAATGCGGCAATATCAGCAGCAAGGCTGTCAAGCCAAGCGGTCCGCAACCCAGTCTTTCGATCAATAAGGACCGCTGAACCGATCTTAACCACAACGCGATAGTAGCTGAAAAGTTGCTGCAAACAGGCTGCCATAACATTCTTTCCCAAAGCATTTTGCTTAACCGGAAAAATACAATTTTGCACAGAAGAGAAATATGCCCAAACCAATAGAATTGATTACTGATGTAAATATTGCAAAACAGCAACGCTGTCTAAACGATCAGATTCTTCTCATCATTTATCATGGATAGAACTCTGCGCAGAGTCTCATCAAGGCCCTGGCGGTTGACAGCAGACATCATAAAAACCTGCCTATTATTCTCCTTTTCAAGCTCGGCCGCTTTTTTACATCGTTCTTTATTCCCGACAATATCACATCGTGAAAGAATAATAATCTCAGGCTTCTTGGCAAGCGCATGTCCATACGCCTCCATTTCACTGCGAACAATGCGATACGCTCTCACTACATCTTCTTCATGCGCGGATATCAGATGCAGAAGAATATTTGTCCGTTCGACATGACCTAAAAAACGGTCGCCGATTCCGATACCTTTATGTGCACCTTCAATCAATCCTGGAATATCGACTAAAACCACTTCACGATTGTCAATATATGCAATCCCCAAATTTGGATGCAATGTGGTAAAAGGATAATCGGCAATCTTCGGCTGTGCAGCAGTCACACTTGAAAGAAATGTTGATTTACCGGCATTAGGCATTCCGATTAAGCCAGCATCAGCAATCAATTTGAGACGCAGCCAAATGATACGCTGTTCCCCTGCAAGTCCTACATTAGCGCGCCGTGGCGCACGGGTGGTTGATGTAGTAAAAAAAAGATTGCCAAAACCACCGTTTCCACCCCTTGCAAGACGATAAGATTCCCCCACCGTTGTCAAATCACAGATAAGAGTCTCATTATCTTCTTCCAAAATCTGGGTTCCAGCGGGTACTTGCAGCACTGCATCTGTTCCTTGTGCACCAGTACGGTTGCGCCCCATACCACACACCCCATTTTTAGCATGGAAATGTTGCTTATAACGATAATCAATCAAGGTATTAAGACCATCAACAACTTGAACCCACACATCACCACCACGACCGCCAGCGCCGCCATCAGGCCCACCAAATTCAAGAAACTTTTCACGACGAAAGGAAACAGCACCGGCTCCACCAGTGCCAGCACGAATATAAACTTTTGCCTGATCAAGAAACTTCATATACTTTTATCTTTTACTTTTTCTTGTCCGTCTTGAGAAGACAACACTGTCTCCCTCGCAATTCAACTATTCAAATAACTCAACTCAATATTCAATATTGCTAACCTTACCAATACTACCCACTGATAAAAAGATCACTGCCTTTGAGTTTTTCAATCATCATCTACTCTAGCATGTTACAGGCATCACCGTAAAGCTGGCGTGTTCCCTTTCTAAAAACAGGAGATGCCCTCGCGCTGAGCGGAAGAGAAAGCATGTTCAGCATTGCTAATTCCCATACTTGCGGTCCTTTTTGACTCTTGCATACTTTATAAAAAAAATGTTAAAATGTGTTTTTTTAGGTTGTGCGGGTGTGGTGAAATTTGGTAGACGCACGGCACTCAAAATGCCGCGGTTCACGCCGTGTCGGTTCGAGTCCGACCACCCGCACCATTCTGACCATTATATAAAAATATTTGGCATTATATAGGATGATTGAACCCTGGTTATGAGTTATTACCTACTGTCCGTTAGAAGTGAAGTCTAGGTAACAGTGCGTCTTGTCATTCGAAGAAACTTTCTTGCGTTTTTCAAGAAAAAAATCTCGAAGCAATGTTGTGCAGTCACTTTCCGCTATAGCTGAATACACATCAGGGGAGTGGTGGCAGGTTGGTTGGGAAAAAAAACGAGCGCCATTCTCAACTGCACCGCCTTTCAGATTCTGAGCACCGTAGTAAAGACGGCGGATCCGAGCAAATGAAATTGCTGCTGCACACATGGTACAAGGCTCAAGAGTTACATACAGGTCGCAATCAGCAAGGCGTTCGGATTGTAGAATCTGACAAGCGGCCCGAATGGCTAGGATTTCTGCATGTCCTGTCGGATCTGGAACTACTGTATGGATCATGTTATGCGCGGCTGCAATGATATGGTTCTTCCGGCTTATTACAGCACCAACAGGGATCTCATCAAGCACAATAGCCTTTTGTGCTTCAATCAAGGCGGTCCTCATGAAGAGAGATATCGGCCATCTTCGTTTTTGTGTATTTTTATCGACAATGAGCATACTTTTCCTTAAAAAGAACTTTTCTTGCAAAGAATAGATATTTTCCTCGTACATGCCATCTGCATTTGGTAAGTTTTGTTTTTCATCGTGCTGAGGCAAAAACCAGATGAGTTGTGAACAACGACAGAAAATAAAATACAGACATGGTCACCATCACCTCCCAAAATATAGAAAACAAAAATTATCTGACGATTATGCTACCCATAAAGCTCCTGAATCTGCATCTTCCGTGCGGCAAGATGAGGAAAGAAGCGAACGCGTAGCTAAAAGACTTGCCCGTGCAGGCATTGCGTCGCGTCGTGAAGCAGAAACAATGATTGCATTAGGTCGTGTTACCGTCAACGGCCATATCTTAGGGACCGCAGCAACTAACGTCAAAAAAACAGATGCCATTACCGTTGATGGTAAGCCACTACCCCAAATCGAATGTACAAGGCTCTGGCTTTACCATAAGCCAATAGGATTAATTACGACGATGCGTGATCCAGAAAGACGACCTACAGTTTTTGAGAATCTTCCTGGTAACATGCCACGCGTGCTTTCTGTCGGGCGTCTTGATATTAATACCGAAGGATTGTTGCTTCTAACTAATGATGGTGGACTTGCCCGTGTTCTCGAATTACCATCAACTGGTTGGGTCAGACATTATCGTGTTAGAGCGCATGGAAAAATCTCTCTAGGAGATTTAGATGCGCTAAAGAATGGGATTGTGGTTAATGGTATTTTCTATAGTGCCATGCAGGCATCTATTGAACGTGTACAGGGCAGTAATGTTTGGCTTTCTATTATTTTGCGTGAGGGAAAAAACCGGGAAATAAAACATATTCTTGAGGCATTAGGATTAAAAGTAATCCGACTGATCCGTATTGCATTTGGACCGTTTCAATTGGGCACCCTTGGTAAGGGAATGGTGTGTGAAATCCGCAGGAAAAGATTGCGTGATCAACTTGGTGAACAATTGGTATCTGAAGCAAATGCCAATTTTGATGCGCCTATTCTCAAGCCATACTCCAATAGGTCGGGCATGGCCTTTTTCTGTGATAGCAGAAAATCTGCTAGAGGAGGACCACAAAGAGAACAGGCTTGGATTTCATCGAATCGCGATAGGAGGCAACATGCCGTGCCAGGTTACTCTCCTGCTCCTGATAGACACGCTGCTGGTTTGATGACAACACGTCCATGCGAGAAAAGGAAGGAGCGCTGTAGACGTAACGCTAATGTCTGGATGGCTTCTGGTGCCCGGCCACGACATAATCATTTCCGGATAGACGACGGTGCTTTACGCGTCAGTAAGGAAAAAAAGCCACAGAGAGTCAAGCCATCTCTGTCAGGAAAAAAAATTTAATAGTCAAGAGTCGGATATAATGGCTAGAACTTACGATAAAATATGGGAGGCAGAAGGGCTGAAAACAGGTGTCAGGTGTCAGAAAGATCGTCATCTTTTTTCATTAGGAAGTCAGTCATGGTATCACTTTGCATTCCCGTAGCGCAAAGTCTCTGTCTCACCTGGATGGTTCGGTCCTATAGATCTTCTAGGTTACATGCAGGACAGAATGCGAATCATCGGCGGTAGATTAAGAGGTAGGCGGCTTGCTAGACCTGTATCAGCGACAATCCGGCCGACAGGGAATCGCATTCGTGCAAGCTTGTTTAATATTCTGGAACACCGGTTTGGTGGTAATTTTAATGGACTGCGTGTGCTTGATCTTTTTGCTGGAACAGGTGCATTAGGGCTGGAAGCCTTGTCACGGGGTGCAAAAACTGTTGTTTTTATTGAGGAATCCTATGAAGGGTGTGGTCTTATCCATACGAACCTGGAAGTCTTGGGTCTAACCAATGCGAGCTGTATTTTGCGGCGTGATGCAACACAGCTTGGATCGGTTGATACTATGGCACCGTTCAATTTAGTTTTTGCTGACCCTCCTTATAGACGAGGAATGGGGGAAAGAGCATGCATTGCGAGTCTTGCCGGAGGATGGCTTCACACCGATGCAACATTTATCCTCGAGGACGCTGCAGATGTTGCCGTCAATCTGCCGGAGAGGTTTATTATGGATGATGAACGCTATTATGGGATAACGGCTATTCGCTTTTATATATTAGCTCAATGATTATTAGGTATTATCTATATGTTAAAGATCACAGCCTTGCTTGCTGCCTCCCTGTGCAGCAGTCTGCTGATTCTTTTCCCGACGTTAGATTGGGCAAAAGGACTCATAGAAACTAAAAGGGCCGCAGAAGTACAAACGGAAGGTTCACTGGCTGTACTTGCACAAAAAGGGCGACTGCCAGTGATTCATACCATCGGACCAGCACATGTTTTTACACTAACCAACGGACTTCAGATTGTTGTTCTGCCCAACCACCGTGCGCCAGTAGTGACACAGATGATTTGGTATCGTGCTGGTTCTGCGGATGAACCACAGGGACGCACCGGCATTGCCCATTTTCTGGAACATTTAATGTTCAAGGGTACAGAAAAATATCCCAATGGAGAATTTTCCAAATTTGTATCACGCATTGGTGGCGAGGTCAACGCTTTTACAGCCTATGATTACACTGTCTATTATCAAAGTATCACTCCTGATTATCTGGGAGACATCATGCTACGTGAGTCTGATCGAATGGAAAACCTCATTTTGAATGATCATGTTGTCGATCTGGAACGGCAGGTTATTCTTGAAGAGCGTCGTATGCGCATTGAAAACGATCCGGAAGCCATGCTTTCGGAGGAGTCACGTGCTGTACTCTATCTAAATAGTCCTTACCGTCATCCGATCATTGGCTGGAGACAGGAAATGGAAGAACTGACACGTGAGGATGCCTTGTCGTTTTATAACCAGTTCTATATGCCAGATAATGCCGTGGTGATCATTGCCGGTGATGTAACACCGGAGAAAGTACGAGAGCTTGCTATATCTAGCTATGGGAATATAAAAAAGAAGCGATCAGAAAAACTTGAGCGGATCCGCCCTCAGGAGCCAGTCAGCGACCCTTTCAGGGAAGTCACTAGGCGTGATCCACGTGTCACGCAGGGGAGATATAAGCAATATTGGATCGTTCCCTCCTATCATAAAGCCCAGCCTGGTGAGGCTGAAGCACTGAAGCTTCTTGGTGAAATCCTCGGAGGCGATCTTCACGGTCGACTAGAGAAGAAACTAGTTGTTGAACGCGGGATTGCTGCATCTGTCGGTGCTGGCTATCGAGGTGTCACTCTTGATGATGGTATATTTTATGTTTATGGTATGCCACGCGGCAAAGCGGAACTTGAGGAGGTGCGCTTGGCAGTCAATACCGAGATCATGGATATTATAAGGAATGGAATCGATCAGGCAGAAGTTGAACGAGCGCGCAACCGCCTTGCAAAGGCGATGATTTTTGCGCTTGATAATCCGGTCGGGCTAGCGCAGCTTTATGGTGCCGCTCTTTCCAGCGGCCAGACGATTGAAGATATCAATGCATGGCAAGATAGGCTTCAGGCGATAACCCCAGTCGATATAAAGAATGTAGCGGAACGTTATCTTATTCCAGAGCGTGGTGTTGTTTCAAGACTGTTACCAGCTTCCGATGGTGTTTCTGACAAAAATGCCCAGGAGAGCGCCAAGAAGATACGGGAACACTGAATACTAAAGAGAGGATTATCCTGCGTATGAAAAAAAACAGCTTCTTACGTAAGACCAAGACCATCGGATTTATTAGTGAGGTTCTATTCTGTTTTTTGTTTTTCATCACAGATGCAAGCGCAATTAAGATTCAGGATATCCACTCTTCCAAAGGAGTACATGCTTGGCTTGTCGAAGATTATACCGTCCCGGTGATTGCCATGCAGTTCTCATTCAAAGGTGGTGCGGCTCAAGATCCTGTAGGAAAAGAGGGATTAACCAATCTGATGAGTGCTCTGCTTGACGAAGGGGCAGGTGATATTCGCTTTGATGCGTTTCGGATGCAACTGAACGACCTTGGTGCTGATATGGCTTTTTCGGTGACGGGTGATTCAGTCCGGGGTCATTTATATGTACTGGCTAAAAACTGTGATAAGGCTATTGACCTTCTGGCGCTTACGATGCAAAAATCACGGTTTGATCAGGATGTCATCGATCGTATTCGTGATCAGTTGATTGCAAATATTCATGCCTACGAACGTGATCCAATAGCCATTGCGCAGAATAAATTTTCTGCTATGGTTTATGGGAATCATCCTTATAGTCGTCGTTTTACAGGAACGATCGAGACACTTGAGAAAATCGTCCGTGAAGATTTGGTTTCTGCTCATGCGCACGTGTTCGCGCGTGATAATCTGAAAATTGGCATTGTAGGTCCTGTATCATCGGAAAAAGTAGAAGAAATTCTGGATCGTGTTTTTGGTTCTTTACCGCAAAAGGCAAAGTTGAAAAGCATCAAAAATGCTAAGTTGTATCTTGGCGGGATGACGACTGTTCATTATGAGATACCTCAAACCTCTATTATATTGCTTTATCCCGGTGTCAGTCGTGAAGACCCAGATTTTTTTGCTGCTTATCTGGCAAATTGCGTTTTAGGTGGGCCCGGTCTTGTCTCGCGTCTCTTTACAGAAATACGGGAAAAGCGTGGCTTGGCCTATAGTGTCAGTTCTCATCTTCAAACTTTTCATCATGCATCAATATTGACAATCTCAACCGGAACACGTGCTGATCGGGCGCGTGAATCGCTTGAGATGATTCGTAATGAAGTCAAGCGCATGACGATAAAAGGGATTACTGCCGATGAGCTTTCTAAGGCTAAAAGCTATATCATTGGTTCCTTTGCAGTGCAGAATATGGGATCTTCCCCGGATATTGCCTCGACCTTAGTGTGTTTGCAGGAATATAATTTGCCCGTTAACTATATTGAAAACCGCGCAGCACTGGTCAATGCAGTGACGCTAGATTCGGTGAACGCTATTGCCAAGAAACTTTTCCACGTTGAGCCAGCTATTCTAATAGTTGGTGCGAAAAGTAGGGAAGGATAGAGTAGGGGTTGTCATAGTAATAGACAGCATTTATTTTTTTTTAATCACTTTTATAATTTATTTTCCGGAGAGTAGATATGGAGTGCGCAGCGCAAGGGTTGATAGACAAGGCATCGGCTTTAGTGGATGCTGCAAGACGAGTTGGTGCTGATGAAGCAGATGCCGTTGTCATCCACGCGCATGCTTACAGTATTAATGTGCGTTTAGGCAAGGTTGAAGCTACGGAATTTTCTGCAAGTGATATTTTAAGTCTACGTGTTTTTATTGGGAAGCGTATGGCCAGTGTCTCTGCCAATATGACTACTGAACCAGAGATGCTCGCCATACGTGCCATAACGATGGCAAAAGTTTCTCCAGAAAACCCTTTTGAGGGGCTTGCGGATTCCTGTCAATTGATAGACAATCCTCATTGTCTCGACCTTTTTGATTCCTTTCAACCTGATAGTACAAGACTGACCGAAGATGCTTTAGCGATAGAAAGTGCAGCTCTAGATGTTTGCGGTGTGACCAATTCAGGAGGGGCGGGTACATCTTACGGTATCGGAGGTCTTGTGTTAGTCACAAGCCGTGGTTTTTGCGGTCATTATATGTCTTCGCGCTTTGAAAGATCATGTAGTGTGATTGCAGGTGAAGGAACATCTATGGAGTGTGATTACGATTCCAGTTCTTCTTTGCATTTTGCTGATATGAAACCTTGTGAAATCGTGGGGAGATGTGCCGGTGAGCGTGTTGTACGTCGTCTTGGTCCCCGTCAGGCAGAAACAGGTGTGATTAATGCAATTTTTGATCCGCGTGTGGCGCGTAGTATTGCTGCACATCTTAGTGCTATGGTCAACGGTCTCTCAGTTGCTCGCAAGACAAGTTTGTTACGCGGCTATATGGGAAAGCGGATCATGCAACCGGGGATTAATGTAACCGATAATCCATTACGTAAACGGGGACATGGTTCCCGACCATTTGATGGAGAAGGAATTGGAGGTATACCTCTGGATATTGTAAAAGATGGTATTGTGAATAATTGGCTGTTATCTTCTTCTACAGCTCGTGAGCTTGGACTTAAGAGTAATGGTCGTGCTATGCGTTCTTCTTCAGTTATTTCACCTGCCTGTACAAATTTTGCCATTGAGCCCGGGAGGATTTCTCCTGAGGATATGATCGCTAATCTATCCAATGGTTTTTATGTGACAGAACTTTTTGGACATGGTGTTGATCTAGTAACAGGACAGTACAGCCGTGGTGCTTCCGGGTTTTGGATTAAGGATGGGGTGTTAGCCTATCCTGTGAGCGAGGTGACTCTTGCTTCTGATCTTTTGCATATGTTCGCTCATCTCACGCCGGCAGATGATCTTGATCGATGCTACAGTATAGCGTCTCCAACTTTGTTGATTGAAGGAATAACGCTTGCCGGCAAATGAGTAGATCCTATATGGAAATGGAAGATGATCTCACATTGCTGAGTTGGACCGCCCGTGAGGCTGGGAAGATCGCCATGCGTTACTTCCAGCAAGCGCAGAAAGTTTGGGTAAAATCTAGCAATTCTCCAGTCAGTGAAGCTGATTTTGCTGTTGATTCTTTTCTTAAACGTGAATTATTATCTGCGAGACCTGATTACGGCTGGATATCCGAAGAAAGTCGCGATGATCGTACCAAAGATACCAAAGATACTTACTCTCGCTTCTTTGTTGTTGATCCAATTGATGGGACGCGTGGTTTTATCGAGCGAAAGACTGGATGGTGTATTTCAATTGCGGTTGTTGAAGATGGACGACCGATTGTTGGCGTGCTTGAATGTCCAGCCAAGAGAGAGCAGTTTCTGACGAAGATAGGAACCCCGGCATTGCTAAATGGTCAGGTCATCAGAGTCGCTCTTTCAGGTGCACGTAGCAGGCTCCTTATTTTCTGCCAGAAGTCGATTCTCAACCGGTTACCAGCACCTTTTGTGCAATCTGTAACGCCAGATACAAGTATACCGTCTCTCGCATATCGGCTTGCATTGTTAAGCAGCGGTAGGCTCGATGTTGTCTTTATCCGATCTGGTTGCCACGATTGGGATATCGCTGCTGCGGATATCATTCTGAAGCAGAGCGGTGGCACGCTTGCAGGGATGACAGGGCATCCCATACGATACCATCGCCCATCATCTTGTCATGGTTTTTTGCTTGCCTGCGGAAACGATATGTTTCAAAGTATAGTAGATATTGCCTCCCAGGCTGATTTCAACTGATCAGTTCCACATACGATTAATAATGCAGTTTCTGCAGGATACAAATCCTTGACTGCTAAGAGTCAATGATTCAATAAGTACAGAAAGACGAGGAAAATGTTTATAGCATAGCATTTTAGTGGGATTCTCCTGACCGTTTTTAGACTTTCATTCAAGAATACACTACATATTATATTGTCGAATGTGTTATCCTCAAATTTGGGAAGGGGAATAAATATACGGTGCGATTTTGAAACGGTTCTGGAGAAAAATCCGCAAACTATTTGTGGATTCATATGTGATCAGGCAGATTCTGATAGCACTTGTTATTAATTATTTACGTCTGGTGTACTGGACCAATCCATTGGTCAAAGGATCAGATGATCCTCGTGAAGCACATGGAAAATATAACCCGTTTATCATTACGTTCTGGCATGGCCGCCATATTATGGGTCCTTTCTTGCGTCCACGTGGAGAAAGAATCATGGCCATGTTTTCGCGGTCCCCCGATGCAGAACTGAATGCCTGTATAGGAGCGAAGCTTGGTCTTGAAACAGTACGTGGATCTGGCGGTAGGGATGATGCAAAGCACAACATGGAGAAAGGAGGTGCACGGGCACTACTGATCTTGAAAAAGGCTTTACGAGATTGCATAACAACAGCTATGATTGCTGATGTTGCCCATAGCAAAGTCAAAGTACGCGAGGCAGGCCGGGGTATTATTCTTCTTGCAAAACTTTCTGGACGGCCAATTATACCTTATATCTATGCCTTTTCAAGGGAAAAAATTCTGGAAAAGACATGGGATAAAACCGCAATACCTTTACCTTTTGGCCGCTCTGTCTTTTTGATGGGAGATGCTTTTTATGTTCCTCAGGATGCAGATCATGCATTGTTAGAGAAAAGACGGCTTGAACTAACAAGAATCATGAATGGTTTGACGGAGCAGGCATATGCTTGCCTGAAAAAAGGCGATAAAGGGAGATAAGGACTGCATGAAGAATGTTCGGGCAGCTCTAATGCTTTTTGTCTATCGCAGCATTGGCATGCTGATACGACCGCTTATTCCATTTTATCTTTCATGGCGAGCAGTCTGTGGAAAGGAGGAAATGAATCGCCGCCATGAACGGATAGGACAACCTTCAAGAATACGTCCCAAGGGACCGCTCATTTGGCTGCATGCAGCCAGTGTAGGTGAGACAATAGCGCTAATACCACTTCTAGAGCAGATTCTTTCTAGTCAAGTCAATATTCTATTGACCACTGGCACGGTCACTTCGGCACAGCTTGTGACAAAGCATTTTGCAAACAGGCTTGTGCATCAATATGTCCCGCTGGATTTTTCAGGAGTTATGCGCCGTTTTCTTGAGCATTGGAAGCCGAATCTTGTGCTTATTTGTGAGTCTGAAATTTGGCCTGTGAGGATCTGTGAACTGGCACAACACCACATTCCGCAAATTCTTCTTAATGCTAAACTGTCTGAACGGTCTTGCAAAGCTTGGAAGCAATATGCTGTCTTTGCCCATGAGATTTTTTCAGAATTTGCTGTAGTTATATGCCAGTCTGATGCTGATGCTGAACGATATAGGATGCTTGGTGCACAAAATGTGATTGTTGCCGGAAATCTCAAATCGGATGTTGTTCTGCCTGCCCATGTACAGGATCTCAAAACCTATCGCCATGCAATCAGCCAAAGGCCAATATGGGCTGCCGTTTCCACGCATGAAGGAGAGGAATTGATAGCATCCCAAGTGCATACAATTTTGCGCAAGCGTTACCCTACTCTTCTGACAATTATTGTTCCACGGCATCCAGAGCGTGTGTCAATGATTATAAATAAACTGAAAAGGAAAGATTATGTTTGTGTCCGAAAAAGTCTGAATGAACTGCCGACAGCACGGACTGATATTTTGCTCGGTGATACAATTGGTGAGATGGGATTTTATCTAAGATTGACTGAAATTGCCTTTATAGGGAAATCATTGATGGCAGAAGGTGGGCATAATCCACTGGAACCAGCTCTGATCGGCGCGGCTATTCTGAGTGGTCCCAATATTGGAAATTTCAGAGAAATCTATGACGAACTCATGGCAAACAACGCAGTGCGATTCGTTTTTGATTCCACCATGTTGGCAGAGCATGTGCATTATCTACTGGAGAGATCGGATGTGCGTAGAGAAATGATTGAATCTGGTCGTCACACTGTTGCCAAGCTATGTGGCGCTCTTGACAGGACTTTTGATGTTCTGAAACCGTTTTTACACCCTTTGATCCTAGATGCCAAGCGGTATAGCCATGGCCAATAAGGCGCCTGCCTTTTGGTGGAAAAAGCCTGGACTTGCTAGCCGACTTTTGACCCCTGCTGCAATGGCTTATGGTTATTTTGCCCAACGAAACATAGAAAATCGTATTCCATCAGTCGTTGATCTGCCTGTTTTATGCATTGGGAATTTCACGCTAGGCGGTACTGGGAAAACACCGGTTGCTATTGCTTTTGCACAAGTAGCAAGAAAGTGTGGATATGAACCGGGCATTGTTTCACGAGGATTCGGTGGTACTGTGCATGGTGTCCATATGGTTGATGTAACACGAGATTGTGCGCGCATAGTAGGAGATGAGCCACTTTTATTAGCAGAACATGCCAGGGTTGTGGTAGCAAGTGACCGTTATGCTGCTGCTAGGATGCTAAAAGATACTGGTTGTAATATAATCTTAATGGATGACGGCTTTCAAAGTCGGCGTCTTTACGCCGATTATACCTTGCTAGTTGTCGACGCTATCCGTGGTTTCGGGAACAGAAAAATATTTCCGTCGGGACCGTTGCGCGCGCCGCTAGCAACACAAATCACCTACACAGATAGTATTCTAATCATTGGTGATGGTGTAGGTGTAGGACAGGATTGTCATGTGGCTCACACGAAAAAGCCGGTTTATCATGCTAAGCTTGTACCATTAGCAAATGCTCAAGTGGCAGGACGCCAATTTCTAGCCTTTGCAGGAATTGGTCATCCGCAGAAATTCTTTGAAAGCGTGAAAGCACTAGGAGGCATTATTAAAAAAGAATATGTTTTTGCAGATCATTATTTTTTCAGTGAATCTGATATCAAAAACATAGCTGCTAGTGCTAAAGCACACAAGCTGACCATTGCTACCACCGCTAAGGATTATGTACGTCTTAAAACCACCAGGCTCAGCAAAAAGCTTGAAGAGATCATTGTATTTGATGTTCATGTGACTTTTGAAGTGGAAGATTGCTGTGTAAATCTCTTGACTGAGATGTTAGCACGTTATCGTGCCCGTCCTAATCTGCTATCCAGATCCTTGATAAAAAATAGATAATTTAAAAAAGATTATTTTTCAATCCGATTTCAGAGACTTTCAAGAGTAAAATGTATATGTCTTCTCTATTCTATATGAGATCAAAACATGCTTAATAATTTAAGTTTAATACTTATCTTTTTATAAAAGAACAAATACGTGAACTAAAATGAAAAATTTTCTTTGGCATGCTGTACGACGACTTTTGTTCGCGATGGAACCTGAAAAAGCCCATAATCTTGTGATCTGCGCTCTTAACTATGGAATCCTGGGTGTCAGGCAGCAAGTTACTAACAAAGTTTTGCGTCTTTCTGTTGCCAGTATTGATTTTCCCAACCCATTGGGGATGGCAGCTGGCTTTGATAAGGATGCAAAAATTTCTGATGCTATTTTGAAACTTGGATTCGGCTTTGTTGAAATTGGAACCATTACGCCTTTGCCACAAAAGGGCAATGTACAACCGCGTATGTTCCGGTTACCACAGGATCAGGCCATTATAAACCGTATGGGTTTTAATAATGCAGGATATGATGTCGCTTGCAAGCGTCTTGCTGCACACAGAGGAGATGGGAGAATTATCGGCATTAATATTGGGACTAATAAAGATTCCAGCAACCGTATTGCAGACTATGTAAGGGGCATTGAATATTGTTATCATGTCTCTAATTATTTTGCTCTGAATGTTTCTTCACCTAATACACTAGGTCTGCGTTCCTTACAGGAACGTGACAACCTCAGGCTACTATTGGATGAGATTTTTTTAGTCCGTGACCGAAAAATGGATGAAACAGGGCGCTTCTGTCCTATTTTTCTTAAAATTGCACCCGATTTCACTGAAAAAGAGTTAGATGATATTGCTACAGAGGTTTTATCAAGCAAACTAGATGGTCTTATTGTTGCAAATACAACAGTTTTACGTACGACCGGCTTAGCCAAGAAGCATAAACACGCTCATGAATCTGGCGGTTTATCTGGTGTACCACTGTTTCAACTCTCAACAACTGTTCTTGCAAAAATGCGCAAACGTTTGGGACGGAAATATCCACTTATTGGTGTTGGCGGTATTACGAACACAGAAACGGCACTGGAAAAGATAAGGGCTGGTGCCGATTTGCTACAGCTCTATAGCGGTCTAATTTATCATGGGCCCAATATAGCAAAAGATATTCTTGAAGGTTTTATTTCAACCTGTTATCGGGATGGAGTCAATAATATTGCTGAATACCGGGACCAACATCTTGAAAAATGGGCAAACAAGAGTATGGAATTGTAGTCTTTTTAAAACTTTATGGAAAAAATAATACGAACCTGTGGAGATTCTATTGCAAAAAATTGCAATTCTTCGTATTGCACCAAATGTAAAAGCATTCTTAATTTCATGGAATATGAGGATGCGGTCGTAGCTCAGTTGGTTAGAGCGCAGGTTTGTGGCACCTGAGGTCGTAGGTTCAATCCCTACCGACCGTACCAATTCCATCACAGCTTCTACATTTGCGTTTCTGAGAAATGCTATTTAGGAAAAGGAAGGGGCATTCATCCTCCAGGGCGGAGAATATAAATATATTCCCGCGTGATTTGACTCTTTTTGGCATTGATTTCATCACTGACTTGTGTAAGTCTCTTTTATATTAGACAAAGGAGCCTAGCGCAAGTGATACAATTGCATAGGCTGCATTGCCTGCCTAAGTGGGGAAGGACACAAAGAAGTGCTTCAGCCCTTGATATTAGCTGAATCGTGTAAATTTGCGATTTTAAAGTGTTTAATGCTAGAGCAGATTTGTACTTCCCTTTTTTATCTACTTTGCACAGCAAAGATGAGGATGAACGGATTGTTGCAAATGTACAGTACAATAGGGGATCGAAGAGAACCAACGAGTGAGACACAATTTCCCTATTGATATTTTTTGAACACAGCAATTACAGTGAACTGGTTTTTGCTGGGATTATAAGATGGACTAAGCTTTATGGCAGGAAAGGTCATTCCGATTCCACCGTTTGATTGTGTTGTCTTTGGTGGATGTGGCGATTTGGCAGAACGAAAACTTATACCTGCGCTTTACCATCGGCAATGTACTGGTCAGTTTACGGAACCATCACGGATTATCGGTTCGTCGCGTTCATCTATAACCAGTGAAGAATATCGTCACTTTGCAGGTCAAGCGATAGAAGCCCATGTAAACAGGGAAGATGTGGATTCTTCACAGGTTAGATGTTTTCTGGAGAGACTCTCTTATATCCCAGTGGATGTGACATCATCCAATGGCTGGGATAAATTAAAGGAGGAAATAGAGAAAACCTCGGTGAAGGTCAGGGCGTTTTACCTAGCTGTCAGCCCAGCACTATTCGGGGATATTGCCATGCAATTGGGCGCTAATAGTCTAATAACGCCGGACACTCGTATTATTGTTGAAAAGCCGATAGGCAGGGATTTAAGTACGGCTTGCGTGCTGAATAACCGGTTAGGCACGTTTTTTTCTGAAAATCAGATTTTTCGTATTGATCATTACCTTGGGAAGGAAACTGTACAGAATTTGATGGCGCTGCGATTCGCCAATGCGCTTTATGAGCCTTTGTGGAATTCAAATCACATTGATAATGTACAAATTACGGTAGCAGAGTCTGTTGGACTTGAGGGACGTGCCGGTTATTATGAGCATGCAGGTGCTTTACGCGATATGGTACAGAATCATCTCTTACAACTGCTTTGCCTCGTCGCAATGGAGCCATCGGCATTCCTTGATGCTGATGCTGTGCGGGATGAAAAGCTGAAAGTATTGCGTTCTCTTGCACCAGTGAACGTTCACAACGTCGGGGAGCATACGATAAGAGGGCAGTACCTAGCAGGCATATCTGCCAAGGTCCCAGTAAGGTCTTATCTTGAGGATCTTGGAAAAAAAAAGAGTGATACGGAAACCTTCGTGGCACTGAGAACGACTATTGCCAACTGGCGATGGGCTCATACGCCTTTTTATCTCAGAACTGGCAAGAGAATGGCAGAACGTGTATCAGAGATTGCTGTTACATTCAAACCGATACCGCATTCTATCTTCGGCAGAGATGCAGGACAGATTATTGCAAATCGGCTTGTTATCCGCTTGCAGCCTGATGAAGGGGTTAAGCAATGGCTCATGGTTAAGGATCCGGGTCCTGGCGGTATGCGTTTGCGCCATATTCCGCTTGATATGAGTTTTGCAAGCACGTTCTCAGGTAGGAATCCAGATGCTTATGAACGGCTCCTGATGGATGTGATGCGTGGTAACCAGACACTGTTTATGCGACGTGATGAGGTGGAAGCTGCATGGCAATGGACTGATTCTATTCTTGAAAGCTGGGAAAAAACACAGCAACCTATATATGGGTACAATGCTGGCACTTGGGGTCCGCCGCGGGCAGTTTCTATGATTAAAAGAGATCGAAGAGTATGGAGCAACTTGGTTTAAAAAAGATATATGATTTCCATAAATTTAACACGCCTGATGCGCTCGCTGCGAGTTTTTCTAGTCAGGTTGCTGCAGCACTCAGTATTGCTATCCAGGAGCGTGGTCATGCTGTTCTCGCCGTATCTGGCGGACATACACCAAAACTTTTTTTTCAACATTTATCCATGGCAGACATTGCATGGGAACATATCATCATAACATTGGTGGATGAACGTTTTATTCCTGTGGATAATGAACGTTCGAATGAGAAACTGGTTCGAGAGTATCTTCTGCAGAATTTTTCTGTAAAGGCCTGTTTCGTTGGCCTTTACGTTGGAGAGAAAACAGTTGAGCTCGCTGCTGTACTAGCAGCACATAAGATTCATGCCCTGCCGATGCCATTTGATGTTGTAATTCTTGGCATGGGAGATGATGGGCATACAGCTTCTTTTTTCCCAGGAGGCGATTCTTTGAGGCTGGCAATTAACTGTAATACACGTGCGCTCGTGGTACCGATGCATGTGAAGGGACTTGGTGAACCGCGCCTGACTTTAACCTTACCTTTGCTGACCAAAGCGCGTTTCATTGCATTGCATATTGAAGGTAAGGTAAAACTTACAAGCTTTGAGCAAGCATTGCAAAAGGGTCCAGAAGCCGATATGCCAATCCGGGCTGTTTTAGATCATGCTGAAACACCAGTACAGGTGTTCTGGTCTTCAGCACAGTCAAGAAACAGGAAAAATTTTGATAGTGTTGAGGTGTGTGATGGGCCTTATTCAGACAGTGCGTCAAGTAACAGCAAGGATAGCTGAGCGTTCAAGGCCAACGCGTGAGGCATATCTTGCCCATATCGCCGAGGCGGCTAGGGGGCAACGATCCCGTCGAAGCTATCTTGGTTGTGGCAATCAAGCTCATGGTTTTGCCGCATGTAGGCCTACTGATAAATCTCTCCTGAAACAGGGCACTGTCGCTAATCTTGGCATCATTACCGCATATAATGATATGCTGTCGGCGCATCAGCCATTTGAACATTTTCCTTCTATTATCCGTGAAGCTGCCCGTGAAGCAGGAGGCTTTGCACAGGTCGCTGGCGGTGTTCCTGCCATGTGTGATGGTATCACACAAGGGTTCGCTGGGATGGAGCTTTCACTTTTTTCGCGTGAAGTTATTGCCATGGCAACAGCGGTCGGGCTTGCACATGATACATTTGATGCAGTGTTGTATCTTGGTGTATGTGATAAAATTGTGCCAGGCCTTGTCATGGGGGCATTAGCCTTTGGTCATCTGCCAGCTGTTTTTATTCCTGCCGGGCCAATGACAAGTGGGTTACCAAATGATGAGAAGGTTAAGGCACGTCAACTTTATGCTGAAGGAAAAATTGATGACAAGGATTTGCTTGAAATAGAATCTCGCGCTTATCATGACCAGGGGACGTGTACTTTTTATGGTACAGCCAATTCAAACCAGCTCATCATGGAAATGATGGGACTGCATCTACCCGGAGCATCCTTTGTTAATCCAGATACGCCTCTGAGAGAGGCATTGACGCGTGAAGCAACAAAACGGGCGCTGGCAATTACTGCTATGGGCAATGAGTATACCCCTGTAGGGGTCATGATTGATGAGCGCTCGTTTGTGAATGCTATTGTAGGTTTGAATGCTACTGGTGGTTCGACCAACCATACAATTCATCTTATCGCTATGGCTGCAGCTGCTGGAATCCGTTTAAAGTGGCAAGATATTGCTGAAATTTCAGCTGTCGTCCCGCTTATCGCCCGGATTTATCCAAATGGGATTGCTGACATCAATCATTTTCATGCTGCCGGTGGCATAGGTTTTGTGATTCGTGAACTAATAGAAGCAGGTCTCGTTCACAACAACGTGGGGACCATATGGGGTACAGGTCTTGAGGCTTACGCCAGTGAGCCAAAGCTTAAAAATGGCAAGATCATCCGACAAAAGGCACCATCTACCAGCAGGGATGAGAAGGTTCTGACAGATGTGAGACATCCTTTTCAGCAGGATGGTGGGATCCGTGTCCTTTCTGGTAATATTGGGCAGGCAATTATCAAGGTGTCTGCTGTCGATCCAGGGCGGTGGTCTGTTGAGGAACCCGCTAGGGTTTTTAATTCACAGGAAGCGTTGCAACAGGCTTTCAGTAGTGGAAAACTCGATGGAGAGAATTTCATTGCTGTCATCCGTTACCAAGGACCTAGAGCTAATGGCATGCCTGAGTTGCACAAGCTGACAACTCTTTTGGGGATCCTACAGGATAGGGGACAAAAGGTAGCGCTGGTCACTGATGGGCGCATGTCCGGTGCTTCAGGTAAGGTGCCGGCAGCTATCCATGTGACACCTGAGGCACTCGACAACCTGGTCTTAGCAAAGATAATGGATGGGGATTTATTACGGATGGATGCCAACCAAGGAACTTTGCAGTTATTGGTTGATCAAAAGACATTGACAATGAGAACTACAGAAACTGTGGAGCATTCTGAAAATTGTGCAGGAGACAGGCTCTTCCATATTTTCCGCCGGATGGTCAGTCCCGCCTCAACCGGTGCAACAGTGATTGAAGGAATATGAAAAACGCATTGTACAAAAAGGTCCGACATATTATTTATTATTAATTGGCCACAACATGTCTATCAAAGCTTATATTGGTGAAAACGCACACCCTGCACCAGTGCAAGTAGCAACCGGAGTGAGAGGATTGGCACCCTCGTCCCGAACGAGTTGCGCTACCAAGCTGCGCTACACGCCGAATGCAGTGACAGCTGTACTGTGTGTGCACGCGCATTATTTTCAAAGTCATACTCTCGTTCTTCTTATCGGGATAAGGAGGAAAAAGGCCTCCCACCCATCAATCAACAGAGAGTTGATATTTTGTTAGAAAAGTTTCAAACCTCATATTCTCTGAAGTGTTTTGAAAGTTTTAACCTCTGGCTCTGATAGCTTGAACCTAGATTCTGTCCGTACAGCATTCTCGGCTGCTCAAGCATATACTCGTATATCAGGCGACAGACGATTTGTCCATGTTCAAGAATAAACGGCACCTCATGGCTTCTGATCTCAAGAACAGCGCGCGCCCCCTTACCATCACTGGTCTCCAGATTCCCAAAACCAGGGTCAAAAAAACCAGCATAATGAACACGAAATTCACCAACAAGTGGATCATAAGGGGTCATCTCTGCTGCATACAGCGGTGGTATATGGATAAACTCACGGGACGTCAGGATATAGAATTCATTTGGATCAAGTACAAGCTCATGCATCCCTCGATCAAAAATGGGTTCCCAGAAATCTAGCACATCGTAAGCTGCACATTGATCGATATCAATAACACCTGTATGCCGTTTGCCACGATAGCCAATAAGATGATCATTTTCCCCTATTAGATCAATGGAAAGCGCAACGCGTCCCTCACTGAGGTTCGGTTTATGATCAGACACAAGCATATCGGTCATGTGAAGTTGTAAGAGCATAGCTTCATTAAGCCTGTCTGTGCCATGCCGAAAACGAATCTGCGATAGACGTGAACCTGTTCGGACAATGATTGGGAAAGTACGTGGACTTATTTCCAGATAAAGGGGACCATGATAACCTGCTGGGATTTTATCAAATTCATGGGCACCATTTGTGATGACCCGGGTAAAGATATCAAGTCTACCTGTGGAACTTTTGGGATTTGCTAAAGCAGAAAAACAATCTGGCAAAGAAAGACTTTCCAGCAGCGGAACAATATAGACGCACCCTGTCTCAAGCACAGCGCCCTCTTTCAAGTCAATTTCATGCAATTTTAGCCGTTCAAGCTTGTCTCTAACATGTATATTGTAACCAGGCATGAAAGAGGAACGCACACGATATGCCTTTTCTCCTAAACGCAAATCAAGACTTGCAGGTTGAATCTGATCACTGTCTAGTGCCTTTGCGCTTGTAAACGCTGCATCCTGAAATAATGCTGCAATGTTCCTATCTGCAAGAATCCCGGATGAACGAATCATAGCTTAATCAATTTTATTAATTTCGTATCCTTTTACAAATCTTGTAACGCAAAGCTGTAATAGGATTATTCCCCATTTTATATCGTGGTAATTTTTTTCAACATACAGACAAAAATAAATAAAAAATGCAAGAAGAACATCAGCGCCTTCTTTCTAGAAAAGAGACTCTGTCGAATTTATAGTATAAGAGTATAAGATACAAAAATAATACCAAGTAAAATTGGGGATATCAGAATAAAATAGGATTTTGGCGGAAATTGTTTCCTGAATGATGAGGCAAGGCCATGACATTGAGACAAGATCATAATTACCGCACTGCAACTTGGATGGTTCATTCTGGAACAGCGCGGTCACCCTATGGAGAAGTATCGGAAGCTATCTATTTAACACAGGGTTTCGCTTATCCAACAGCTGAACTTGCTGAAATGCGTTTTAATGGTGAGAATGATGGCTTCATCTATTCACGCTATGCTAACCCCACTAATGAGGTGTTTGAAAAAAAAATGTGCGTGCTAGAAGGTGCAGAAGACGGTCGTTCTGTTGCTTCCGGCATGGCAGCAGTTACAAGCGCCATTTTATGCGCAGTAAAGGCAGGGGATCATATCATAGCAGCACGTTCCATGTTTGGCTCCTGCCGTTATGTACTAGAAACGATTCTACCACGTTATGGTGTTGATATTTCTATAATTGACGGTACTCATCTGGAAAATTGGAACAAGGCGCTTAAGTCGAATACACGACTTGTTTTTTTTGAAACACCTGCTAATCCCACTCTTGAAGTTGTCGATATTGCTGGAGTTAGCCAGCTTGCCCATACAGTTGGCGCAACGGTTATCATTGACAATGCTTTTGCTACACCACTACATCAAAAACCACTCTTATTGGGGGCAGATGTCGTTGTCTATTCTACAACTAAGCATATTGACGGACAAGGACGCTGTCTTGGTGGCATTATTCTTTCTAGTGGTGACTGGATCGCTGAACATCTGCAGGATTTTTTCCGACATACAGGACCAACCATGAGTCCGTTTACTGCCTGGATCATGCTGAAAGGACTTGAAACGATGCCATTGCGTGTACAACAGATGGCACGTTCGGCTGCACACATTGCTGATTTTTTAGCACAACATCCTGCTGTCTCCAGATGCGTTTATCCTGGACGCGCGGACCATCCGCAAGCGGATGTGATTGCGAAGCAAATGAGTGGCGGTTCTACCATGATTGCTTTTGAATTGAAAGGTGGGAAAACGTCGGCGTTCGTTTTTTGCAACGCGTTAACCATCCCTATCATCTCTAATAATCTTGGTGATGCACGTAGTATCATCACTCATCCAGCAACAACAACCCATCAGAATATTGCACCGGAATCACGGGTAGAACTTGGAATTTCCGATGGTTTGCTGCGACTTTCCACTGGTCTTGAAGATACCGATGATCTGCTTGAGGATATTGATAGAGCACTTGACATGGCAAAAGATTAGTAAAAAACTACTTTTTTTTGAGAAAAATAGAGGTCAAAATCTGTTTTATCATGAGAATACATCAACTCAGCGAAGCCATGATCAACCAGATTGCAGCGGGAGAGGTCGTTGAACGGCCAGCGAGCGTTGTCAAGGAACTGGTTGAAAATGCAATTGATGCCAAGGCCACTCGTATCGAAATCGCAACAGCAGGAGGTGGAAAGTCCCTGATTCGTGTCAGCGATAATGGTCATGGCATTCAGGCAGATGAACTTGTTCTTGCCATTTCGCGTCATTGTACATCTAAACTTGAAGAGAATATTCACGAGATACATGCGCTTGGCTTTCGTGGTGAGGCATTGCCATCTATCGGTTTTATATCACATCTCAGACTTTTATCTCGCACGGCCAATGCTTCTGCTGGAGCAGAGATTTCTATTTCAGGAGGCAAGATTGATGGTCCGCGCCCTGCTGCAAGCAACTGTGGAACACTTGCAGAAGTCCGTGATCTTTTTCATGTGATGCCTGCCAGACTCAAATTCATGAAAACCGATCAGGTAGAAGCAACAGCCATTGCAGATACAATACGGCGGATTGCCATTGCCTTTCCGCATGTCCACTTTACTCTTTCTGGACCTAGTCGCAAGATTGCTGACTTCCCTGCCACTGGAAAAAGTGCAGAGGTCCAGGCCCATATCGCACGTCTTATACAAATTCTTGGCAAGGAATTCTCTGAAAATACTGTACCGCTTGATATGCAACGTGACAATATCCGATTAACTGGCTTTGCGGGTATTCCATCCTACAATCGTGGAAATAGTCTGCAACAGTTTATTTATGTGAATGGACGACTAATCCGCGATAGAATAATAACCAGTGTAGTACGTGCTGCTTATGCAGATATTATCGCACGCGACCGCTACGGTATTGTCGTGCTTTTCATTGCAGCTGATCCATTTGATGTTGATGTCAATGTCCATCCAGCCAAAGCCGATGTGCGTTTTCGCAATCCTGGGCTCATACGGAGTCTCATTGTTGGCAGTATCCGTGAAGCCTTGGTTAGGGCCGGCATCCGTTCGTCCAAAACCAGTGCAGAGATTATGCTCAATGCATTCCAATTACGAACAGCGCCTGATCTGTCTCTTCCCATGTATTGTGCACAAAAGTTACGATCAAATAGTGCTTCTAGTTTCCCAGTAGACGCTCCTCAAAATTCTGCAACCGCATCTATTATGCTGGGCGCAGATTTTTCTGAGGAGGAACATGTGCTTCCAATTACAAAAAACCATGTACCCCATGCCCCGCTCGGACCTGATCCTGATATGAATCAAAAAATGATCGCACCTGTTCATTCCCTCTTAACGTATCCTCTGGGAACGGCAATGGCACAAATCCATCAGAATTATATCATCGCTCAAACAGAAAACAGCCTCATTATCGTGGATCAACATGCTGCCCATGAGCGGCTTGTCTATGAAGACTTGAAACAGGCGCTGTATACCAAGAAACCACTTTCTTCACAAATACTACTCGTTCCTGAGATTATTGATCTTCCGGAAGCAGAGAGGCTCCTCGAGCATGTAGACATATTACGCCAGTTTGGCCTGATTCTCGAAAGTTTTGGGTCTAATACAATCATCGTACGTGAAACGCCTGCTATACTTGGTAACGTGAATGCTGCAGGACTTGTTCGCGATCTTGCTGATGAAGTAGCAGAATATGATACCACCACTGAGTTACAGGCTATGCTTAATTTTGTGGCATCCACAATGGCTTGCCATGGTTCTGTACGTTCAGGCCGTATACTAAAAACTGAAGAGATGAACGCACTTTTACGCAAGATGGAAGCTATACCTGCGTCCAGCACCTGCAATCATGGGCGACCAACCTATATAGAGCTGAAGCTCTCGGATATTGAACGTTTGTTTCAACGCCATTGAGGGCTTAGCCGTCTGCTTTGATCTCATACAGGATAAAAAACAGTGTTTAGTTTAGCACGACACGATAATCTGACTAAAAAGGACAAATTATATGTATTCTTTAGACCGTCACAGAAATAAGGCAATACTTCAGTATGAAGATGGTCATTATAAAATTGTCAAATCTGGAAGCTACGTCATCTGTGCTGTTACCAAAGAAAGGATTCCGCTTAATGAACTAAAATACTGGAACTCTAAACGACAGGAAGCTTATGTGAACTGCCAAGTTGCATATGAGCGTGAGCTAGAATGTAACTGTAAACTGCGCGCCCTTATTACAGAACGAGAAAAATAATTTTAAGCTCTTCTGAGCGTTGTTACACTTACACTGGCAGTTACACAGAGCATGCTATGCCCTTGAGTAGCAGTTCACTGCTTTCAATTTTTAGCTTATGGAAAAACCTCCTTGATTTTTTATTTGAATTGCATAAAACCAGCGGCCTGAGATTTTATTTTCTTATCCCATCTTTCCATTTTACAAGATGCAGGCTTTCAAGAGAGAGGGATGTATCACTGTAGAAGAAACAGGTTTTTTGGTGATTTAAAGGTCAATGCCAAAATCCAGTTGGTTGGCAAAGGCAGGAATACCCTATGAGAAAGGTTTTTTACACATCAGTTATTTTTTCAGTCATTTTTCTTTCCTGCTCACAGTTCGGTTTTACAGAGAGAACGACGCGCCAGATACCTGAAACACCATTGCATGGTCATTTTTCCTTTGCACCTCTTGTTAAAAAGACCATTCCTGCAGTGGTCAATATTTATGCTGCTAGGCAGGTGCGTACGCATTCTCCATTTGATGGAGATCCACTTTTTGAACAGTTCTTTGGTCATTCCTTCTCTAGTCCATCGCGTGTCCAGTCATCTCTCGGTTCAGGCGTTATTGTTGATACATCAGGACTCATTGTTACCAATAATCATGTCATTCGTGGTGCTGACAAAATAAGGATAGCTCTGTCAGATGGCCGTGAATTTGAAAGCGTGGTTGTGTTAAAAGATGAAGCAATGGATATAGCGGTACTCAGAATGAACGCCAAAAATGTTGCATTTCCTGTTATAGCTCTTGCAGATTCTGACATGGTTGAGGTTGGAGATCTGGTTTTGGCAATTGGAAACCCATTCGGAGTCGGTCAGACAGTTACAAGCGGTATTGTGTCCGCTCAGGCGCGCACCAGTATTGGGATCTCTGATTTTGATTTTTTTATTCAGACAGATGCGGCTATCAATCCGGGCAATTCAGGGGGAGCATTAATTAACATGGAGGGAGACCTGATTGGTTTGAACACCGCAATTTATTCGCGTACAGGAGGATCAATTGGTATAGGTTTTGCCATTCCTTCAAATCTTATTCATCCTGTTGTTGATGCTGTCCGTCACGGAAAGACAAATATTGACCAGCCCTATTTTGGTGCAACATTTCAGACAATGACATCAGAGATTGCTAAAAGCCTAGGCATACAACAATCCTATGGGGTTATTGTCACAAATATAGCAATGAATAGCCCTGCTGAAAAGGCAGAACTGAAAATCGGTGATGTCATTACAAAAGCACAGGGCGTGCGAATTGATAATCTGAGCGCGTTTGACTATCGTTTGATGACAACGGGGATCGGAAAAACGCTTAAGTTAGAGATTTTTCGGAATGGTACCCTATTTTATAAAAGCGTGACCTTGCAGAGTCCGCCATCAAATCATACGACTCATACGACAGAACCGCACCGTATTGAGATATCATCACCGCTTTTCGGAGTAGAGGTCGTGAATCTCACACCATTGAATGCCCACCGCTTCCATCAGCCGCCAACCATACAGGGTGTTGTTATAAATGATGTTGACAAACGTTCCAAGGCAGCTATGCTGTTTACAAGAGGAGATATTATTCGTTCCGTTAACGGACAGTCTATTAGAACGATCAGCGATCTAAAAAGAATATTGACTGCTAATAAGACACCATCAATTTGGCAGTTTCAGTATGAGCGTAAAGGTGTTTTAATTCACCAGTTTTTGCGTTAAATCCTCTGTAAAATGCAAAATCTATGGCCGTGACTTGGCCAAGGGAAGGAGAGACCTTTGATGTTGAAAAGAATCAGTGTCTTATTGATGATGAGCTGCCTTCTGACAGATTGCACGACAACAAATCCTTATACAGGAGAAACGCAGATTTCCAGAACAATGGGTGGGACGGGTCTTGGTGCGGGTATTGGGGCTTTGACAGGACTCTTTGTTGGTGGTTCAAGCCGGGCGCAGCGTAATGCTGTATTGATCGGGACCGGCATGGGTGCACTGGCTGGTAGTGCAATTGGTCATTATATGGATAAGCAGGAAACGGATTTGCGCACACAACTACGGGAAAGTGGTGTATCTGTAGTGCGTCATGGTAATAAGATTATCCTGAATATGCCAAGTAATATCACCTTTAATATGAACCAGGATTCTGTAAAATCAAGATTTTATAATCAGCTTGATTCTGTAGCCCAGGTGCTGTCAAACTATAACAGATCGCTGGTAGATGTTATAGGCTATACTGATTCAACCGGGCATCTGACCTATAATAAATCCCTGTCAGAACGTCGGGCAGGATCTGTTGCCCAATATCTAATCTCCAGGGGCGTTGACAGATGGCGGATATCTGTTATGGGGTTCGGCTCCCAATATCCGGTTGCAAGCAATACAACCGAGCAGGGACGGGCACTCAACAGACGGGTTGAAATTCAGATCTCACCGTTTACAGCTGGTAATATTAATAAAGATTAATATATAAAATGTGAATGTGGCAGAAATATTGAACTGACTTGACAGACCCAGTTTCACTGCTATCCCATCGCCGGGATGGTGTTATTTTCCATAGCTTCGGATCGTGAAAATGACTTCAGCTGTGCCAGCTTTCTCAAATTCGAGGCTTGCATTGAAAGAGTCCCCTTTCTTAAAAGGCTGATGAAGATCAAAAAACATCAAATGATATCCACCAGGTTGCAAAACTACAGTACCATGAGCCGCTATTTCTAGTCCATTGACTATTTTGCGCATCTGCATAATATTATTTTCCACATGCATTTCATGGATTTCAATGAAAGCAGCAATATCAGATCGTACTGCCATAAGCCGATCTGGAGTCTCACTGTGGTTATTGATTGTCAAGTAACCGCTACCGACCCTCGATTGGCCTTCTGCCGCCCGCGCCCACGGGGCCATCACAACAATATGAGCAGTCGTGTCCTCATTTGCCCCAGAAGGGGTAGATAGCATCATCATAATAACGAGGAGGAACAGCACAGCATTTTTTGATGGCATAGAACACATTATTCGAAAACCCACCCACTTTCAAAAAGAATCTGTCTGATCCCGATATTTGTTAACCAGTTTCTCCAGTTCCAAATCATATTTTTTTGGTAACATAACACGAATATGAATATAAAGTGGTGCTCTGCTTCCGTCTTTTAAAGGGAGGCCCTTATCTTTCAATCGTAAAACTCGATCCGAGCCTGACCAGGCAGGAACAGTAACAATGACCCGACCATCCAGAGTATCTACCTCCTTTTGCCCGCCTGAAACCGCAGTTCTCAATGAAACAGGCAAATCAAGGTGTAAAGCTCGCCCATCTCTACGGAAACGAGCATGCGGAATCAAATGAATCGTAAAAAGAGCATCGACGCTGCCGCCACTTCCTCTCATCCTCGCTCCTTGTCCTTTCAATCTGATGACTTTACCATCCTCAACAAAGGATGGAAGCTTGACTTGCAGCCTTTTGCCATCTGAAAAAACGACCTCAACCTTTTCAACACCAACGGCTTGTTCAAGAGAAACGGAGAGAGTGATCGCTACATCATTACTACAGCCTTGTTTTCGGCTATGTGCATTGGAAAAATCAAACCCTGAAGCATCAATGCCTTGAGATAATAGATCATTGATACTGAACCCGCTATTAGAATGAGATGACCAGAATTGGGAATGCTTTCTCCTTTTATCTCTTTGATCTGAAAAGCCGTTAAACGGCTTGTTCTCCCGACCCTGGTAAACACTATGCAATACCGGTTTTCCTTCTGCATTGATTGCACCACAGTCAAATCGAGCTCGTTGATCCTTGTTACCAATTATTTCATAAGCTTGGTTAATCTTGGAAAATTGCTCTTTTGCCCCAAGATTATCTTTGTTATGATCAGGGTGATATTTCTTCGCAAGCATGCGGAATGCTGATTTAATCTCTTCCGGTTTGGCTGTCCGGGAAACACCTAAAACCGTATAGGGATCTAGCATTGTGTCCTCTTTCGGTAGCATGGCATTTATTTAAATAAATGTGACACTGCCTGTGATTATCACAGTATCTTTTCAATTGATATGTATAATATCCTTATTCAATAAAAACATAGCTCGTATTTATTCAGGGATTGCTACTCTATGATTAGATTGATTATAATTAATGGATAGCCACAAGAAAATTTCTTGCATGTGATAACGCGTTTCACATCCCCACTTAGAACAACTTGTTACACATAACAAACAGGACAAAAACCAAAGTTCTTTAACGCTTTGAGGGTGATATAATTCATGAGAACAATCCGCACAGAAACTGATACCTTTGGGTCAATTGAAGTCTCAGTCAATGATTATTGGGGAGCACAAACTGAGCGTTCCCTTCAAAATTTCAAAATTGGTGATGAACGACAACCATTATCGCTTATTCATGCATTAGGCCTTATTAAGAAGGTCGCTGCCAGAATTAATATGAGACTTAGGAAACTGGATACCACCATTGGTCAAGCTATTGTTGTCGCTGCAAATGAAGTAGCTGACGGCAGATTGGATAGACACTTTCCGCTTGTTGTTTGGCAGACAGGATCAGGTACCCAGACAAATATGAATGTCAATGAGGTCATCGCCAATCGTGCTATTGAAATGCTAGGTGGAGAAATAGGCTCAAAAAATCCTGTGCATCCTAATGATCATGTCAATATGAGCCAATCATCAAACGACTCGTTTCCAACTGCAATGCATATTGCAGTCTCAATGGAAACTATAAACACTCTGTTACCTGCTATCAGACATTTGACTCTAGCATTGCATCAAAGGGAAAAAGAGTTTTCTAATCTTATAAAGATCGGCAGGACACATACACAGGATGCAACACCTGTCACACTTGGCCAGGAATTTTCTGCATACAGGGCTAGTCTAGAATATGGACGCAAGCGTATAGAAGACAGCCTGAAAAGCGTTTTCTACCTGGCACAGGGAGGTACAGCTGTTGGAACAGGGCTGAATGCTCCTGCAGGGTTTGATTTAGCCTTTGCTGAAGATATGTCAGCTATTACCGGATTTCCATTCAAAACCGCTTCTAATAAATTCGAATCCCTTGCAAGTCACGGTGCTCTTGCCAGTTTTCACGGCAGCCTCAATGCACTGGCCACCGATCTTTTTAAAATTTCTAATGATATCCGCTTTCTTAGTTCTGGACCGCGATCAGGAATTGGAGAACTGAAACTGCCGGCAAATGAACCTGGCTCATCAATTATGCCAGGAAAGGTTAACCCAACCCAGTGTGAAGCATTGGCTATGGTAACCTGTCAGGTCTTTGGAAACAACACGGCAGTAACCTTTGCGGCATCGCAAGGCCACTTGCAGCTGAATGTTTATAAGCCAGTAATTGCTTACAATGTACTGCAATCAATTCACTTACTTGCAGATGGTATGCGCTCATTTTCCGATCACTGTATCAAGGGTCTTGTGGCTAATCATGAAAGAATTCGGTTCCTGATGGAACAATCATTAATGTTAGTAACAGCGCTTACACCAGCTATCGGGTATGATGCAGCAGCAAAGATTGCCAAGGCTGCACATGAAAACGGCACAACCTTACGGGAAGAAGCACTAAAGAGTGGATTAGTGATGATAAGTGATTATGACCAGCTGGTAAAGCCTGAGAATATGATTTTTTCTGAATAAAACGGTCATCCGATCATTTATTGGCATGTATATTAATATATTAAGTAAAGTAAAGTATATGCTTTTGTATAGTAAAATGGAAAGGCCAGCTCCTCTTTCCTGACCTTTTCAAGCATCCAAAAGATTGACTAATCAATCATGATGACTGATCGATCAGTGCTTCTCCTGTTTTTTTAGTGCGGCACCCAGAATATCACCAAGTGACGCACCAGAATCGATTGAACCATATTGAGCAACAGCTTCTTTTTCTTCAGCAATTTCAAGCGCTTTGATTGATATGGAAATTTTCCGTGTTTTCTTATCGAATGCAGTGACACGAGCATCAACTTTTTGATTCAGGCTAAAACGTTCTGGACGCTGCTCATCACGATCTCTTGATAAATCAGAACGACGAATAAAAGCATCAAGATCATGCTCAACAAGCTTGACATCAATACCATGATCATGAAGTGCAATAACTTCACAAGTCACAACAGCGCCCTTCCGTAGATCACCTAAAGCCGCAGCCTCCCCAACCGTATCTTCGGACAGCTGCTTGATTCCGAGAGAAATACGTTCTTTTTCAACGTCCACGTCCAGAACAACAGCCTTGACAGTATGACCTCTGCTGTATTCTTCAATCACCTGATCCCCTGGACGATTCCAATCAAGATCAGAGAGATGAACCATACCGTCAACATCACCGTCAAGACCGATAAATAGACCAAATTCCGTCTTATTCTTTATTTCACCTTCAATAATTGCTCCAGGTGGAAATTTTTCAGAAAATGTTGTCCACGGGTTTGCAAGCGTTTGCTTAAGACCGAGAGAAATGCGGCGTTTGGCCGGATCAATTTCCAGGACAGCCACTTCTACCTTCTGGGAGGTTGATAGAATCTTACCAGGATGAACGTTTTTCTTGGTCCAGCTCATTTCGGAAACGTGTATAAGACCTTCAATCCCAGGCTCAATTTCAACAAATGCTCCATAGTCAGTAATATTGGTGATGGAACCATGGATCTTCTTACCAATTGGATATTTATCAGCGATCCCATCCCACGGATCACTTTCAAACTGTTTGAGACCGAGAGAAATACGGTGTGTCTCTTGATTGATACGAATGATCTGTACCTTAACATATTGACCGATCGATAGAATTTCGGAAGGATGATTAACACGGCGCCACGCCATGTCTGTAACATGAAGAAGACCATCAATACCGCCAAGATCAACAAACGCACCATAATCAGTGATATTCTTTACCAGACCCTCAACAACCTGACCTTCATCAAGATTCTGCACGATTTCAGAGCGCTGTTCAGCACGACTTTCTTCAAGAACTGTTCGACGTGAAACAACGATGTTGCCACGCCGGCGATCCATCTTCAGAATTTCGAAAGGCTGTGGATGATGCATCAGTGGTGTGACATCGCGAATCGGACGGATGTCAACTTGGCTGCGTGGCAAAAAAGCAATCGCACCGTCAAGATCAACTGTAAAACCGCCTTTGACCTGATTAAATATTACACCTTCAACACGTTCATGCTTGTTAAATTTTTTTTCCAGGCGCATCCAGCTTTCTTCACGACGGGCTTTCTCGCGAGAGAGAACGGCTTCTCCTAAAGCATTTTCAACACGCTCAACGTAAACTTCAACTTCATCGCCCGCTTTAAGAGCACCATTCTTGCCCGTCGTACCAAATTCCTTGAGCGGCACACGACCTTCAACCTTAAGGCCAGTATCAATGATTGCCATATCCTTTTCAATGGCGATAATTCGGCCCTTCACAACAGTGCCTTCACCAAGGTCTTTTTTTTCAAAGGATTCTGCAAGAAGAGATTCAAAATCCTCACGGGTTGGGTTGATTTCTGACATTCAAGACTCCTAAAATATGCCCGAAAAACTCGTGGACACGCGCGCTGAGGTTTGTGTTTAATTAGTATGATATGATTCAAATCCTTTTTTTCATATAGAAAAATAATCAGCGCAGGGATAAAAACCACACATACTAAAGCTATCTACAGTTATAAAAAATTTCAGCTTTTTCTTAAAAGCCAAACTAGATTATTCTCTTTCTTCTGATAAACTGACAGGCTTCTTCAAAGACCTCCATTGTACTCAATTTTGTGGTATCAAGCAAGAAAGCATCTTTTGCTCTCCTCAGCGACCCTTCCATGCGATTTGTATCACGCTCGTCACGTCGTTTTATACTTGTGAGGATATCGTTGTAAACAGCATTGCTCCCCATGGTAGTAATCTGATGATAGCGGCGGTTAGCACGATTCCTGACATCAGCAATCATGTAAAACTTGACATCAGCATCCGGGAAGATAACCGTACCGACATCACGCCCGTCCAAGACTGTTCCAGGTGGTTTTTCAGCTCTTTGACGATGGATTGTAGAAAGAATCTGACGTAATCCTGGCAAAACGGCAATTTCCGAGGCAGCTTCGCCTAGGATATGGGAAGAAAGGCATTCCATATCAAGCTTTGCTAAGTCTAACTTTTGAGCAATGCTTATTGCCGCATCCTCATTAGTGAGGGCTATATTGTCTATTAGCATATAGTGAGCAACAGCCCGATAGGTCAGGCCAGTATCAACATGATCCAGAGCATAATGGACTGCCAGGTTCCTTGCCAAGGTTCCTTTACCAGATGCGGCAGGACCATCAATGGCAATGACAAAAGGTTTGATCATACAAATGTAGCCCCTAATCCTTCCATGAGGGTAGTAAACTGTGGAAAACTTGTTCTGATCATCGTACCATCATCAACAGTAACGCGATTCTCGACAGCAAGTCCCAAAATGAGAAAACTCATAGCAAGACGGTGATCAAGACAGGTCGAAACGATTCCACCGCCGATCCCTTTCCCACTAGGACATCCTTCTATAACAAGAGAATCTGATCCTTCTGTACAGGGGATGTTATTAGCCTTGAGGCCATTTGAAACGGAGGAAAGGCGATCGGATTCTTTGAAACGCAACTCCCCAATCCCTGTCATAATTGTTCTGCCCTCGGCCAATGCCGCGGCGATACTTAGAATTGGATATTCATCAATCATGGATGGAACCCGTTCCGACGGGACATGAATGCCCCTAAGTGCTGATGAACGTACACGAAGATCAGCGACATCTTCACCACTGGTTTTCCTTTTATTTAAAAATGTTATGTCAGCGCCCATCTCCTGCAAGGTGAGAAAGAGACCTGTTCGCGTTGGATTCATCAACACATTGTGAATCATGATATCGGATCCTGGGACAATCAGGGCTGCTACGAGCGGAAATGCAGCAGATGATGGGTCTCCTGGGACATGAATGATCTGTCCTTTTAAATTTCCTTGACCAACGAGACGGATGATACGTGCACCTGATGCTGCAGTTTCTACATCGATCTCAGCGCCAAATCCGTGCAGCATTTTTTCTGTATGATCACGGGTTATAGATGATTCTATGACGGTTGTAATCCCAGGTGTATTCATCCCTGCAAGTAGAACAGAAGATTTGACTTGAGCAGATGCCATAGGAACGCGATAAGTGATCGGTGCTGCTACACGAGGTCCCCGCAAGATAACAGGCAGACGATCGCCTTTTGCAGCAGTGACCTGAGTTCCCATCAGACGCAATGGGATAAGAACCCGCCCCATTGGGCGGTTTGAAAGTGAGGAATCACCAATGAAAGCCGTTTCCATATCATAGGTTCCTACAAGCCCCATGGTTAACCTGGCTCCCGTCCCAGCATTCCCGAAATCAAGCGGTTGATCTGTCTGTAAGAGACAGCCATTTCCTACACCTTGAACAATCCATGTATCATGTGCCTTGCTGAGAACGGCACCCATGGCTTGCATTGCCTTTCCAGTACGGAGTACATCTTCCCCTTCAAGAAGTCCAGTTATGTGTGTCTTTCCACTTGCCAACGCTCCAAACATAAAAGAGCGATGTGAAATGGATTTATCGCCCGGAACAGAAATACTCCCCTGAAGAGCATGAGAACGAAAGGCAATGATAGACTTTTTGGTATCTGATACAAGCATGATCAAAAGCTCTACTTGATTGACGTTATTTATATCTTAGTATTTTATCATAGAATGCTTTTATCGTCATCCATGAAATGAATGTTCAATTTCATTTATCTTTGACAAAACATTTATTTTATGCCTAAGATAAGGCATCGTTTATTTTCATAGTTAGTCATGAAGAGGCTCAACGTGGTAAAGTCAGAACTAGGAACTAAGCGTGTTGATCCGGAGACAGGTAGGAAGTTTTATGATCTCAATCGTGATCCAATTATATCACCCTATACCGGCATTTCTTATCCGCGTTCTTATTTTGAAAAATCATCTGACAAAAAAGAAGTTGTAAGTGAGGAAGAGGGAGCACGAGATGTTGGTCTGAGAAGACCTAAATTCGGTCCGCTGGATGGTGTTGATGATGACAGAAAGGATAGTGGATTACCAGATATCGTAGATGATGATGTCGATCTTTGTAGTGAAGATGATGACACATTTTTGCCTGATGATGATGTCAGTGGTATTATTGGGAGCGGTATCAATTCTGACAATGATCATTAACCATGTTAATGATCGCTTGTAGAGATATGTCTTGGATACTGCGTTGGGGTCCTTTGGAATCGTTCTAGAACATGGAATATGGCGACTCATTTCCTTCTTGTCTAGCGTTTTATTGATGCTGCGACTGACTATTGGGATAAGTTCCAGAAAGAGATCTCCATAGCATTAGCATGATCAACTTCTGTGTCCTTTATCATAATCAGCCCATATACGTCTTTTTACAAAGAAAATAAGACCTGTGTAAAGGGTCAGGAAAATTATAACACGTAACCCATATTTTTTTCGTGTTTCCATATGCGGATCAGCTGTCCACGTTAAAAACGCTGCAATATCACGTGCATACTGATCTCTCGTCTGCGGACTGCCGTCATCATAGACAATGCGACCATCATAAAGCGGTGGGGCCATAGCAATTGATTCTCCTGAAATGAAAAAGGGATTATACCACTTACCTGCGCTGATCTTCTGTTCTAGGGATAGTGTTGTTTCGTAGCCCGTCAGAAGCGCGTGAATATAATCAGCCCCAGCAGTAGTGTAGTTCTTCAATATATCTGTGAGACAGTTTGGAAAAGGTCTTGGTACAGCCCGTGCGCGCGCTATCAACGATAAATCACTTGGAATAGCACCATTGTTAGCAAAGGCGGCTTGGATATCATTCGCAAAAGGAGCAGGAAAGTGATCTGTTGGGTTAGCAGGGCGTGTAAATATATTTCCCTCCTCGTTGGGACCATCCTTGATAGCAAACTGGTTGGAAAAGCTCTTTATCTCTTGTTCATCATAGTTGAGAGCACGCAAATTGTGAAAGGCAACAAATTTGAGTGAATGGCAGGTTGCACATATCTCAGTATAAACTTTTAAACCACGCTGAAGTTGTGCTCTGTCATAAACGCCAAATGGTCCACTAAAACTCCATTTTTGCTGCTGCGGTCTTACAAGAGGATAATGTATGGAAACTTCAGCCTTGGTGAATCCTGTTCCCCAAAATATGGAGAGACCCATCCCCGTGAAGTAGACTATGATATTTATCATTACCGAGGGTTTCTCATTTTTTCTGATGTATGACTTCTTCTATTGAAGCAGGTAACCAATTTTTTTCAAACCTTGGTAAATATGGCATAATGATCAGAAAAAAGATAAAATAAAAAGCTGTTCCAATCTGCGACCAGATAACGTCAACATCGTTAACCGATTGTGATCCAAGCCAGCCAAGAAAGATCACATCAACAATAAATAACCAGTAGCATATCCTATATAAAGGGCGAAAGCGTGCCGAACGTACTTGTGAACGGTCAAGCCATGGAACAAACAACAAGATTAACAAGGATCCTGTCAGGACCATCACTCCGAACAAAGTGGATTCCAATGGGCCTACATCAAAAGTAATGGCTCTGAGCATTGTATAAAATGGCAGGAAATACCACTCAGGCACGACATGTTGCGGTGTTCTAAAAATATCAGCTTGTATGTGATGATCTGCATGACTCATATAGTCAGGCATATAAAACAAAAACCACGCAAAAAAGATAAGAAAAATAGAGATTGTAAAAACATATTTAATCGCTGCATAAGGTACGAATGGTATTGTTTCTCTTTCTGATTGCACGTCAAGCCCTGTCGGGTTATTCTGACCGACCATATGCACAGCCCAGATATGTAACACGATTAGAAACACAAGGACAAAGGGCAAAAGGGAATGCACCACGTAAAAGCGATTAAGAGTTGGTTGGCCGATACTGTAGCCGCCAAGAAGCGTTTCATACAGCCAAGAACCAACCAGCGGCATGGCACGGAATAGACCAGCTGCGATAGATACCTCTGCTGCAGATATCATACTCCAGGCCAGGACATGGCCTATGAAAGCCGTTGCCATCATTGTCAGATAAATAAAAACACCTAGAATCCAGACAATCTCACGTGGGGATTTATGTGAACCATAATAAAGACTACGGGCCAGATGGATGTATACAGCAATGAAGAAAAAAGACGATCCTACCGCATGCCAAGGACCGAACAACCAACCATATCGACCACTGCGCATAAAATGCTCACGTGATTCAAAGGCGGATCCAACATCAGGCACATAATGCATAGCCATCACGATACCTGTTAAGATCTGTGAGGTTAGCATCAGTATCAAAATACAACCAAATGTATAAAAATAATTAAGGTTTTTTGGCACATAATACTTGATTATTGAATCATGGATCAGCCGTGGGAATGGTAGGCGATGATTCAGAAAGCGGCTGCAACGTGTTTTTGGTCGATAAGTGCCTTTTTCCTTTATCATTTCTCACCTCACCTATCACCTTATCGAAATCACTTTCTCTGAAATAAACTGGTAAGGAGGAATAGCCATATTACGACTGGCTGGACCACTGCGTATCCTCCCTACGGTATCATAACTTGATCCGTGACAGGAGCAAAACCACCCATTATAGGATCCTGCACATACGTGTGGAATACATCCAAGGTGAGTACAAATATTTATAAGAATAATCCAGTTCTCACGTCCCTTTCCAGCACTCCGGGCAAGACTGGTTGCCGGAGTATCAGCTGGCAGATTGGCATTACGTGCATAGTGATCCTTCAGTGCTTTAAGGGGTGTTGCACGCGATTCCTCAATTTCCTCTGTTGTCTGGTTACGAATCATCACTGGCTTCCCACGCCACTTAACAGTGAAAGTCATACCTTTTTCAATAGAGGAGATATCAACCGTAATCGTACTCTCTACTGCACGTTCATCATCATCCGGGCGCAGTTGATCAATAAAAGGCCATACAAGACCAGATACTCCAACCGCGCTTGCAACACCAGTTGCAAGAAACAGAAAATCGCGTCTAGTTTGCTTGCTCATTGCCTGACCATCGACACTGGACAAAAACTGATCTTGAATGGAATCTTCATCTTTCCAGTTTACTTCTCTATCCCCTCTAAATAGGCTGTATAATCCTTCAATTGTAAAGGTTTGTAAAGGAGAAAGCATATGCATATATAATCATCACACCCTGCAAGCATCTTCATGATTTGAACCACACAAGATGATAACCAGAAGGATGTTAAATTATAGATCTCTTTCCAAGAAATTCTGTTATCATATCACATGAAATTAATAACGCAAAAAACGCAGATGATTGATACGGATATGATCTCTGTAAGTGTCGTGTTTTTGATGAAAGGTTAGGTTCAGCTTGTGTTAAGGCGTTTATCAGCTGAAAAAGCACCATGGCTTTTTGAGAAAAATTTACAGGTTTTGCTTTCTGCGTTGTCTGAAGGCAAAGAAGAAGCCCGGGTTGTCGGGGGTGCAATCCGAAACACGCTACTCGGAGAACCTATTAGGGATATTGATATTGCAACAACTACATTACCAGAGATAACGATTGCACGGGCAAGGAGATTTGGCTTTAATATTCTGCCAACTGGGATTGATTTTGGGACAGTCACGGTTGGGACCAACGAAGGCCGTGGATATGAAATCACAACATTGCGTGCGGATCTTGAGACTGATGGTCGCTATGCTCGAGTTTGCTTTGGACGAAACTGGAAGACAGATGCTAAAAGACGTGATTTTACAATCAATGCTCTGTATGTTGATAAAGATGGTATAATTTATGATTATGTTGCTGGATTACAGGATATTGAAGATCATGTTTTACGCTTTATCGGCAGTGCGGAGGAACGTATTAGAGAGGACTGTTTACGTATCCTTCGATTTTTTCGTTTTTATGCTTGGATAGGGGATAGCCATTGTCCTGATTCGCAGGAAATAAAGGCTATTGCAAGGTTAAAAGATAGCCTGTATCAGCTTTCTGCTGAACGAACCTGGAGTGAGTTAAGAAAACTGCTCGCTGCACCAGACCCTCTTCACAGCCTCCTCTGGATGCATAATATTGGAATATTAGCCATTGTACTGCCGGAGATAGAAAAGCAGTGGATGGAATCCATTCACGCTCTTATCGAAACTGAAAAATCATTAGCTTGGCAAGCTGATCCTCTACTGCGTTTAGCGACTCTTGTGCCATCCGACACTGTGCGGATAAAAGCGTTGGCTAATCGTTTAAAGTTTTCCAATGCTGAAAAAAATCGCCTGATTCAATTGTCTGTATCAAATCTGATAGCAACAGATTTCTCTGAAATTCAGCTTAAAAAGTGCATCTATTATGAAGGACGTCAACCTGTTCTTGACCGGCTACGTCTGTCTATTGCTAACGCATATGCAACCACATTGCGTGATAATTGCATCTTTACAGGTGCTGGCAATTATGTCAGTTTAGAAAAACTTGCTCGCAATTGGAAGATCCCGACGTTTCCGATAAGTGGTCGAGACATGATGACCATGGGTTTCAATCAAGGGCCGGGAATAGGAAAAATGCTAAATATATTAGAAGACATGTGGATCAAATCCATGTTTCAATGGAATAAGAACTCATTGCTGGCCCATTTTGAGGAGGAATATAAAACGCCGGGTAGAGCGCTTGTGCAAGAAGAACACCGCTGTAATGAAATGAATGGATTCTTGAGATCATCGTCAACGAAGTAAGAGATCGACACAACAGAGCAACAGAGGCATCTATGATTATGATCGGATGGCTAGGCATGATCATGGCCAACAAACTGTGGGGGGTAGGGATGACAAAATGGATTCCACATGACCATTTGTTTTAAAGCCAAAAATAGTTCCTTTGTCATGCAGTAAGTTAAATTCCACGTAACGGCCGCGCTGAATGAGTTGCTCGTGACGCTCTTTATCATTCCATGTTTTGTTAAAATTTGCCCTAACAATATGGGGATAGATAACAGCAAAAGCACGACCCAGGTCACGGGTGAAGCTAAAATCAGCTTTCCAACCTCCCTTATCCTCTGGCGAGTGCAATAAGTCATAAAAAATACCACCTGTTCCTCGCGGTTCCCCGCGATGAGGTAGGAAAAAATACTCATCACACCATTGACGGAAACGATCATAATCTGCCACATTTTTGTGTTTTTCACAGACATACGACATGGCCTTGTGGAAGGTGATTGTATCAGGATCATCTTGCTTGCGGCGAGCACCAAGCATCGGTGTTAAATCAGCACCACCACCAAACCACTGTTTCGTGGTTACAATCATTCGGGTATTCATATGAACGGATGGAACATGTGGGTTTTGCGGATGAGCAATAAGCGAGATACCCGAGGTCCAATAGCGTGGATCTTCTTTTGCTCCTGGCATTTCCTTGGAGAACTCACTTGAAAACTGTCCAAAAACTGTAGATGTCTGAATTGCTGTTTTCTCAAAAACACGGCCCCTTAAAACAGACATGACACCACCACCCTGTAGGCCATTGTCCTTTTCCCATGGGGTATACTCAAACCTTCCAGGCTGATAATCGCTGAACTGGCCTTCCAATTCGGATTCTAATTGCTCAAATGTCGCACAAAGACGATCGCGCAGCGAACAAAACCACAATGCAGCAATTTTTTTTCTGTCTTCAATATCAGCATGAAGTAGCATAGCATTTTCCTATAGAAGGTTCACAAGATACAGCGCATACAGGTCTTACGTAGTATGCAGACAATCTGCATATCCTTAGAATCGCTTCTAAATAGGAAATACAGGCTTTCTATTACAGTGTAGAGGAAAAAGGGTTGTTTTTCAAGAAATAGGAGCTGGTTATTGCTATGCCGCTTTTTCTGTATAAAGTACTTGTTAACCTCTTAATATTTCTTGTTGCTGAGAATATCACGTATTTCCATTAAAAGCTTGTCGGTATGTGGCAAAATCTTTTCTTTCGATTCTTTCTCATCTGAGTGGCGTAAACTACTAAGTGCCTTTACAATAATAAAAAGAACCAATGCAATAATAAGAAAATTGATCAATAATGTAATGAAATTGCCATAGGCAATCGTTGCACCAGCTTGACGTGCAGCAGAAAGAGTTGTCTGTGGTTGGCCTGCAAGTTGCAGAAACATGTTCGAAAAATCAATTCCACCAGTTATTAGAGCAATAACCGGCATTAAAATATCATTGACAATAGAATTGACAAGACCGCCGAAAGTGCTACCGATAATAACACCGATCGCAAGATCAATCATATTCCCTTTCAGTGCGAATTTTTTAAATTCCTTCAGCATCATATTCCATTTCCTAAAGCGGATGCTACTGCTAAGCCATAACAATAATAAAGAATATTGACTTACACACTGTTCTAGTGACCAGAAATGCAAAGCATCAGGTATCCATCTCTTTTATCCTAACGGAGGCGTGATTGCATCACGCTGCACTTGGTATAAATATATTTCTATATCTTTTTTCAGAATTTGTGGGTCATTTCTGATTGACCACCAGAGCTGTAGAGACCTTGCAGAAAATTTTAGAATGAATTAACACCCGCATAGACAATCACAGCCACGTGCGTCATCTAAAACTTGTAGATCTGTCTAGCCGGACAAGTAGAAAAAGCTGCGGGGAATAGGTATACCTCCTTTTAAAGAGAATATGCTTTACATTGAAATTGCAGAAGCACGGCGCCACGCACCCTAGTGATAAACTAGTTATTATTTATTTTGCATCGTATGAATGACATAGTATTTCTATACAGCAAGTATGCATATCATATTATCGTCTTGTTTTTTCTGATACACAACTTGAATAGGCTAAGCGTTAACTAACCGATTATGAGCAAATAATTTGTACCTGAAGGAAACGTCAAACTTTTTTTCCTATCATAAGCTGATTGCAATAAATAGATAAAACAAGAAAATAAAACGAGATGCGTTTCTATTTTCTCAGAGTTCGGGAGTAGTCACATGTCTTCATATGGTTTTTTATGCCCTGAGAGTATAAAGGTTTCATTTGAATTTTTTCCACCCAGATCTGAAAATATAGGAAAAAAACTATGGCGGACAGTAGAACGTCTTGCTTTGTTACAACCGCATTTTGTTTCAGTGACATATGGTGCTGGTGGCTCAACACGTGAACGCACCATACATACAGTTGCACGTGTTTTAAGGGAAACAGCTCTTGTCACAGCTGCTCATCTGACATGTGCTGGTGCAACCTGCGAAGAGGTAGAGAGGATAGCGCGTGAATTTGCTTCCCTTGGCGTTCGTCATTTTATTGCATTGCGCGGGGATCCAGAAAATGGTCATGGCGACACCTATCAGTCAACCACGGGTGGATATGCCAATGCAGTGGAACTAGTAGCCGGCCTTAAGGCAATCAATAATAATTTTGATATTTCAGTGTCTGCTTATCCAGAAAAGCATCCTGAAAGTCCTGATTTTGCCACGGATATCGATTTGCTTAAGCGTAAGATTGACAAAGGTGCAACACGGGCAATCACACAGGCCTTTTTTGATAATGATCAATATGAAAGTTATTTGGAAAAAATACGGGCCGCCGGTATTAATATCCCAGTCATTCCAGGAATCCTGCCTATTCATAATTTCTGGCACGTAAAAAGTTTTTGCAGCCGTACTTGTACCGGCATTCCCTTTTGGTTAGCTCATCGTTTTGAAGGTTTAGAAAATGATCCTAAAACCCATGCGCATATATCAGCTTTTGTGGCTGCTGAACAGGTCCTTGACCTGATTAAACGTGGTGTCAAGGAGTTTCACTTCTATACCTTAAACCAAGCGGATCTTACCTATACAACTTGCCATCTGATAGGTATTCGTCCGAAAAAAAGAATAAAAGTAGGATAAATCACTACTTGTGTTTTGATAAAAATAAAAGGATTCGAACGTTATTTTCTGTATTGAAAAAAAGCTTCCACTGCCACTGCTGCTGTCAGAAGAATTCTAGAAATTTTAGGGTAAAGCACAAAAAGCTCTAAGTCGTTTAGACAGCCGCGATATCTTTCGGGCAGCATTATTCCTATGAATAACACCTTTATTAACTGCACGCATCACCTCTGGTTCGAGCAACCTAAAAGAATCTTGCGCAGCTACCTTATCACTGTATCTAAGCGCATCCTCAAACTTTCGTATAAATGTGCGCACCCGCGAACGGCGAGATTGATTAATTTTAGTACGAGTTATAATCTTCCGCACAACCTTTCTAGCAGAAGGCGTATTTGCCATAGGACTTTCCTCATCTTATAACTTAGCTATCAACTATTAACCATAAAAATATAGGCTTATACACATCCCAAGTAATTATCTTGGTTCAAGATAAAAAGTCAATACTAAAATTTCTAATCTATTGCGTATGCGTAAAACGATGCAAAACATACTGTAGAATCCCACCATCATGAAGATAATGTAGCTCGTCCACTGTATCAACACGGAAAATCAATGGTATTTCTTTGATCATACCATTAGCATCAGAGACTAGCCTCGCTTTTGTTCTTTGCAAGGGTCTGATCGTCTTTATTCCCTCAATCGTAATGCTTTCATCCCCTTTGAGTTCTAGGGATTGCCAACTTGTTCCCTCTTCAAACATAAAAGGAATCACCCCCATGCCCACAAGATTGGAGCGGTGAATACGCTCAAAGGACTGTGCAATGACAGCACGAACACCAAGGAGACTGACACCTTTTGCTGCCCAATCACGAGATGAACCATTGCCATATTCAATACCAGCAAAAATTACAAGCGGCACTCGTTTCCTTTTATACTGCATGGCCGCATCGTAAATTGATTGCTCACATCCGCCTGGGTAATATAGTGTGTAGCCGCCTTCACGAGAGTTTTCTCCTAGCATAAAATTACGAACACGTGTACTAGCAAAGGTCCCGCGTATCATGACTTCATGATTGCCACGGCGCGTGCCATACTGGTTGAAATCAGCTAGGTTAACGCCACAATTTGCCAGATATTGGCCAGCGGGAGAGTCAAGCTTTATTAAGCCAGCAGGGGAAATGTGATCTGTCGTTATCTTGTCGCCGAAAAGACCTAGAATACGGGCATTCCTGATATCATCCACAGAGGTAGAATCATTTCCCTTCCTCTGAGTAGGCAGTGGATAAAAATAGGGCGGACTGCGAACATAGGTCGAATCGATATTCCATGCGTAGGTCGTTCCAAATGGTACTTGAATTTTCTGCCAGTTTTCATCACCCTTGAAGACATCTGCATATTTTTCCGTAAAGAGCTTGCGAGTGACATGTTTCTTAATAAAACTTTGAATTTCAAATGAATTTGGCCAGATATCACGCAGAAAAACTGGAAGACCATCCTTGCCAATGCCGAGAGCGTCCCTCGTCAGATCCTTTCGTACTGTACCAAGAATGGCATGGGCAATAACAAGCGGTGGTGAAGCCAGATAATTGGCCTGCACATCAGGGGAAACACGACCTTCAAAATTACGATTTCCTGAAAGGACGGCAGCAACAATCAGTCCCTTATTACTAATAGTCTCAGAAATGGCAGGTTCCAGCGCACCGGAATTACCTATACAGGTTGTACATCCGAATCCAACGAGATTAAAACCGAGAATATCAAGATATTTCTGCAAACCGGCATTGACCAGATAGGCTTCAACAACTTGTGACCCTGGGGCAAAAGATGTCTTTACCCAAGGTTTGCTTTTTAAGCCTTTGAGAACCGCATTGCGGGCAAGAAGACCAGCAGCGATCAGGACGCCTGGATTAGACGTATTTGTACAAGAAGTTATCGCAGCAATGACAATATCACCATGGCCAAGATTGAAATCGTGATCCCTGATGTTGTAACGCCTATTCTGTCCAGTCTTCTTCTTATACTCGCTTGTCATCGCTATATCAAAATTTGATCCTATTTGTTCAAGCGCAATACGAGCTTCAGGACGTTTGGGGCCAGCCATTGATGGAACAACATCGCCTATATCAAGATCAAGCACATCGGTAAATAGTGGATATGGCAGGTCAGCATCGCGCCACATGCCCTGTTCACGGGTATAGACTTCAACTAGCCGGACATAGTGCCGATCGCGACCAGTCATATCCAGGTAGCGAATCGTTTCTTTATCAACAGGAAAAAAGCCACATGTCGCACCATATTCGGGTCCCATATTGCTAATCGTAGCTCGATCAGCAAGAGTCATATGATCAAGGCCATGCCCGAAAAACTCTACAAATTTACCGACAACACCTTTATTACGTAATATTTGTGTGACAGTCAGTACCAGATCGGTTGCAGTGACGCCTTCCTTTAATTGGCCAGTCAAATGGAACCCGACCACTTCCGGTAATAACATAGAAATTGGTTGGCCAAGCATAGCAGCCTCAGCTTCAATACCACCAACACCCCAACCAAGTACACCAAGGCCATTCACCATGGTTGTATGAGAGTCCATTCCTATACAGGTATCAGGATAAGCCACTAGCATACCGTTTTCCTCTCTCGCCCATACGATCCGGGCAAGATATTCTAGATTGACTTGGTGGCAGATACCCGTACCAGGGGGCACAACGCGGAAATTTCGGAAGGCTTTCTGTCCCCATTTTAGAAAGCGGTAACGTTCACTATTACGTTGGTATTCAAGGTTTACATTACGTCTAAATGAAAGCGCGTTGCCAAAGTCATCAACAATGACGGAATGATCAATCACCAGATCAACAGGAATCAGCGGATTAATCTTCTCTGGGTCATGACCAAGTCTTACCATGGCATCGCGCATGGCGGCAAGATCAACGACAGCAGGGACACCGGTAAAGTCCTGCATTAACACCCGTGCTGGACGATAAGAAATCTCAGCGCCGGTCAGCCCCTTGTCCGTCAGCCAGCGAACAAGATTCCAGATATCTTCCTTTTTTACAGAGACTCCATCTTCAAAGCGCAGAAGATTCTCTAAAAGAATTTTCATAGAAAAGGGCAGACAGGAAATGCCAGCTAGGCCATTTTTTTCCGCTTCAGCCAAACTATAATACATGTATTCTTGACCATCAACATCAAGAATTTTACGGCATTTGAAACTATCTATTTTAGACATAACCATTATTATCTATCTATTGTTTTCCATCCTGCCTGCTATATGAACACATATATGCGGTATTTTTATAAGGCTCTTTCTAGAATTATTCCAGTATTGATTGTTATCAATCATCTAATAGCTTCATGTTTCCACGACTATCATGATCATAAATAGTGAAGTGAGAAGGATTAAAAGAACTAGAATAGGATGCACCTGATAGGTAAAAATCTGACAGCAGAGCGAAGTGGGAGGATTCTTTTTACTGGTCTGCAGTTTATACTAGATCATGGTAAAATGCTCATGATTCATGGACCAAATGGCGTTGGAAAATCCACTCTTCTAAGAATCATTGCCGGGCTGTATAAACCATCAACAGGTTCAGTGTTTATAGAAGAGAATGGCACAAGGTATTCTACTGCATTGCATAGTTACTATCTGAGTGATAAAAACGCCATGAAACCAACGCTATCCGTTAGGGACAACCTCCTGTTCTGGGGAAGATGGACAGGCACTCCAATGCCCAACCCTCTATATGCGCTTGAAGCAGTGAAGTTGCATCACTGTATTCATCTTCCATTTGGTATACTGTCAACTGGCCAGAAGAGACGTGCTTCTCTCGCCAGGCTTCTGCTTACAAAACGCCTCTTATGGATATTGGATGAACCAACATTAGGTCTTGATAATAAATCGGTTATTCTATTCAAATCATTGATGAAGCATCATCTGAATGATGGTGGTATGATTGTCGCTGCAACTCATTACCCATTCTGGATCAATGCGGATTCTACCATTAGATTACCGGAGGATGGAGCGTGAAAGAATTATTCATGCGTGATATCAGGTTGGCATTTACTTCCGGTAACAGCTTGGGTAGTAGTTTTCTGTTATTTCTTACAGTAATTGTAATCACACCTTTTGCCATTGGACCTTCTGAAGCATTTCTTCCTCGTATTGGCGCTGGAATGATATGGCTTGCAATTCTGCTCGCAATCCTGCTTGGCCTTGAACGCCTTTTCCAATTCGATAAGGAAGATGGCTCTTTGGATGCCATGATGATGGACATGGATTTTACCACTCTTGCCCTTTCGGTTTTTGTAAAATGCCTAGCGCATTGGGCATCTACTGTTCTGCCACTTGTCAGTGTCTCTCCTCTTCTTGCCATTCTATTTCATCTGGATCTGAAAGCGATCAGCATGATTATGCTGACTCTGTTACTTGGTACACCTGCTATCACATTCATCGGTGCTATGGGAGCAGCCCTTACCGTAACACTACCACGCGGTGGAGTCATGCTTGCGGTTCTTGTTCTGCCACTTGCCATTCCTGTTATCATTTTCGGAATGTCTGTAATATGTGCAGTGACAGCAGTAACCTCTACCCCTCCTCTTATAACATCGCTTCTGTTTCTCATTGCACTGACACTTTTTTTTTCCGTTATTGGCCCAATTGCAGCCGCAGCAGCCTTACGATACACATCTGATTACGGATAACATTCACGGATATTGATATTAGAAGCCTTTGGGCAACCCATGCATGAAGAAGGCACTGGTCTTAGGTTAGGTTTAAGATAATCTTGATTAAATTAAATATCTTAGTTGATCGCTATTTTTTTTCGATTTATAATCCCCTGTTTACAGGATGAAACTTGAGTAAGAATCGTTGAGCTTCATTATTATACGCTAGAGACTGGTCAGCTTTTTTATGGCTCTGAAAAAGAGAAAAGGTTAGCAGAGCAAACTGGTCTCGAAAAAGTTGCCAAACGTGTATTCCTTGGCGGTCAGGTAGCAGATGCTATAATGCAAGGCACTGGTCTTTCTCCAGAATTCATAGATACGAGAGAAGTGAATCAGCCTGGTGTGCTTGCCAACATCGTCAATCAACGCTTAATCTTTTAGCTTATGTAACGCGTTAAAAACAAACATACCGTAAGCGACAAGGGGGGGGAGGTATTGCATCTATTGAAGCAATATTCTATCATATAATCATTATAGTATGTTAAGTGATTATTAATGATGAGATGATTAAAAGCAAATGCAATTGGTGGCATGAATCGGATAATCCTGAACGGTTTATGCAGATATCCGATCGGATCCTTCCTTCTCTGTCCATTATTACAATTTCTTTTTTATTGGCTGGTCTTACACTGATATGGTGGGCACCTGAGGATTATCAACAGGGATTGACAGTTAAAATCATGTTTCTTCATGTGCCCTTCGCTTGGCTGTCTCTGCTATGTTATACACTGATGACCCTTTTTTCTATCGGAACGTTGTTCTGGCGACATCGTCTTGCGAGCATCGCGCTTAAGAGCACGCCTCCTATTGGGATAGCCTTTACTTTACTGACGCTTGTGACCGGTGCACTTTGGGGAAAGCCGGTTTGGGGGACATGGTGGGAATGGGATGCGCGGTTAACATTCATGTTTATTCTTCTTCTAAGTTATCTTGGTATTTTTTCAATTTTCCAGTTTTTTGAAAATGCCGCTGTCTCTGTATATTTTGCTGCTATTTTGACCATTGTCGGTTTTATTAATATTCCCATCATTCAATTCTCTGTTAAGTGGTGGAATACCTTGCACCAGCCTGCATCAATCCTCATCCTAGGCAAAGGCGCTCCAGCTATAGACTCATCTATTTTGATACCGCTATTAGTTATGACAATGGCTTTTGCCCTTGTTTGTTTCATATTTCATCTCATGGCTATGCGTAATGAAATATTGCGCAGTCAAGTTATTATCAGACAGCGAAAAAGAGCACAACAATCAAAAAAAGAAAGACCATGACATATTTGAAATTTGTCATCGCTAGCTATGCTGCTGCCATGGTCACGCTTGGTGGCTTGCTCATTCAATTGTTTGTTGACCGGCGCCGATATTTATTAGCTTTACGTCATCTGGACAACACAGAAGATAAGAAACAGCCGAAAAAAATCCACACACCATGATTATAAAAAAAACGCCTCAAATAAGGTATGTATATTTCTTTCTTACGATACCATTTTGTCTATTTATGATTTTCGTTTGCATTGCCTTCATGCGTATTATTGATATACCGGCGCAAACAGAAGAACAGATGCCAAATGCACTTATCGGCAAGCAAGCACCTCGTACAATTCTACCACAGCTGACCTACGATAATGATACTGCTATAGACTTTGACACAAGAAACTTCAGGGGGCAAGTGACACTACTCAATTTTTGGAGTTCTTGGTGCAAACCCTGTCGGGACGAGCATGCCTTTCTCATGAGTCTTGCTGACAATCATTTGTTTCAAATTGTTGGTGTTAATTATAAAAACACACGAGACAACGCGTTACGTTTTCTCGGAAGTTTTGGTAACCCGTTCCGCATGATAGGGTTCGATTCATATGGACGTGCCGCAATCAACTGGGGTGTCTATGGGCTGCCAGAAACTTTTATTATCGGCAAAGATAACACTGTACTTTATAGACATGTTGGTCCACTAACATTTTTTATCTTTAATAACAAGATGATGCCTCTTATTATACAAGCAAATTCTTTATAAGGATAAAGCGTGAATTTTCTTTTTTAAAAAAAGTCTATCTTATTTTAGAGAGAATGTCAGGAAAACCACCTGCAAGACACATGATATTACCAAAAGCGCATAAGCAGTTTGTCCCTCTTTTCCCTCACCCATAGACGGCGTGCGCACATCATTATCAACAGAAATGCCAATGCAATAAATGCAAAATTTTCATTGCGTAAAAGACCAGCCGAGCATCTAGAATCATTCCGAATAATAGGACTGGAGACGTTTAGCCTCTTAATTATTGCTCCTCATTGGCGTTCTATAACAGTAACTGCTCGGCGGTTTTGCGACCAGCATGAAATATCATCACAAACGATTACTGGACGCTCCTTGCCATAAGAAATAGTTCGCATGCGGTCTGGCACAACACCTTGGGAAATCAGATAATCCCGAGTTGTAACGGCGCGGCGCTGACCAAGAGCTAAGTTGTATTCACGGGTACCGCGCTCATCAGCATGGCCTTCGATAGTAATTGTATATTGTGGATAATGCTTGAGCCACTGAGCTTGACGTGCCAGTGTCTGTTGTGCATCAAGTCGAATAGAAGATGAATTAAGATCAAAGAATATGCGATCACCGATGTTAGCGGTAAAATCCTGTAGTGTTCCTGGTTGCGTACTGAACCTGGACTGACTGCTGTTGTCTAAACCTTTATTGTCGGCTGCACATCCTGCAAGAATCAACAAAAGAAAAAATGTTATAGCAACAGGACTGCGAATAATCATCTGAAAAAGAGACATTAGACCAGTGACTCCCTACTATTATTAGTATACTTATATATTGTATATTATACTTATACTGTTATTGATGCATGTAAATACATCATCTTTTAAAAAAATCCGTTCAAGATTTCTAGTTAAAAAATCGTTTACAGCTGTGTCCAGTCGTATTCATAGAAAAAATCGGAATTATGAAACTATGACCAATGTGCAAGAATCCGTGAGCTGCATCTTGTTCTTATAAGAGAGAAGAGAAGGCTTGTCCACGAAATACTATTATTTTAGATGCGTGATTGTCAATCAAGCAATGGTGACCATGCTGGGTCAGAAGCATCATTGGGGGTCAGTAGCTGGCGCTCATTACGGCCTGTGACATCAACAGTGTAAATTTTCGGTCCTTGTCCGGGATTCTGCCGGAAAAACATGATAACCCGTCCATTTGGCGCCCACGTTGGTCCCTCATTGTGAAACCCGGATGTTAGTAAACGTTCGCCTGAACCATCAGGACGCATGATCCCAATGGAAAATTGGCCTTCTGACAGTTTGGTAAATGCGATGTAATCCCCGCGCGGAGACCAGACTGGTGTTGAATAACTGCCATCTCCAAAAGAAATTCGCTGTTGATTGCTGCCATTTGCGCTCATAACATAAATCTGCTGTCGACCGCCACGATCAGATTCAAAAACGATCCTATCCCCATTGGGAGAATAGGATGCAGCTGTATCAATGGCTAGTGTAGAAGTCAGTCGTGTTGTAGTGTGTGAACGGAGATCCATTGTATAGATATTAGCACTACCATTGTCCTGCAAAAAACTCATGATAATCTTTTGTCCATCAGGAGAAAATCGAGGTGCAATGGTCATATTCGGAAATGCTCCAACAAGCTCACGTTGTGCACCTTCAATCTGCTGTAAATAGACTCGTGGTATTTTGTCAGTGAAGGCCATATATGTAACTTCCTGACTCGTGGGTGAAAACCGTGGTGTTAAAATCATTTCCTCCCCGTTGGACAGATAATGTAGATTCTCCCCGTCCTGATCTATAATAGCAAGCCGTTTAATACGTGCATTACGCGGTCCGGTTTCATCGACAAAAACAATCCGTGTATCAAAATAACCATTTTCTCCTGTCATCTTCTGGTATACAGCATCGGCAATAATGTGGGCAACACGCCGCCAAGACCCTTGTGTAGCATAGAACTGTCGACCCTCTAGTTGTTTACTGCCATAGATATCCCACAAACGGAATTCAACACGTAAACGACCATCCATCTCCTGTGTCACACGACCTGTAATAAGCCCTTGAGCGCCAATTCTCTGCCAATCATTGAAACGCGGCTGAATATCGGGATTTGTTATCCGCTCAAGAAACGCTTCTTTCTCGAGTGGGCTAAAAAGACCGGAACGTTCTAAATCAGCCGCCACAACAGAACTGATCTTTGGTCCCATATCATCACCTGATAAAAAATCAGTAACCGCAACAAGAACGGGATTGAAATTTCCACCCGCCACATTCACTATCACCTGTGCATACACTGGTACAGTCATCATGATAAAACATATAATAAACAGCAATTCAAAAAAGCGCTTGATCAATCGCTTCATATCCTGACCCAACCTTTCACCAGCATGCCTTTCGAAAGATTCAATATCGCCCCTTAAGAAGTATATACAACAATGATATCATGGTATCAGTCCGGAAAAGCCTTCATATTAATAGTTACTTCATGCCATTGATCATATTTATCAATAGGTAAGGAAAAGGGTATACATTTCTTAAGTGCTTCACGTGCCTGAATGGTAATTATAGCTCTCTGTGTATTATCACCACCGTCTGGCGTGAGTTCTGGTTCACTGACAAATGTTCCATTCCGATTAAGCCAAAAATGCGCGATGACACGTAAATCATAAGCTGTGCTTCCATTGATGGCAGCTAGATTCCAGTTTTGCTGTACGCAATTGCCGATAATATTATTGAGGGTCTGCTGAAAAGAATCAGAAGTATTATCAGTATTCCGCTCTCCAAATGCTATGACTTCCTTTTCACGTATTGCACCACTAGCATGCATTTTACTCCTATCAATAGGAGCATTATCAGCAGTCTTGAAAGACTGCTTTATTCTCTTCTCTTCCTGGATTTTGGCAATGTGCTGCGGGTGTTCATGAGGCAAAGGCGCTTTCCCTGATTTTTTAACCAGTGATCTCCGTTCTGATTCCGATGTAGAATCCGTTGTCTGTTTGTCCTCCACACTATTCTCTTCTTTTTTCTCTGGCTTTTCCCTGGGGGAAATATTATGTTTTATATTAGGAATATCCGCAGCAAGGAATAATGCTGAGTCTGCATGTCTTTGCTTTTCCTGTGGTTGCGCTGGTTGCGCCATTGTTTTTGTCATATCAGAGACCGGGTTGTCTGTCTTTACAACAGATAAATCACCTTTAGGAACTGATATGTCATCAGCTAGGAATACAAGCGAAACCGGCAGTGGTGTCTGTGTTGGATCCAATACAGTTGGCGAAGGAGAGGCAAGCAGCAATCCTAGAGCTATATGCATGCTTATAGATATTGCAAGACCTGCCTTCATCACTACCTATCCACCTTGCACCGGTATACTTACCAAGGCAATGTTATTAAAACCTGCCTGTTGTATCAGGGCCAAAATACTTAGCATCTGTCCATAGCTGATAACTCTCTCGCCTCGTACGACAATACGTTGTTTAAATCCCCCAGATGTTGCATGACCTATCGCTTTTAGTTTTGCTATAAATTCCTCACTGGGATAATACTCTTCCTCGATGGCAATTCTGTCATCAGTGGCAACGGATATTGTTAAAGGTTTCGTCTCTATATCTAATACATCAGCGGATGTTTCTGGCAGATCAAGTAAAACACCATTAACGAGGAATGGTGCTGAAACCATAAAAACAATAAGAAGGACTAATGTAACATCGATAAACGGTGTTATATTAATCTCATTAATTAAGCCATGCCTCTCTCTTCTACGATAAGATTTGTGACTCTTTCCGCACACATTTCCTATTGACATGCCCACCATTTTCCTTATGCCATATTTCTACTGTTCTTGCTGTTCTTGATTGAAATCATATCAAAAACTGATGCAGTCTCTACAAATACTGGAATACTGGATGTTTCAGCAACGTGCTGTCAAATGTTCATCAAGCTGCCGTGACAGCACACCGGAGAATTCATCTGCAAAGCTTTCTATTTTAGCGGCGATTCTGTTAGAATCACCTGTCAGTTTGTTATAGGCAATCACAGCTGGAATCGCGACAAATAACCCAATTGCAGTGGCTAGCAATGCTTCAGCTATGCCGGGTGCTACAACGGCAATGCTTGTGTTTCGAGCTGTTGCAATAGACTGAAAAGAATTCATAATGCCAATAACCGTACCAAACAATCCAATAAATGGAGCAGTAGAACCAACTGTTGCCAAGAATACGAGACGCGATTCCATGTGCTCAATCTCACGTACCAATGCAATATTCATGGCTCTATCAATGCGATTCTGTAAGCTTATCGGAGAAAACAAGCCTTTTTCAAAAGATTTCTTCCATTCTCGCATAGCTGCCATAAAAACAGCGCTCATGCCAGAAACCCGGCGGTCAAGCAGTTTAGAATAAAGTTCTTCAAGCGATTGACCAGACCAAAACATTTTTTCGAATTTCCTGATACCACGCCTGGTATGACTATAACTAATAAGCTTATCAAAAATTACTGCCCAGCACCATACAGAAGAAACCAGCAAACTGCACATGACGAGTTTTACAAAAACATTGGCCTGTATGAACAGCGTGAAAAGCGACGAAAAAGAACCAGAGAAGAAGAGTTCTATACCTTGCATGTTTCAGTCAACCTGAATTGTCTGCGATCCAATGATCCTGACGAATAACGGATCATGATTTTAGGTCATTAGATCGAAGTCTTTAACCCTTGAAAATTTACTAGTATAGCAAATGTATAAAAATTATGCTATACTTAAATTTAAGCCATACACTCAAAAATAAATATCATATTTTCGGAAAAAAGGAGATTATCTATTATGTTCTTAGGAAGGAGCAGAAAGACTTGTCATTTTCAGGTAATTATCTCTCTGCCGCTTTTCGTTTATCATCGCTGGGAAAAATATCTTCATTGTCCGTCAAGTCAATAAATAAGGATAAATCAGCGTTTGCTAACATCTTGATTGGATTGGTGCCCCCAGACGGATTTGAACCGCCGACCCCCTGATTACAAATCAGGTGCTCTACCGGCTGAGCTATAAGGGCACACCCCGTCCATCTACTACAAATAGTAATTTTTTCCAAATAGAATTTCAAGTGCTTCAAACTCTCCCAAACGTTAGTTATTTTGCGAGCATGAACAGGTGGCTGATACCATCCATTGCATCGGACAAACTCTCTCTGAGACTCTCGAGACTCCTCCCTGCCACTGAAATTAATTACCAGCTTTTGCTTTTTGCTGTTCTATACGCATCCTATCTTCAATTGCTTTTTGCTTCGATTGTACTGCTTGCTGCAATTTCTCCTGTGCAGCCTGTAGATCTTGCTCGCGCATACCTGGACCACTGAAAGCGCGCAAAAATCCCTGAAGCGGAATTTCAATAGGGTTTGGTATACCCTGAAAGTTCACAGAGGTAATCATCAGTGCTTTTCCCTTTTTCATTGCATTGACAAGCGTGTCATCAAGAACATCATTTGCAATGCAAGTGGGACCGTCACAGATTACATAAGGAATAACCTTGGCCCTGCCACCATCAACACTGATCTTAATACCCTCTAGGATAAGACGGCCAGTTGGGACTTGAACACCAATCCGTCTCTGTTTCTGTTTGCCGACGACCTCAACCAGGTTCACCATGGTGAGATACTGACCAGTATCGGATACAACATTATTCATCGTATTACAGACATCCTGATCCTGCTGTTTCTTGCATACCTTATACCAGCCCTGCATCATACTTTGTGCGGATGCAGAAGTGCAAACTGCAAGAAGCAGCGAGAGAGCACCTGCTAATATAAAAAATATATACTTTTCTTTCATCATCATTAAGTAATTCCCCATAAATTTTAAATCTGAAAATGCATCAACTAGATAGATAGTTGAATTACTGCGAGCATCATCAAAGACCATCAGCATCATCAACATAAACATACAATAAATCAGCCCTGAAAAAATTGATGAAGAACCGCACAAGCTTTGTCCATCGCTTGGAAACCATGGTGAATGGTGGAGAGGGTGGGATTCGAACCCACGGTACAGTTTCCTGCACGCCGCATTTCGAGTGCGGTGCTTTCAGCCACTCAGCCATCTCTCCCATAAATAGCGCTTGATATTTCACGACTTAGATATCTATCTGCTGCTAAATTTCCTGACAAGTTCTAAATTTACGCACGCTATAGGAAATTTCTTGACTTATTTTACTATAAATCCTTACAAGAATGATGCGTTCTAAATATCAACTTAATTGACTTTAAAATTATTTCTTAAACACTGATAAAAAGCGGCTTTGTTTTTCTGAAACAAAATCAGATAGAGCGGAAGGAAAGAATGTTTGCAGTGATTAAAACTGGAGGAAAGCAGTATAATGTTGTCTCCAATGATCTGATCCGGGTTGAAAAACTTCCTGGCAAGGTAGGTGATACGATTGAATTGAAGGAAGTGCTCCTGGTTGGAGAAGACACAAATATAGCAATTGGTATGCCCATTGTTGAGGGAGCATTTATCATAGCAAAAATTGTGGAGCAAGAACGTGCTTCCAAGGTCATTGCTTTTAAGAAGCGTCGCCGGAAAAACTCAAAACGTATCCATGGTCATCGTCAAAATCTAACGGTTCTTCAGATTTCGGATATCGTGGGATATGCTTCTGAAACTGAGCTCGGAGTCGGAAAATGACGAAGTTCAATTCATTTCATGAGAAGATCAGGATTTTTTAAAAAGTTGCGGCCAAGGTCTCAATAGAAAATAAGGAGTATGGCCTGATGGCACACAAAAAAGCTGGTGGATCCTCGCGCAATGGTCGTGATTCAGAGTCGAAACGTCTTGGTGTAAAGAAGTTTGGTGGTGAAACTGTGCTTCCTGGCCATATCATTATACGTCAACGCGGCACTAGATGGCATCCAGGGAAGAATGTTGGCATGGGCAAAGATCACACACTTTTTGCGCTTTCGACCGGTACGGTCCTATTTGGTGCGAAGGTTCATGGTCGTGGTTATGTTTCAGTTCTTCCATCATCAAAATAGTTGACTAAAGTTTCCAGACTAGATCTTGAAGCTATAAAATCAATCTATCCGTCCCATAGAAACAGGGTTTAGTGGTTGCTGTTTTTTTATTAATTAGTCGATTCGCTGGACCCAGCTATATGGATCATGGAGGATGCCACGCTGTATTCCAATAAGCTTTTGCCGGAGCTGCTGCGCGACTGGTCCCAGTTTTCCATCACCTATAGAAAACTCCCCAACTTCATGACGCACATGACTGATATTGGTGATAACTGCAGCAGTGCCACACGCGAAAACCTCTTTAAGACGTCCACTTACTGCATCTCTTTCCCATTCTTCAAATGAATAGCCACGTTCTTCTGTTTTAAAACCAGCATCTTTGGCAAGAATGAGAATGGATGAGCGCGTAATACCAGGCAGAATTGCACCATTGAGAGGAGGTGTTATCAAAGCATTATTATCCAGTGAAAAAAAAATGTTCATTCCTCCAATCTCTTCAACCTGGTGACGTTTAATGATATCTAGAAAAACAACCTGATCGCACCCCTTTTCACGAGCCAGTGCCTGTGCCTTAAGGCTTGCCGCATAATTTCCGCCACATTTCGCAGTAGCTGTACCACCTGGGACAGCTCTACTTAAATACTTTTCCACCCAAAGTATTATAGATTCTCCTCCTCCTTTGAAATAAGAACCAACCGGCGAAGCAATCACACAAAAAATATATTCCTTTGCTGGACGTACTCCGAGAAATGCTTCCTTGGCAAACATAAAAGGTCGCAGGTACAAACTTGCATCTTCTCCATCGGGAATCCATTCTTTGTCAATCTTGACCAGTTCCTTAATTGCATTGAGAAACAGTTCTTCCGGTATAACAGGCATCGCCATCCGCTGAGCTGATCTGGAAAAGCGCCGGGCATTTTGTTCAGGACGGAAGAGCAGAAGACGCCCATCCTTCGCACGATAAGCCTTGAGTCCTTCAAAAATCTCCTGCGCGTAGTGTAAGACAGCACTGGCAGGATCCAATTGAAAGGGCTTACGTTCCGTGATCTGAGCATTATGCCATCCTCTTGTTTCAGACCAGAGGATCAAAGCCATGTGATCACTGAACACTTTTCCAAACCCGGGGTTTTCAAGAAGTTTTTCGCGCTCTTTTTCTTTTGTCAGACTGGAACAAGGATATATTTTAAGAGAAGAAACCACAGCCATTATACCTTTATTAAGGGTTGATGGTTCACCATCTATTTTAGGATCTTATGAATCCTATCTGATCTTTTCAAGAAAATTCCGTAATTAGTAGTATTTAAGAAAATATGTGATTTAATCACTCAATAATCTTAAACTGCAAACACATTTTTTCAGAAAAATATGAAGAAAATCTGGCTGGAATAGATAGAATAGCAGCATACATGCTTTTTCAGTGGAATTCAGTGGGAACCGGTCCATGGGGAGATCTCTTTGAGAAAAGATCGCTTCTTCACGTTTACGGATTTATAATCATTTAGTATCATTCTTGATTTTTATGCTTGTGCGTTTTACCTAAGTGTGCAAGATATTAGCATTATTTATCATAGCTTTTTGACAAGACAAATTGACAAGACAAAGTGAAAAATGCCCTTCCTTCATCTAATTTATGGAAGAAAGGGTTTGATTCTTTTAAGGAAGACTTCTATGGCAACTTTTTCCCAAAAGCCAGATGACGTGGTGAAAAAGTGGGTTCTCATTGATGCTGATGGCCTTATTCTTGGCCGTCTTGCTGCTTTTATCGCCAATTATCTGCGTGGTAAGCATAAACCTACTTTTACTCCACATGTAGATGATGGTGATAACGTTATTGTCATCAATGCTGAAAAAATAATTTTGACGGGGAAGAAGATCGAAAATAAAAAATACTATTGGCATACGGGTTACAGTGGCGGAATTAAGGAGCGCACGGCGCGACAGATTTTAGCAGGGAATTTTCCTGAACGTCTTATAAAGAAAGCTGTTGAGCGGATGATCCCACGTGGTCCGCTTGGTCGTCGCCAGATGAAGAACTTGCGTGTTTACACAGGTGCTGCTCATGTCCATGAGGCTCAGTGTCCGGAAATACTTGATGTCGGTGCATTCAATCGCAAAAACAAGAAGGCTGCATAGTTATGGCTGAGACGATCGATTCTCTTTCCGAAGTAGAAACGGCAATTGATACTGATGCAAAGACTCCTGAAATGCATGTGCAGAGACTTGATACACAGGGTCGTTCTTATGCAACAGGTAAACGCAAAGATGCTATTGCCCGTGTATGGATCAAGCTAGGTTCCGGAAGCATTGTGATCAATGGCAAGGGTTTTGACAAGTATTTTGTCCGTCCTGTTTTACAGATGATTCTACGTCAACCTATTGTTACCGCTATTCGTGATGGACAATTTGACATTGTTGCTAGTGTTAGCGGTGGTGGTCTTTCTGGACAGGCAGGTGCAGTCCGCCATGGTATTGCCAAGGCGTTAACTTATTATGAACCTTCCTTGCGCGCTATTCTGAAAAAGGGGGGATTCCTCACCAGGGACAGTCGTGTGGTGGAACGCAAAAAGTATGGTAAAGCAAAGTCTCGCCGTTCTTTTCAATTTTCGAAGCGTTAATTCCTTTGAGATTTTGAATATTGCATTTTGCTCAGATCTTTAGATATCTCATCTGTCTTATGAGTATGAGTGAGTATGAGGATATGTATGTATGAGGAAGTATTGACAGCTACAGTGTGTAACCAGGAGGAATGGGTGAGTATTTGTCAATAACGCTCCAAGAATATCAAAAAATTTCCCGCAGCGGCAGTTTGAGTTTGATCTGCTGGCAAAAAATTAAAGGACACTGTGATGAGGCTTGGATTTTTGGGAACGGGAATGATTACTGATGCTGTCGTACGTGGTATTTTTGCTTCAGATGCCAATGTGGAAAAGATTTTTGTTTCTCCACGTAACACGCAAATAGCTCATAAGCTGGCAGCTGATTTTTCCTCTATTAAAATTGCGAAGAGTAATCAAGAGGTTGTAGACTGTTCGGATACCATTTTTGTTGCCCTACGCGCTCAAATAGCAGAAGAAACGATAAAATCTTTAATTTTCTGTAAGGAAAAGAAGCTTGTAACTTTTATGCCAACGATAACATGTGCTATGCTTTCAGGCTGGATAAATCATATAGCACCAATTTTGCGAGCGATGCCACTTCCTTTCATCGCTGAGCATAAAAGTGTAACGCCGATTTTTCCAGTAGATCAAGATCTACAGGAAATTTTTTCAAGAACTGGTGGTGTTATCGAAGTAAAAAATGAGCAACAATTTAATCTTTTTATGACTGCAGGTTCTATCATGGGCCTCTACTTCCGTTTTGTCGGAATATGTAATGATTGGATGCAAGAACAGGGATTAGATTCAGATCAGACAACCCTGTACTTAGCGCAATTGTTTTCAGGACTGGCAGAGGAAGCAGTCAAACAAAAAACTATTGATTTCAAAATATTGCAGAAGAAATTTTCCACAATCGGTGGTACCAATGAGCTCATGACACGCTTGTTTGAAGAAAAGAGAGGTACAGATGTAATAAATGGTGTATTAAATGAAGCGCTTTCCTTTATTGTAAAAACATGAGTGAAATTAGTGACTTGTCAGCAAAAATAGGCGCTAGAAACAATGCGTACATCAGTTTTATAGGATACTCTATATATATCATTTCCAAAGTTCTCACACTTTAATGTCTGCTTAATGTCTGCTCCCCTCCCTCCAGACTGTTCTCTGCTGTCTGGCTGCATTTTTTTCTGACTCGCTGGCAGAACATCATCTTTCTGCAAGAATATCATGGATGAATGGATGAGTCTAATTGGAATCTAGTCCAATCTGCATTTTCTGACTCCTTCTTATTCGTAGTAGTAGTCGTCGTCGTTCAGTATTTAAATTAAAGTTTATCTTTTGAAAGGAAAAGACGCATCACAGCTTTCATACTATCGCGGAAAATGCTAAAGAATAGCTTAATGAAAAAAATACTGATCAAAGGGGCAGGAGTTGGCGGTTTGACTGTTGCCTATGAGCTTTTTACCCACGGGGCACATATTACCATAGCTGCACCAGAGAACGGACCAGCTGGTTCTGCTAGTTGGTATGCTGGTGGTATGCTTGCTCCTTATTGTGAGTGTGATAATGCAGATTCCATCATTGAAAAATGGGGAGTTAAGGCGATAAAATGGTGGCATAAAGTTCTACCAGAGCTTGTTGTTCGTCACGGAACGCTAGTAGTTGCAGCACCACGCGATAATGTAGAGCTTGATCGATTTGCTGCACGTACAACAGGATATGAGATCGTTTCTGCCAAGGAGCTTGGTGATCTAGAACCGGATCTCGCAGGACGCTTTCAGCATGGTCTTTTTTTTGCTTCTGAAGCTCATATTGACCCACGGAAAGCACTCGATGCCTTGATAGGCAGACTGAAAAAAGGCGGTGTTGCTTTTGTTGCAATAGGCGAAAATGAAAAAGATTATGATCTTGTTATAGATGCAACAGGTAGGGCCCGCTTGCAGCTTGATGGACAATTACGCGGGATACGTGGTGAAATGCTTCTTGTTAGAACGACAGATATACATTTTTCCCGGCCTATTAGGTTGCTGCATCCACGCATTCCTCTCTATGTTGTGCCCCGTCAAAAAAATATTTTCATGATAGGTGCAACGATGATTGAAAGTGATAATCTTAGACCAATCACTACACGCTCCATCATGGAATTTCTAAATGCCGCCTACATCCTACATCCAGCCTTTGCTGAAGCAGAAATTGTCGAGATAGGTGTTGGAGTACGCCCAGCCTATGCTGATAATCTTCCGCATGTAAAAAGAAAAGACAAAGTCATTTCCATAAACGGTTTTTACCGACATGGTTATCTTCTTGCACCAGAAATGGCCATTCAGATAAAAAATATGGTGCTGCAAAACTGTGTTCAGGATCTTTTATGAAGAGAAGCTCTCATTTATATCGTTAAAGTAAAAATAAAAATTATCCTCGCACCCTTTTTTGATATGGAGCAAAAATATGCACATTCGCGTGAACGGTGAGGAATTTGATGTAAAAGCCCATTTTTTAGATGATCTTATTGAAGAACTTGGATACGCAGGTGACTGGCTTGCCACAGCTGTCAACAATGAGCTTGTGGCAAATAATGAACGCTCAAACCACAGAATATATGAACATGATCGAATCGAAATCTTAAGTCCTATGCAAGGAGGTTGAGAGTCATGCTCACGCTTTATGGGAAAAATATTCCATCACGAATCTTTCTGGGAACCGCGCAGTATCCTTCTCCCATGATTCTTGAAAATGCAGTGCGGCATTCAGGTGCAAGTATTGTAACCTTGTCATTGCGGCGGGAAATTATCGGTGGAGAGCAACGGAGCAGATTCCACAAATTCATTGAAATGCTTGATGCCTATGTGCTTCCCAATACAGCTGGTTGCTGTTCTGTCAAAGAAGCCGTTATTACAGCTCGATTGGCACGCGATCTTTTTAAAACTAATTGGATCAAACTTGAAGTTATCGGGAATCAAGATACATTGCAGCCTGATATTTTCGCGCTTGTAGAGGCAGCAAAAATTTTGGTAGAGGAAGGTTTTGATGTTTTCCCATACATGACAGATGACCTCATTGTTGCTGAGAGGCTCGTGGCAGCTGGCTGCAAGACGCTCATGCCTTGGTGTGCACCAATCGGTTCGGCCAAAGGGCCGAGTAATACAGCTAGCCTTCGCACAATGCGTGACCATTTTCCTGACTTGCCGTTGATTGTTGACGCTGGAATCGGGCGCCCATCCCATGCTACGATGTTGATGGAACTTGGCTTTGATGCGATTCTACTCAACACTGCTGTTGCCAAGGCATTAGATCCTGTCAAGATGGCGCAGGCCTTTGCACAAGCTATTACTGCTGGCAGACTTGGATTTGAGGCAGGAATACTGAACCCGCGAGATATTGCTATTCCTTCCACACCAGTCATAGGACAGGCTGTCTTTCCATGAATTGTAATCTTGATCCCTTTTATCCTATTTTTGAAAGCGCTGACACCATAGAAAAATTGGTACCACTTGGGATTCGTTTGGTGCAGTTACGTATGAAAGACAAAACACCTGCAACCCTGCGCGATCATATCAGAACAGCAAAAGCTATATGTCTACAATATCAATGTCGGCTTGTTATAAATGATTACTGGCAATTGGCGATTGAAGAAACATGTGATTTTATCCATCTTGGACAAGAAGATCTGGAAAAGGCTAATCTGGCTGAAATTCGTCAGGCGGGCCTGAAACTTGGCATAAGCACTCATGATGAAACTGAGCTGAATCGAGCACTTTCTACAGATCCTGATTATGTCGCCCTAGGCCCGATTTATCCAACCATGTTGAAAAAGATGAAGTGGGCACCTCAGACATTGACACGTATTGGTTTGTGGAAGAAAAAAATAGGTGACTTGCCGCTTGTTGTCATTGGTGGACTTAATGTAGATCATGTTTCTGACGTTTTTACTCATCATTGCAATAGTGCTGCGGTTATAAGCGATATTGTTACACATGCTAATCCTGCAGAACGGGTTAAACAATGGATACACGCAACACAACAGTGGCGTTCAAACCCGTGATATTAATAATTGCTGGGACAGATTCTTCTGGTGGAGCAGGTGTAGTCCGTGATATTGAAACCGCAACTGATCTTGGTGTTGCAACGGCTCTCGCCGTCACGGCTGTCACAGCTCAAACCCACAACAAGGTTTTACAGATTGGCTCAGTATCTAGCAGACTGATTGCAGAACAGATAAAAAGTGCCTTTTCCTCCAATATCATCAGTGCTGTTAAAATTGGTATGTCTGGAACAGTGCAGGCAATAAAGGCTATATCAAGTTCTTTAAAGAAACAATATCATGTTCCTATTATTTTTGATCCTGTCTTGGAATCCAGCTCAAAGGGAAGACTTTGGCATGGGTATCATGATGATATACACAGAGCAATTGTTCATGACCTTCTTCCCATGGTAACATTGATCACTCCTAATATTGCGGAGCTTGCCCAGTTGACTGTTCGTAAAATGGCAACAAATGAGGATCAGGCAATAAAACAAGGTAAGCTTCTGATCGCTTTTGGAAGCCGTGCAGTTCTAGTTAAAGGTGGGCACATGAAAGGTGATAAAGCAACTGATCATCTTCTTACAAAGAATTTGGCACCTGTCCGTTTCTCTCAAAAAAGAATAAACACCACCATGCGTGGCACTGGCTGTATCCTTGCGACAGCAATCGCTTCTAATCTGGCACTAGGCTTACCTCTTTATAAATCCGTTGGAAAAGCCAAAAAGCATGTATTGCATCATCTGCAAAGAAAAATACCGCAATAAAATTTGCTTAAAAAAAACAGGAAATTGATATAAATTGTTACAGTGGGTAGATGCTGTTGAACCTTTTCTGCAGTTAAAGTGTTCTAGTCAGAAGATACTCCTCAAAAAAAATTGATATTATTTTATAAAAAGTAAAGTACTGATAATTTTTGCTCAAAGACTTCATAAAGACTTGATAAAGAAATCAGAAACTTCATAATGAGACGGGCTTGGCCTGGGCAGGCAGGGTCTGACATTTTTATGAAAGGGTCGGGGCTCCTGACACCGGACGGAACAAGGAAAAAGGAATTTACCAATGGCTGATTTCAGAAATAGAAATATTCGCATAGCAACGGTTTCCCGTACTGATATGTCAATAGATCAGGGCTTACGTAGCTATATGCTTGGCGTTTATAATTTGATGGCAATAGGACTTGCCATCACTGCTATTGCAGCCATGGCAATGGCGTGGTTCTCATTTAACAATATGGCATTTGCGCAAGTTGTGTATGGTTCGCCATTACGTTTTATTATCATGTTTTCTCCTCTAATCGCTGTTCTCTTTCTCAGCTTTAAGATTCAAAATCTCAGTACTAGTGCTGCACGGACATTGTTTATCTTCTATGCCGCTTTGGTTGGGATCTCTCTTTCTTCGGTTTTTTTGCTTTACACAAGCGCCAGTATTGCACAGACATTTTTCATCGCCGCAGCCTCTTTTGGTGCTCTTTCTCTTTATGGCTACACGACCAAACGAGATCTACAACCTGTTGGTTCTTTTCTCTTTGTCGGCATTATAGGTTTACTAATTGCCAGTGTGCTCAATATTTTCCTCGCATCAGGTAGTTTGCAGCTTGTGATATCTGTTATTGGTGTTTTCATTTTTGCCGGATTGACCGCTTATGATACGCAAGCTATTAAAGAAATGTATTATGAAGGTGACTCTAGTGATGCAAAGGGTCGTAAAATAATTATGGGTGCACTCAAACTTTATCTTGATTTTATAAATATGTTTGTTTTCTTGTTACATTTTGTTGGAGATCGTGATTGAAAGATAAGGGTGAGATCTCTTACATTGTGTTTTCATTGATTGATGAGTTGGGTTCGTCAATTTCTTCCTTCGGGAACCCTGTGCCCTTACAGGGTTTTCTTGATTTTGGCTGCGCCCTGGGCCGCTAAATCGACTTAACGTTTAAAAGTGAACAGCTACAGGACATGACTTGATCTTGCATTTTGTATTGCATCAATCAAGGCACTGTATATGAAGGTCATGTAGCTGTGTTGGTGTTGCATCAGACGGTGCTCCCATCAGAAGATCACGTCCTTGCTGGTTCATTGGGAATACAGAAATCTCTCGTAGATTCTTGACCCCGGTTAATAACATGATGATACGGTCTATACCAGCTGCCATGCCACCATGCGGTGGTACACCATAGTGAAATGCACGGTATAGTCCACCAAAATGCTCTTCAAGGGCTTTGCGTGGGACACCAGCTGTTTTGAATGCTTTGACCATGATGTCAGCTAAGTGGTTCCGGATGCCACCTGAACCAATTTCAAAACCGTTACAGACAATATCATACTGAAATGCTTTTATGCTTAGAGGCTCTTGATTGTCGAAGGCTGCTATTCCTCCTTGTGGCATGGAAAATGGGTTGTGTGCAAACACAATTTGCTTTTCTTCTTCATTCCATTCGTAAAAAGGAAAATCAACAATCCATGCAAGTTCAAAACGATCATGATCAATAAGCCCAAGTTCTTCACCTATTTTTTTTCTAGCACAACCAGCAAAAGCAGCCATTTTTCTTGGTTCTCCTACTATGAAGAAACAAGCATCATTGTCAGCAAGCCCAAGCTGTAAACGAATAGCTTCTACACGGTCTTGTTCCATATTTTTTGCAATAGGCCCCAGACCTTCAATGAGATCTCCATTTTTGTACCAGGAAATATAGCCAAGACCCGGCCATCCTTTCTTCTGTGCCCAAATATTCATTTTCTCACAGAATGCACGGGTTCCACCTGTCCGCGCAGGAATAGCCCAGACCTCTGCCTTGGTGTTCATAGAGAGAAGATTAGCAAAGACCTTGAATGTAGCACAACGAAAATGCCTTGATACGTTTTCCATAACAATTGGGTTACGTAGATCAGGCTTGTCAGTCCCATACTTACACACTGCTTCATCATAAGATATCCGTGGGAAGGCTTTATTAACGGGTTTTCCTGCAGAAAATTCTTCAAAAACTTCCCTGATAATTGCTTCCATCACTGTAAGAATATCTTCCTGCTCGACAAAACTCATTTCAACATCAAGCTGGTAAAATTCACCAGGAAGACGATCAGCCCGCGGGTCTTCATCGCGGAAACACGGTGCAATCTGGAAATAGCGATCGAACCCGGATATCATGAGAAGTTGTTTATATTGTTGTGGCGCCTGAGGTAGTGCATAAAATTTACCCTGATAAAGACGACTGGGAACCAGAAAGTCACGTGCACCCTCAGGTGAGGAAGCGGTAAGAATCGGCGTTGAAAATTCACTAAATCCATTACTAGCCATTCGCTTGCGGATTGAAGTAATAATCTCTATGCGATGCATTATTTTTTTATGGAGAGATTCACGGCGCAGATCAAGAAAACGATATTTTAGACGTATATCCTCAGGATAATCTGGTTCTCCAAAAACCGGAAGCGGTAATTCTTGCGCTTGGGAAAGAACTTCAATGTCTTGAGCGACAAGCTCAATTTCTCCAGTCAGCAGAGATGGATTAACCGTGTCAGCAGTCCGAACCTTGACAACGCCATCGACTCGTATGACCCATTCATTACGGACTGCTGTTATGACTTTAAAAGCAGGGGAGTCGCAGTTTGCAACGATCTGAGTTAGACCATAATGGTCACGCAGATCCATGAAAATAACACCACCATGGTTGCGCACACAATGAACCCATCCTGATAGGCGGACCACCGTCCCCACATCGGATTTTCGGAGCGCTGCACAAGTATGACTACGATAACGATGCATGATGGTCACCTTTTTGCAAGCATTAGAAATTAAGGAATAGAGGCCCATTTTGCCTTTCATCTGTCAACATCTTTCTTTCGCAGCAGAACGCCTTTTTAAAAAAATTCTGTGTATTAAAAAGCTTTTTTCTATTATTTATTATGTTCTTGCTCTGAAAAAGCTGTTTCAAAGAGACGAAGTCCTCTGCTTCTTCCTCAATCTCAATAGCACAGCACTAGCACGTATGACACGGAATGTCCCCGCACCGCAGCACAGGGAAAAGACGATTAATAGCTAACAGTATCTTCAAGGGTTGGTTATAAAATGTTTTCCTATCTGGCAGAAGGATGAAACAAACGGGTCAGCGCTGCAGGAATCCGCAAACTGTCATGGAAAGCGGATCAGGCGTTCCAGCAAAGCCCAGATTTGGAATAAACGGACAGGGATGTGTATTATAAATTGAATTGATAAGAACTGGAATATACTATAATAGCTAGATCATAACACTTGCCGCAAGGCTTGAATCTCTTTTTGCTGGCCTGAGACTTCGGTGTACGTCTGTCTGCACAGCATGCTGTCTTGCCCAGCAACCCGCATTCTTCAAAGTTAGTAGCAGACATAGAAAGGGAGCTGCCTCGTTCCAGTCGCGTAGGCTATATGTTATATGTGTACATTAGATCATTCAGTATAATGGCATCTACTCCACACACTACGGCCCTGTTCTCTGTCAAAATGGAGTGCTTATAATGGTTCGCTCTATCGTACCTTATTTTCAAAATGACAAAGGTTGTGATTGTATTGAAACAAACGTTAAGGAATTTATGTGCATTGGGGCCAATCCTCCCTTCGATCACCCACACATATTTCTTGATATGGGTGAAGAAAGGAAAATAATATGTCCCTATTGTTCAACGCTTTACCACTATAAACCTGATTTGGATGCTTAAAGGTTATCAGAGTGATGGAGGTCTTTCAAGATAAGACACGGCAGGTTTGTGTTGCAGGGGCTGGAATCGCTGGCATGAGTGCAGCGATTGCTTTAGCCAATAAAGGGATAAAAGTTACCCTCCTTGAAAAGGAACCTTATCCTCATGAGGCAGGAGCAGGGATTCAGCTTGCACCGAATGCAACGTCTCTTCTGCATGCATGGGGTGTACTTGACAGCCTGTACGAAGATGCTGTAGAACCTGATAAAATTAGTCTGAAAGACGGTAGGACCAGTCACACGCTAATGCAGATGGCTATATGTTCGTTGTCACGTCAACGCTGGAAAGCTCCGTACATCACCATTCATCGAGCAGACTTGCAAACTGCTCTGAAAAAGGTAGTAGATCGGATTCCCTTGATTACCTTTAAAGCTGGACATGAGATCGTTTCCTATGCTGGTTCAGCTCTTTCAGGCTTTAGAATCAAGATTCTACACGGTCATACGACCAGCGAAATATCTACGCCATGCCTGATAAATTGTGACGGAATCCGATCAAAAATGCGGAAAAAACTGTCTGAACAGGCTATATTCAGCGGTTATACCGCCTGGAGAACAACCTTGATGATACGACAAGGTCTGCCAGTATTTCTAGACATCGATGATTCAAACATTGTTTGTGTATGGATGGGAGCTAATGGTCATTTTATTACCTATCCCTTGAAAAATGGACAATATTACAATTTTGTTGCTATCACCATGCGTGAACATGATCCTCATTCCATGAAGCACTCGGGAAAAGTTGGTGGAGATATGCTCGTCTCTTTTTTCAAAGGATGGCATCCAACTGTGGTCGATATGATTCAACATGTCCAAAAATGGACGTGCTGTCCTATTTTTCATATGCCATTTCCCCGTTTTTTTGGTCCAGCAGGGGAAATATTTCTGGGCGATGCTTCACATGCTCTCACACCTTTTACAGCGCAAGGCGCCGCCATGGCTATAGAGGATGCAGCTGCCTTAGCCCACGCCCTTTCAGCAAACAATTTTTCAGAAATGGAGGCTCTTGTGCTGTTTAACAGCGAGCGCTGTAAACGCTTAAAATTGGTTGCAAGACGCAGTTTTTTAAACCGGCTTGTCTATCATGCATTTGGACCGCTTGCGTTTCTCCGTAACCTTGCCATGAAAATTCGCTGCTCAGAAAAATTTCTGACAGATCTTGACTGGCTCTATGGCTATAATGCGACAGGTTTCTTGTCAAATGATAGAGAGTAAACTCAATGCTTCCAATCTGTTTTTGGAATGTCAATGACTATGAGAAATCGATCTCAGGCGTTCTGAACAGCGTTTGATAGTCTAACCATATATTCTGCAGGGTTAGTTCCATCTTTCAACCAGATAAAAGAAGGATAGAGCTGAGCTGTCTTTAGAAGAGACTTATGAGACTTATTGCGCATCTAGCAAGAGAATAATATAGGATGAACAAAAAAAATTTTTTTAATAATACACGTCTTGTACATCATCTGTATGATCCGTGGAGTCACTATGGCTTTATCAACCCTCCAGTTTTTCGTGGTTCAACTGTTCTTTTTACGGATGCGGAAACCATGGAAAGAGGAAAACAAGCCTATACGTATGGCATACATGGAACACCGACTACTGACGTCCTCTGTCATGCCATTAACGATCTGGAAGGTGCAGCAAAAACCGTGCTCGTGCCTTCAGGGCTCGCTGGCATCACAGTTGCACTGCTTGGTACACTTTTTGCTGGTGATCATCTGCTGATGATTGATACAGTTTATCATCCGACCCGCTGCTTTGCCAACAACATGTTGAAAAATCTTGGAATTGAGGTTGAATATTATAGACCAGGAGCAGTACTTGAAAAACTACTCCGTTCCAATACAAGGGTTGTTTTTGCCGAATCACCTGGGTCCAATACATTTGAAATGTCAGATATTTCGGCAATGGTTGTTGCAGCTCACAGGATTGGTGCTCTCGTGATGATGGATAATACATGGGCTACGCCTCTCTATTTTCGTCCATTGGACCATGGCGTTGATATTTCTATCCAGGCTGCAACCAAATATCTGGCTGGACATTCGGATGTTCTGCTAGGAACGATTTCAGCTAATGAAAAATATGCACATCTCATTGATAATGCACATCGTTTGCTGGGTATGAGCGTACCTGGTGAAGATGTCTATTTAACTCTACGCGGTTTGCGCACTTTGAATCTTCGCCTTGAGCATCAGCAAAAAACGGCACTCGCTCTTGCCCGATGGCTTGAAACATGCCCTGAAATTGATAAGGTGCTTTATCCAGCACTGGAAAGTAGCCCAGGCCATCAGTTATGGAAACGTGATTTTACAGGTGCATCCGCCATATTCTCCATTGTTCTAAAAAAAGGTGGAAAACGAGAAGCTTATAGTTTTCTCGATCATCTTAAGTTATTCGGTCTCGGCTATTCATGGGGTGGCTTTGAAAGTCTGGCTGTACATGTTAATTTAGCAGACAGAACGGTGTCTAGAACAGATTATCCAGGACCAGTGTTACGCCTGCAAATCGGCATAGAGGATTTTCATGATCTAAAAGAAGATATCATCACTGCCCTTCAGTCAATAAGATAGACAAGGAATAGGATGAAAAGGACTATTTTATCGAAAAGGTCAGGGATTTCGTCCAAAGTTAGGGAAAAACTGGAGTACAGAGCCAATACAGTAAATATATAGGCTGCCAATAACCAACACAGTACGCAGCCAATATGGTGCATTCATATGGTAATAAAAAACAGCCAAGGTCCCTGAAAACGCCCATATGAAGACAAAAAAAACCGTAATCGGGCGCATCCTTCTAACCCGCACAGGATGGATGAAATACACTGGCAGAAATGACAGAACAGCAGATACAAACACGACAGAAAAAGCAATCCACTCTACCGGCTGCACCACAAAAAGCGTAAAAACTACCATATTCCAGACAACCGGAAATCCTTTGAAAAAGTTTTCTGTCGTTTTCATATCGGTATCCGCATAATAAATTGCACTCGTTACAACGATCAACGCAGCTGAAAGAAATGACACCCCCTCGCCCATGAACCCGCTTTGATAAAGTGTAAACGCTGGAATAAGTACATAGGTGACATAGTCAATCACATGATCCAGTAGCTCTCCCGACCATGTTGGAAGCACATATTTTACATCAAGATAGCGAGCCATCGGGCCATCTATGGCATCAACAGCAAGTGCAACACCAAGCCATGCCCAGGTCGCATCCCACTGTTTCTCGCTCGCAGCAACCAGTGACAAAAATGCTAAAAAAGAACCGGAAGCGGTCAACAGATGTACTGAAAAAGCCTTTGCCTGAGGCATTGTCACCTTACTGACTTTTAGACGTTTAGTTTCATTATTATTATTCATTCTACCGGTAAATTTCCACTTCACGCTTTTATACTTTCCCTGATTTCTGGCGAAAGCTGCGGATCCAGCTATATGAAGTCCTCTGGTCTCCGTGGTATCCGTCCTGCATCCTATATTTTATTTTAGATACACTGGCTGCGGATACCGGATATAAAAATATATTTTTTTAAATTAAAACAGATAAAATACATTATAATATCATATATTTTATCCTTTGAAAATTTCCAATTTGAAAAAGAAGAAAAATGCCATTCACTCAATGTAAGATAGCTATTGTCGGCTGTGGCCCAGCAGGAATGCTTTCTGCACTGAAACTATCTTCCCTTTATGATAGGGTGATACTGATCGGCCCTGAAAGCAATCGCAGCAATGATCTGCGTACAACAGCATTGATGATGCCGGCGATCCACATCCTGAAAGAGTTTGGTATTTGGCAAGAATTGCAAGATCATGCTGCTCCTCTTTCAATCATCCGCATGATTGACAGCACAAATTGTCTCATTCGTAGTCCAACAGTCAGGTTCTGTGCAAAGGAGATAGGTGAAGATGCTTTCGGCTATAATATACCCAATACTGTGCTTAATGCCGCTATTACTAAAACCGTTGAAAAATGTTCGAAAATTTGCAGAATAATGACAACAGTCACTGCCTGTCTCAATGACGGTCCCATGCTGAAAATAATATTAGCCGATGGAAGAAAACTTAGAACATATTTGCTTGTTGCCGCTGACGGACGTGATTCGGTCGCAAGGGATGCAACAGGTCTTGATATACACAGGTGGCATTATCCTCAGACTGCCTTAGTTCTTGTGTTTTCCCATCAGCTGCCTCATCATGCTATTGTGACAGAATTCCATACGGGAGAAGGACCGTTTACGCAGGTCCCTTTACCGGGAACCCAGTCCAGTCTTGTCTGGGTTGTCAACCCAGAGCGAGCAAAACGGCTTCTCAGCCTCAGCAATGACATGTTAGGCGAGAAAATTGAAAAACACATGTATTCCATGCTAGGAACAATAAAGATTGAAACACCTGTTCAAACCTGGACAATGGCAGGTCTTGCGCCTAAGAAATTTGCAGCTAACCGTGTAATTTTGATTGGAGAAGCTGCTCATGTCTTTCCTCCAATTGGTGCTCAAGGACTTAATCTCAGTATCCGCGATATGATTGATCTTGCCGCTGCTGTTGCTACCAATCTTCCTGATCCTGGTGCAGAATCTGTTCTCCGATTCTATAAAAAGCATCGTACACCTGATATCTGGACAAGTATTCTCCTGACACATATACTCAATCATGCTCTTTTGTCGAATTGTCTTTCTATCCAACTGGGACGTAGTGCTATACTTGCAATGCTTAAGAAATTTTCTCCGCTAAGAACCCTATCTATGCGTGAAGGGATGTACCCTGGCAGCACATTGAATAATTTCTTCGGTTTGTTTCACCGAGCCAACAGATGATAGACCATTTTTCAATGCTTCCTAATAGAATAAATCTTCCTGAGATAAGAGACACGATATCTAGGTTTTCTTATGAATCCTACCTAACCGCATTCAAAATGCCAGTCTCAGCATGAGCAATCATGCTTCAGATCCTATCGCACAGATAGGACGTCTAAGAAAACGATATATCTTGAAAAAATGACCAACCAACGTGCACATCACCTTTCTTAACTATGGTGCAGTGGTTAGTTGATGTAGCAGTCGCTTGATAAAGCCTGCACGCAGGGATGGTGGAACTAACCTACGTGGTTCCCATATATGCCTCGCAAAGAAAAATTCGGTCAGCAGGAAACCATCGCGGATTTCATGAGCTACAATAGGATGGCAATCAGGCTTATGTAAAAAGGTAGGGATTACTAAGAGCTTTTCTGGCTGTTCCGGCTGACTGCCTGCTCGAGCTGTTTCTGGTACAAGATAAGCAAGTTCTTTGGTATTCTCAATTGTAACACAGCATGCCAAATCTAGGCTAAATCCCAATTCCTCTAATAATAGCATTTCAAAGCGCACCAGAATTTCTGCGAAAAGCAATGGAGATTCAAAATATTCAACTAATAACTCTAAGCCTTTGTAAAGCAACGGATGGCAATCGCGTTCTGGTAAAAGGCGCAGATGTGCAGCGGCCGTTTGTAAACCATAAAGCGCAAATGGAATTTGCATTATTCTGGTAGCTGCAAAATGTCTCACCTCCAAGTGAAATATTCCAAGATGCTCATCGAGACGTGCCCACCAATGCGCCTCAACACGATTGCCCATCTGAATAAGCGGTCGCATACGTTTTGACCATCCATTCCTCACGAGACCCAAATGACGACCATGCTTATATGTCACCACTTCAACAATAGCACTCGTCTCGCCATGTTGACGAACGCCGAGGATAATTGCATCATCATACCATTCCATTACGCTGAAAAATCACGGCCAATCTTATGGTAAAGTTCCGTTTTTTTGCTCCAATTGTGACGTACCTTAACAAACAAGAATAAATGGACATGTCGTTTGATGAGTTTTGAAATTTCCTGACGAGCTGTCTGTCCAATGACCTTAATGGTGCATCCTTTATGGCCAAGTAAAATTTTTTTCTGACTTTTTTGCTCAACGTACACAATCTGTTCAATACACACAGAATTATCCTTACATTCTTCCCAGCGTATGGCCTCAACTGTTAAGGTATAGGGCAGTTCATCGTGCAAACGTAGATACAGCTTTTCACGTGTAATCTCGGCTGCAAACTGCTGTATCGGCATATCAGATCTTTGGTTTTCTGGATAATACCATGGTCTTACTGGCAGAATCTTTTCCAGATAATTCAGCACATCATAGCACCCTGAACCATTAAGGGCTGATATCATGAATGTCCTTTCGAAAGACACTTTCTCGTTGACCGCTGCTGCCAATGCTAAAAGACCCGGCCGGGTTATTCTATCAATTTTATTCAAAACCAGCACCTTTGGCTGATGTACTTTTGCAAGGCCAGCAAGAATTACTGCCACTGCATCATTAAGTCCTGCCTTCACATCAACTATTAGCAACAGAATGTCAGTATTCCATATACTATTCCAAGTAGCTGAAACCATAGCACGGTCACGCTGCTTTCCTGGGTTGAAAATGCCCGGCGTATCAACAAGCACAATCTGCTTCCCCTTATGCGTAAAAATCCCACGCACCAACGTACGTGTTGTCTGCACCTTATGAGTCACAATAGAAACCTTTTCACCAATTAGCTGGTTTACAAGGGTTGATTTACCAGCATTGGTTGCACCAACGAGTGACACAATGCCAGAACAGGTGATATATTGACCGTCATCCGTCATTCATGTATCCGTGAATCTCTTGCTTCCACACACCTTCACGGTATAGCATTTCCTTTGCCGCAGCTTGCTCAGCTTGTCGTTTAGACTCTCCTTTTCCATTGACCAAAGAAAAACCGGGAATCTGTAGTTCAACTTCAAATATTGGAGCATGATCCGGCCCGACGCGGGTTAAAACACGATACACTGGTTGGACACTACCTTGCCGATGTGCCCATTCTTGCAACTCAGTTTTAGCATCACGTAGCTGTCCTTCCGGACGATGTATTCTTTCGCTCCAATAACGGTGAATAAAAGGATAGGATGCCGCCAGACCGCCATCAGTATAGAGTACAGCAATCAACGCCTCCACAACATCTGCATAGACATTGCTTAGCCGCCGTCTTCCAAGCCATTTCATATCTGCTCCTACACGGATCAGATCAGGAAGGCCGATCTTTTCGGCGATCTGTGCACAGGTTTCTGTGTCAACCAACGTATTCAGACGAATAGCCAGCTCTCCTTCTTTAGCGGTTGGAAAGAGATGGAAGAGCATTTCAGCAATGACCAGTCCTAACACCCTATCGCCTAGAAATTCCAGCCGTTCATAATCACCTATCCCTATATTCTGTGCGCTAGAATGCGTTAATGCAACCTCCAGAAGATCTTGATCTTTAAACTGATGTCCTGTTACCTTTTCAAGGTGTTTTTTTACACACTTTCCGAGCACGTTAATCTCCACGAACAGAATATCCGTGACATCTTATAAAAAATGGAATAAACGATCCCAACGTATATAAGAAGGCCAGCGCCAAATTTGCCAGGCGCTTGAATCTCCACCGATTGAGAAAAAGAGCACAATGGCTTTACCAACGAGGTTTTCAAATGGGACATAGCCAACCGTAAAACGACTATCAAGCGAATTATCACGATTATCTCCCATCACAAAATAATGCCCATTTGGGACTTCGAATACCCTGGTATTATCACCTAATCCCATTGGTAATATGTCAAATGTATTGTAAGAGACATGACTATCGGGCAGTGTTTCACGATAGATAGAAACTGGCCTATCTACAGCTGGATTAAACAGGTGTCCTCTAAGATATCCAGAATTAGGAACATCACCGATCATGTCGATATTAACAGACTCCCCAATTTTCTGCCGCTCAACAGCTATATTATTGATATAGAGCAAACCTCCACGTATTTGTATACTATCGCCTGGCATACCAACCACACGCTTTATATAATCAAGGGACGTATCTCCCGGATGCCGAAAAACAACAACATCGCCACGCTTTGGTTCCGCCGCCCAGATCCGTCCTGAGAACAGATTTAAAGAAAGAGGTAGAGAAAACCGCGAATAACCATAAGCGTATTTAGAGACAAAGAGGTAATCACCTACAAGCAATGTCGGCCTCATTGAACCGGAAGGGATGGTAAATGGCTGAAATAAAAACGTACGAATCATCATCGCTAGAAACAATGCCTCAAAAATTACAATCAGCATTTCCCTGGTACCGCCGGTTGTTTTCTTTTCCGAACCTGGCCGCCATAAAGTATTTTTCATCTTTTCATCATCTATATAATCTTACCAAATCATCCCAATACCTACTATACTAAACAATATTTTTTCTCGTCAATGACGAAGTGCTTCAATAATAATAAGGGCTTGTGCCCAAGGATAGTCATCTGTGATCGTTAAATGTATGATCACATGATGATTTTTAGGTCGTAACTCTTCAAGACAAAACAATGCCCTACCTCTTAACTTCATAGTTGGCTTCCCTGTAGACAAGTTTATCACTTCAAGTTCACGCCACCATATCCCAACTGATATTCCTGTTCCCAGTGCTTTTGCACAGGCTTCTTTGGCAGTAAACCTCTTGGCATAGGACGCTATGCTATCTTTTCTTGCCTCGGACTGGCTCTGCTCTACTTCAGTGAAAATACGATTAATAAACCGCGTGCCATAGAGGTCAAGCACTTTTCCAATACGTTGAATATTCATTATATCATTACCGATTCCGATGATCATGAGCATCTATCCGATATTTGATTTTCTTTTTTTTTGAACCTTCTCTATTTAAGCATGTTTCTAAACGACGCGCTATCCAGTCGCTCCGGCGACGGCGAAAGCGTTTTGTTGCGTTGAAAGTGAGTATATAAGCTAGAATAGCAGCAATACTCCCTAAAATGGCAGAACCAACGAAAAGTGTCAGGAAAATACTCCACAATTCCTTACAAGATCGATTCTGTAACAATTCAAAAAAATCATGCATCGGAATAGACTCTTTTCCATCATGTAAGATAGCTTGACCCAATTCATAGGTTGCACTGAAAATGAAAGGAATTGTCAATGGATTAGCGAAAGCTGTCCCTATCGCAGCAGCAGCAACATTAGCTGAGAGTCCCCAAGCTATAAGCATAGAAAAGATGACATGTAAGCCGTAAAACGGTGTGAAAGCTGAAAAAATGCCAATGGAGAGTCCCAAAGCGACTACATGTGGAGTAGCTGGAATCCGTAAAACACGTTTACCTATATAACGAAAGGAACGCGCGAACGATCGACGCGGCCAGAACCATATCCATATACGATCCCATAACCTCATCTGTTTTCGTGTACGGAAAAGCATTTCTCTGTCTTAGCTCCCCGATGGCGGATAATCGTATTTTTTATTGATTAACTGTAGCTAGTTTCCTTGTATATTTACGATGCCTACTGATCGCCTTGATCCGAATGGACTCTTTATCATCTAATTTGTCTCTTGTACAAGGAGACATCTATGCTTTCTCTCGAAATATTTATCACTCTATCTATCTTCATACACAAGAAGCTCTTTCCTGCAATAGCAATACATAAAAAGGACAAACACGCATGAAAAGCGGCGCAACAAATGATAACTCTCCTGCAATAAAAGAGACTTTTATTGCTGTCATCCTAGCAATCAGTTTTGGCCATTTGCTTAATGATTTCATGCAATCCATGTTACCGGCGATCTATCCACTTTTGAGCATAAATTATAACCTTTCATTATTGCAAATCGGGATAATAACTGCGACATATCAGAGCATTGGTTCGGTTTTACAGCCGCTTATTGGTATTTACACGGATAAGAACCCCCTTCCATGTTCGCTTCTCTTTGCTTTTGCCTTTATGATGATTGGCCTTCTCTTACTTGCTAATTCCTTTCATTACTGTGTTCTTCTGTTTGGTGCAGCCTGTATCGGCTTTGGTTCATCTATTTTCCATCCAGAAGCATCACGGATTACACGCCTTGCTTCTGGTGGTCGATATGGTTTCGCCCAATCTATTTTTCAGGTTGGCGGCAATACCGGTACGGCACTGGGGCCACTCGTTGCTGCTCTTTTTATAATAAAGCAGGACCGTCTTGCCTGGTTAACAGTTGCTGCCTTCATCGGTTTTCTCTTGTTGACAAGTGTCTGCCGTTGGTATGCTGGCATCTTAAAAAAACGGATTTCTGTGGAAAAAAATGTTTTACGAATTGCTCTGAGCAAAAAAAACACACGCCGTGCTTTGCTCGTTCTGATCGCTTTGATGTTTACAAAATATGTTTATCTTGCCAGTATGAGCAATTTCTATACGTTTTTTTCTATGGAAAAATACGGCATTAACCTGCATCAGGCACAGTATTTATTATTTCTCTATCTTGGTGGTATTGCCATTGGTACCGTATTTGGCGGTCCAATGGCTGATAGGGTGGGAGCCGGTCCTATTATCTGGATCTCTATCCTTGGTGTATTACCTTTCACATTAGTACTGCCCCATGTCAGCCTGACGACTATGGCTGTATTATCAGTAATTATTGGACTTATCCTCGCTTCCGCTTTTCCTGCCATTCTTGTTTTTGCGCAAGAACTGATGCCAGGTAAGGTTGGCACAGTTGCAGGGTTATTTTTTGGACTGTCATTTGGGATTGGTGCAATTGCATCAGCAGGACTTGGTGCTTTAGGAGATATTATTGGCAATCAAAAACTGTTTACAATCTGCTCGTTCTTACCGCTTTTGGGCTGTGTTGCTATTCTTCTTCCCAGACTGCGGAGCACGCCCGAATCTACTTCCATCATCTGAAGGATTGCATACTGTTGTGCTTAGCTCAAGCTAATCTGTGTTTTATTCTGTACATACCTCAAAGAAATGTTGAGGAAACGTTAGACTTGCCGGAATACCACTCAGTAACGACTGCCCGGTTTTACAGCAGGCAGAGAGGTAAGTTCAGGTGGCAAAGAATCTCCCGTATAAGAAGGAATTTCATATTCTGCCAGAGCAATCAGAGGAACTCCAACATCAGCTTTTCCTCCAGAACGGTCCACAATACAGGCTGCTGCTATAATCTCCGATCCAGTCTGACGCATGGATTGCACAGCTTCACGAATGGAAAGCCCTGTCGTGACAACATCTTCCATTATAATAATCTGTGCGCCTCTTTCAATATCAAAACGCCGCAATCTGAATACACCGTTTTCACGTTCAACCCAAATAGAAGGGACACGAAGATGTCGTGCTGTTTCATAAGCCGGAATGAGACCTCCAATTGCCGGACCAACAACATAATCGATCCGTCCAGAAACTTTAGAACGAATTTTTCCAGCCATGGCATAGCACAGCTTTTCCGTCAGTGCCGCATGCATAAAAACATAAGCTTTCTGGATATAGACCGCGCTGTGACGGCCTGAAGTCAAAATAAAATGTCCTTCTAGAATTGCACCCGCTGTTCGGAAAATATCCAAGACATCTTTAGTATTCATGCTTCTATCCTTAGGCGCTTCAGGCATTAACCCTACAAGCACTGCTGACAAGCCTAATTCTTTTCAACTGGGCAATAGTCTTATTAAGATGTTTGAGATCCCATACTTCAAGATCAATGATCATTTCTGCAAAATCAAGTGCGGTCTTCACCACGGAAAGATTTCGTATATTAGCATCATTTTTTGCAATGATCTGTGCCACTTCGGCTAATGAACCTGGAGAATTAACAGTAATCACGCGAATTTTCGCTGGAAAACGTTTGCTCATTTTCACATCAATGTCCCAACGCACATCAATCCAGCGACCGGGTTGGTCATCGTAAGCTGCCAAAGAAGGTGATTGAATAGGATAGATAATAATCCCTACTTCCGGTTGTTGAATACCAACGATCTGATCCCCAGGAACCGCACCTTCAGGCGAAAATTGTACCGGTATACCCTCACTGATACCACGAATCGGCAATACCCTTCCAGAATACACACTCTCAATTTCGGGAGTCCCAATACCGTTCCACGTCTTGCTCTCTTGGTTTTTTTGCACTCTGAAAGTCAAACCTGATACATTCCGGATATTGTTTTCACCTGATTTTACTTGACGCTTATGCACTGGACGACTATCGTTATAATCCGGATAGAGAGCTTTTGCAACCTCAGCTGAGGATAGTTCACCTTGTCCAACAGACGCAAGAATATCGTCAATGTCATTTCGGGAAAGCCGTGACAAAACCGGTTTTAGATCATCTCTTGAAAAGTTTTTTCCCATCCTTCCAAAGGTCTGTTCAAGAATACGCTCTCCAAACCCGGAATATTGTTTGCGAACAGCAGAGCGTGTAGCTCGCCGAATAGCCATTCGCGCTTTGCCAGTTACTACAAGTGATTCCCAGGCCGAAGGAGGAATTTGTACCTGTGAACGGAGAATCTCCACTTCATCTCCATTTTTTAATTGGGTCATTAAAGGCATAACACGGCCATTGATTTTTACTCCGATACACGAATCACCCACATCGGTGTGAACTGCATAAGCAAAGTCAATTGCGATTGCTTTAATCGGAAGTGCGATCAAGCGCCCTTTTGGAGTAAAACAGAAGACCTGATCTCTAAACAATTCAAGTTTGGTATGCTCTAGAAATTCCTCTGGACTATCTCCTTCCGATAAGGCTTGAACCGTTCGCCTCAACCACGCATACGCATTAGTTTCGCTTGACCGCTTCCTAGTTGGAGTATCCGAACCGCGATCTTTGTAACCTGAATGAGCTGCAACACCATATTCAGCTACTTCATCCATTTCACGTGTGCGAATCTGCAATTCCACTCGCTGGTGAGAAGGACCGACAATGGTGGTATGAATAGAGCGATAGTCATTCTGTTTTGGTATGGAAATATAATCTTTGAAGCGGCCAGGCACTACTGACCACGTTGTATGGATAACACCAAGTGCACGGTAACAGTCTTCAACACTATCAACAATAACACGAAAACCGAAAATATCTGATAACTGTTCAAAGGATAGCCCTTTTGTTTCCATTTTTCGAAAAACCGACCATGCTTTTTTTTGTCGGCTTTTGACATGTGCTATGATACCTCGTCCGGCAAAAAGAGAGGTCAGATCTTCCTCGATGGTTGCGAGTAAGTCCATGTTCCGCTTGAGCAGAACAGTCAGACTGACCTTGATCGCCCACCATGCTTCTGGCTTAATACAGCGGAACGCTAAATCTTCTAGCTCTTCACATACATCCTGCATCCCCATCCGTCCGGCCAGAGGTGCATAGATATCCATTGTTTCCTCTGCAATACGATGACGCTTATCTTCACTCATGACATCAAGTGTACGCATGTTATGCAGCCGGTCTGCTAATTTAACGAGCAGAACACGTACATCCTGTGATATAGCAATCAACAGTTTCCGCAAATTTTCGGCCTGAACGGCCTTTTTTGAAACAAAATCAAGCTTTTTAAGCTTTGTTAAACCTTCAACGAGATGGCCAATCTCTGATCCAAACAGCTGGTCAATCTCATCACGCGTTGCAGAGGTATCCTCAATTGTATCATGTAAGAGTGCAACAGCAATGGTTGCTTCATCAAGATGCATATCCGTTAAAATAGCAGCGACTTCCAGAGGATGAGAAAAATACGGATCACCGGAAACACGCTTTTGTGCACCGTGCTTGCGCATGGCATAGACGTATGCCCTGTTTAGCAAAGATTCATTAACGTCAGGTTTGTAATGCTGGACGCGCTCAATCAGCTCATACTGACGCATCATACATAACTAACCCAAGAAACTATAAAATCTGCCAGTGCAATGAAGTTCAAATCTTCAACTGAAAATAATACCATTGAATTTATACATATACATATTAACTTATACATATAGAACAGAATGACACACATAAATGCATGCAGCCATAGCCTGCAGAGATAGTCTAGTCTAATAATCATCACTTTTTTCTGGGGCAACTAGATTTTCTATGCCGGCAAGAAGATCTTCTTCAGACATCAAATCAAAAGAGAGAATATGATTCTCATCCTTACCTACTTCCGGTTCTGAACCAGTGATATGAGTAATCACAGTATCAGCCGGTTCAGGAGCAACATCCGGCTCATCTACCTCCACGTGCTTCTGTAATGAATGAATGAGATCTTCCTTCAAATCAGCAGGAGAAAGCACTTCATCTGCAATTTCACGCAATGCAACAACAGGATTTTTATCATTATCACGCCCAACAGTGATTTGTGCCCCTTGTGATATCTGACGCGCCCGGTGAGCTGCTAACAACACTAGCTCAAAACGGTTTTCAACCTTATCTATACAATCTTCCACGGTGACGCGAGCCATAGGGTGGGACCTTCTCTTCAGCCTTTAACATTAAAAAAAATAAAAAATGGATGCAAGGGACTTTTAATCATTAAAATACGAAAAAACAAGAAAAATCCAAACAAGGATAAAATCTTGTTTTTCGATTGCACCTTGGCAAAAGGGTGAGCGTGCTTTAAACGTTTTTGCATCACAATTTTTTTTTGCATATTTTTATATATTTGATTCATGGCTTAATGTTATGTTTGATCCCCGTGAGAAAATTGCCCTTTTCATTGATGGAGCCAACCTTTACGCTGCTTCAAGAACATTAGGATTTGATATTGACTATCAAAAATTGCTTGATTTTTTTCAAAACAGTGGTTATCTATTGCGTGCCTATTATTATACTGCTCTCGCGGAGGAGCAGGAGTATTCATCTATTCGTCCATTGATTGATTGGTTGCACTATAATGGCTATCACGTTGTTACAAAGATAGCAAAGGAATTTACTGATTCCAGTGGACGGCGTAAGATTAAAGGTAATATGGATATAGAGTTGACCATTGATGCGATGGAACTTTCCGACACTGTTGATCACTTTGTTCTTTTTTCAGGTGATGGTGATTTTCGCTCACTGGTTGAAGCTTTGCAACGTAGAGGTCGTAAGGTCAGCGTTGTATCGACACTCGAAACACAACCAGCGATGATCTCCGATGATCTACGCAGGCAGGCTGATCATTTTATTGACCTTCTTAGATTGAAAAAGAACATTGAGCGCGAATCAACAACGCGTCCCTCTTATTCTTTGCCACCAAAGCCTTGTGATGGTTAGCTAGTGCTGGTATCATCAATATTGTCTATCCAAAGTAGATAAAAAGCATTGTTTATTCAATGGCATCTACGTAGAAGCCTCGTTTTTTCACGATTCCAATCACGCTTCTTTTCTATTTCACGTTTGTCATGTATTTTTTTACCGCGGGCAAGCGCGACTTCAAGTTTTGCTCGTCCGTCCACATTGAAATAGAAACGTACAGGTACAATGGTTACACCATCCCGCGTAACAGCATTGAAAAACCGTGTCATGTCCTTTTTGCCAATAAGCAGCTTCCGCTGCCGTCGCGGTTCATGGTTAAAGCGATTCCCTGCCACATATTCGGGAATATAGCAGTTGATCAGCCACAACTCACTACTTTCAAAAGTAGCATAACTTTCGGCTATATTGCCATGATTGGTGCGCAGAGACTTGACTTCGCTTCCCTGCAGAACCAGTCCTGCTTCCAACTTTTCAAGTATTTCATAATGATAATATACTTTCCGATTTTCGGCTAAAAGCTTGTATGCAGATTCTTTTTTCTTTTTATTCATAGGGATTTCAGTAAGTTTTATTCATCAGAATCTGAGGTATTCAGTAGCTTAGCAAGTGCTTTATCAATTTGACGTGCGGTAGCCTCCTCAACCTCAACAAGTGGTAAACGCAGCGATGAATTGCAGAAGCCAAGCTTGGCTGCTGCATATTTGACCCCAGCGGGATTAGGTTCAATAAAAAGTGCTTTGTGAAGAGGCATCAACCTTTCATGAAGGGCAAGAGCAGAAAAATAATCGCCATGCAGGCAAGCCTGTTGAAATTCAGCACACAGACGTGGCATAATGTTTGACGTCACGGAAATACAGCCCTTTCCTCCATGTGCATTAAATGCCAGTGCTGTTGCGTCCTCACCCGAAAGTTGAATAAATGCTTTTCCACAAGACAATTGCTGCTCCAGCACACGCTCAAGACATCCCGTTGCATCCTTGACTGCAACAACATTCCGAAAATCTTTCACTACCCAACCTATTGTCTCTGGTAACATGTCAACGACAGAGCGTCCTGGAATGTTATAGATAACAACTGGCACTGAAATTGCGCGAGCTATTGCCGAGAAATGGGCGTAAAGACCACGTTGACTCGGTTTATTGTAATACGGTGTTACAACAAGCACCGCGTCAGCACCCGCCTGTTCAGCATATCGTGCAAGTTCAACGGCCTCACTCGTGCTGTTCGAACCGGCTCCGGCCACAACCGGAACTCGCCCGTTGACCTGTTCAACACAGATTGCAATCAAATGCTTATGTTCATCATAGTCAAGAGTAGGCGCTTCACCAGTGGTGCCAGCAGGAACAAGACCGTGAATACCTTCCTTTATCTGCCATTCAATAAGACCGCGGAACGCTTTTTCATCAATCTCTCCTGCTGTAGAGAAGGGGGTGATGAGGGCAGTTAAAGCTCCCTTGAGCATAGACCAACTCCATATAAATAAATAGAACCGTTTTTACCGTTCCTGAGATGTGTTTAAAACATAGACCTGCTATTATCTTCAAGCAAGATAGTAATTGACATCATCAGGAAGAATGGAGGGGGAGACTATAATAAATAGAAGCATGAGTATTAGATGAATGGGCTTCTTGAGTTTTACAGGATGGTGAGAAATGAACTAAAGTGTTTACATATTCTGAATATTCTTACATACTTAAAGCTTAATCGCCGATGAAGAAATGCAATGCATGGAGGGAGATACCTGTCATTCAATTGTTTCTGGCTTTGACGGGAGGCCTGATCCTCTCTCTCTTTTCTATTGCCCATGCGCAAGATGCTCATTTACGCTCAGAGGATTCGCTGTCCTATTTTTTTACATTGCCCACTCCAAAACCAGGATCCAGGTCCTTCATCAGTAGTAGTGGTGTACCAGTTCCAGGGCCTGTACGCCCTTACACCAATGTTCTTCCTGAAAAACTTCAATCCGGATTTGATGCTCTTAAAAACAGGCAGATAGAGCGTGCCATTGCACTACGAGATACGATGCCTATAAGCTCGCTTGAGCGCAATACGATGACATGGGCAATTGTCACATCTGATACAAAAGAAGTACCCGCTTCTCAATTCAGACAGGCAATGACTGAACTGAAAAAGTGGCCGGGTCAAGTTATTATACGCCGTAATTTTGAACGTGCTCTCGCCCGTGAAAACAATGTATCACCACAGGAAGTTATCAGTTTTTTTACTGATAAAAAACCTCTGACAGCTGATGGAATGGCGGTTTATGGTGCGGCACTCATTGCATGCGGCTTGAAGGAGCAGGCGTATGCTATAGTTGCTCCTTGGTGGCAGAAGGTCAAGCTGGATGAACGAGAGGAGCAACTGATCATCAACAAAATCGGCACAATTTTGACGCACAATGATCACAAAAAGCGTTTGCAAGCTGTGCTTTATGCTTATAGGCTCAATTCTGCTGAACGCATTGCACAGCTTGCCGGAGCGACTTCCGTCTACAGAGGCATTGCCGCTGTTGTACATAAAAATGCTGATGCTGGGCAGAAACTTGACGCAGTCGATCCAACCTGGCAAAAACAACCAATCTACACTTTTGCACGCATTCAGCATTTACGCCATACTGGCAGGTATGAAGAAGCAGTACAACTGATGCTGAATACACCAGAAGATGCCGCAGCCCTGACAGATCCCGATGCGTGGTGGATTGAGCGGCGGGTCCTTTCTCGTGAAATGCTAGATAGCGGTCAGCCAAAAGCTGCGTATCAACTTGCTGCTACACATTCCGCAAAAAGCCCAATCATGAGAGTAGATGCTGAATTTCATGCGGGCTGGTACGCGCTATGTTTTTTGAATAATCCTGAAACCGCCATGTTACACTTCTCCCGTGTGATTAAATTGTCCTCATATCCCGTTTCAGCAGCGCGTGGGTTTTACTGGATGGGCCGTGCAGCTGAAAGCATGTCTGAAAAAGATAAGGCCCGCACTTTTTTTCAACAGGCGGCCCGTTATAGTACCACATTCTATGGTCAACTTGCCGCTTCCCGTCTAGGGACAAGAAAATTAAAAATCAGTTATCCACGTCCAACCATGGAAGATCGTAAACGGTTTGAATCCCGTGAACCTGTCAAGGCAATAAAATGCCTTGAAGCTGCTAGCTATAGGAAAGAAGCGATATTTCTTTACCATGCACTTGCAAATCAGCTCAAAAACCCTGGTGAATTGGCTTTACTGGCTCTCATGGCCGAACGTCATGATGACTATCACACCAGTCTAAAAATCGGAAAGAATGCTGTTCAGCGCGGGATTACTGTTGGATCCCTGTCCTATCCTCTGGGCGCAATTCCGGGTTCAGCAGATCTCTCTGTCATCGGTCAAGCGCTTGCTTATGCAGTAGCCCGGCAGGAAAGCGAGTTTAATCCTTCAGCGTTGTCAAACGCAAATGCACGAGGTATGTTACAACTCCTACCGGAAACAGCAAAAGACATCGCCTTACGGAGGGGGCTATCCTATTCCATACAGGAACTATCCAATAACCCAAGCTATAATGCAACACTTGGAGCATATTTTCTAGGTGAACAATTAAAACAGTTTCATGGATCTTATATTCTAACCCTTATTGGATATAATGCGGGATCACACCGTGCTAATGAATGGATTGCTCGCTATGGTGATCCGCGTCATCGTTCCGTTGATGAAGTCGTTGACTGGATTGAACGGATCCCCTATAGTGAAACGCGCAATTATGTACAGCGTGTTATGGAAAGTTATGAGGTTTATAAAACACGCTTTATAGGAGATGCTGATATCAAAAATGATCTTGTTAATGGCCGTCAGCATTAAGAAAGAGGGATTCAACCCTGCTTCCTAAATCATCTACCATTCCATTAGATAGATTAGATCCATTAGGAACAGCAATGTCTGAAGCGCTGGATATATCATCCTATTCTAGTTCTAGGTTTGTAAATTTTCGCCCTTGGTCGGTGTGATCATGAGGTCAATTCTGTATGTTAGCGATCGAGTGTTGACTGGCAGAAGAGTCGTTTGCTATGTGTGTTAATATCATTACGTTGCAGTCTTTTTATAAATCCTTGTTAGGGCAACGTGTTAAACAGGACATTTCCGCAGCTCTTGAATGTTATTATAGCTCTACATCAGGTGAACGAATCATAGGACTTGGTTATGCCGTTCCTTATTTGGATCTTTTTGTGCAAAATGCTGAATGCTGTTTGGCCTTTATGCCAGCTCATCAAGGCGCCAGTCTATGGCCTACAGTTGATGCTGTAGCAACAGCACTGGTCTTTGAGGAAAAGCTTCCTTTGCCAGATTCTTCAGTAGATCGAATCATTATGGTGCATGCATTGGAGTATACAGCAAATGCTAAGAATACTATGCGAGAATTATGGCGTGTTCTAGTTCCAAACGGACGCCTGATTCTTATCGTGACAAATAGGCGGGGATTGTGGTCGCATTTGGAGTTTACACCTTTCGGCAATGGTGCGCCTTATAGTCACGCTCAGTTGTCGAGACTTTTGGAACAAACAGGCTTTTTCTGCGGACCAGTTAGGAAAGCATTGTATTTTGTCCCCTGTAGACATTGGCGTCTAGAACTGTCCTCATCCTTCTATGAAAAAGTGTGGCAGAGATTTTTTCCGTACTTTGGCGGTGTTCTTATTGTAGAGGCAAAAAAACAGCTTTATAAAGGCCTTACTGTTACAGAACGCTATTCCCGAAACATTTTTTTTCCTGTGTATCGACCACAGCTAACGACCTAAGCATGGCAGGTGTTTATTAGACGCAAGATCTATATCTTAACTGAAAGATGATTTCCCTGATCCAGTCCCTCTCCCCTTCCTAAGAGACCAGTTTGTACCCTCTATTCTCAGTTACAAGGATCTGTGCATTGGAAGGATCTTTTTCAATTTTCCGGCGCAGTCGATAAACATGAGTCTCCAACGTGTGAGTTGTAACGCCGGAATTATATCCCCAAACGCGTTCAAGCAATGTATCACGACTCACAACATTGCTGCCCGCACGATGAAGATATTGAATAATTGCTGCCTCCTTTTCCGTCAACCGAATGATGTTATGATTTTCATCAGCTTCATTAACACTAATAAGTAATTTCTGCCCAGGTTTGAAAATATAAGGTCCTATTTGAAATGTTGCATTCTCGTTTTGTTCATACTGACGCAACTGTGCATGGATACGAGCCAGCAGAATAAAAAAATGAAACGGCTTGGTGACGTAATCATTAGCACCTGCTTCCAATCCCAGTATAGTATCGGAATCCGTCTCGCTGCCAGTTAACATGATAACAGGCGCACGAAAGCCGTTGTGCCTCAGAATCTTGACCACTTCACGCCCATCCATGTCAGGGAGACAAACATCCATAACAATCAGGTCAATATTTTGTCTCTGAACTGTTTTTAAAGTATTTCTTGCATTCTTTTCTGTAAGAATGTGAAACATCTCATATAATTGTAATTGCTCGACTAGGATGCGACACAAGACATCATCATCATCAACAATTAAAATTGTGCGTCTGAGCATCTTGCCTCCTTTTTTTCGCATTGTTTGTTTATAACTCAAAACACAGTATAATTAACTCTGCAAAATGGCATCTGTTTTTCGCCTTGAATCAGATGATAGACTTGCTTTTTTCACACTGGTACAGTATTTAAAAAATTGCATTCACCGCATCTCACATCAGAGGACTCTCGGATCTTAGAAAAGTGAAGAGAATATTTATTATTCCATAGCAATAGCCAATTTTGATAAGATAGAAAACATGTTCAGCGAAAGCACTTGGCACACACAGCACAGGTAATTGACACTTTAATTATTAAACATACTTTTTGTGGACAAGACCCTTGAAAAGGACGCTGGTTATTGCTCTCAATACAATGGAAGACGGACATGGTTGAGCTTTCGAAAACCTATTTTCCTGTGTTTATATTTATGGCAGTTTCACTCGTGATAGCCGGAGCACTTCTCATTACTCCGTTTATTGTAGCACATCGCTCTCCTGATTCGGAAAAGCTTTCTGCTTATGAATGTGGATTCAATGCATTTGATGATGCACGTATGAAGTTTGATGTGCGATTTTATCTGGTCTCTATTTTGTTTATTATCTTCGATCTTGAGATAATCTTCCTCTTTCCTTGGGCGGTTTCCTTCAAAGCTATCGGGATGATCGGCTTCTGGTCTATGATGGTTTTTCTGACGTTGTTAACTGTCGGTTTTATTTATGAATGGAAAAAAGGGGCACTAGAATGGGATTAACTGTCGATGAGACACTTACACTTGGAGAGATAAGGAAGCATGTCGATGCTGCTGATGGTTTTTCTCAGGAAATAGACACTGCATTATCTAACAAAGGTTTTCTTATGACCTCTGCTGATGCGTTGATAACTTGGGCAAGAACCGGTTCTTTAATGTGGATGAGTTTTGGCCTCGCCTGCTGTGCTATTGAGATGATGCAATGCGCCATGCCCCATTATGACAATGAGCGTTTTGGTTATGCGCCACGCGCATCACCACGTCAATCTGATGTGATGGTTGTAGCCGGGACGCTTACCAACAAGATGGCACCAGCATTGCGCAAGGTTTATGATCAGATGCCAAATCCGCGCTATGTAATCTCGATGGGTTCATGCGCAAACGGTGGTGGTTATTATCATTATTCTTATTCAGTCGTGCGTGGCTGTGATCGTATCGTTCCGGTTGATATTTATGTTCCAGGATGTCCACCTACAGCGGAGGCACTTTTATATGGCGTACTTCTTTTACAGAAGAAGATTCGGCGTACCGGCTCCATTGAGAGATAGGAGAGATGGATGACTGTTGATGCACTTGGTGAACTGGAAGATCATCTTGCTGAACAGCTGGGTGATCTTGTGGATGATACACGTCTTGACAAGAGTGGTGATCTGATCATAACGGTCCCTATTGACAGTATTGTGGATGTTTTGCGGTTATTGCGTGAAGATGCAAAATATCAATTCATTGCCTTGACCGATATCATCGGTGTTGATTATCCCGTACGTGAGAAACGTTTTGACGTTTGTTATCAGCTTTTGTCACCAAGTAAGAATTTTCGGATGCGTGTCAAGGTGATGACAGATGAGATAGTTCCGGTACCCTCTGTTTGTTCTATTTATGCTGGAGCGGAGTGGTATGAACGTGAGATCTATGATATGTATGGTGTGCGGTTCTCTGATCATCCTGATATGAGGCGCATTCTCACTGATTACGGCTTTGATGGATATCCTTTGCGGAAGGATTTTCCCGTAACAGGTTTTGTAGAATGCCGTTATGATGATAAGCTCAAGCGGATTGTTTATGAACCCGTGCTTCTTCGCCAGGAGATTCGTAATTTTGATTTTCTGTCACCATGGGAGGATTTTGATCATGCGAGACTTGATTGAATTAATGATGTGGCTCCAGGAGGGGAGGGAGACTTGAGTGAAAAGAAGAGCCGAATCAACAATAACACGAAAACCGAAAATATCTGATAACTGTTCAAAGGATAGCCCTTTTGTTTCCATTTTTCGAAAAACCGACTGCAGAGATATATGGTTCTGTTCAAATGACAGAATGACAGATTGTGAGTATTATCCCTCATGAGGAGCCGGTGATGTTACTCAAAGAGTTTGATTGAAGTGAGCAGAAAGCTTTAGTTGTTTTGGCGAGGACAGAATAGAGAATAGAAGCGTGTGATTACTTGTACTGATTTGAAAATCCAGAGTTCTAATCGGTTTTGAACCGCAAGGAAATTGACTGTGCCTGAAGTTAATGTCCGAAATTTCAATATTAATTTTGGTCCGCAGCATCCTGCAGCACATGGTGTTTTGCGTCTGGTTCTTGAGCTTGACGGGGAAGTGATATCTCGGGTGGATCCGCATATCGGCTTGCTGCACCGCGGTACTGAAAAGTTAATGGAAACAAAAACCTATCTTCAGGCAGGTCCTTATCTGGACCGTTTGGATTATGTTGCACCGATGAATCAGGAGCATGCCTATGTGCTAGCCATTGAGAAAATGTTGAGTATTGAAGTTCCCAAACGTGCCCAGATTATCCGTGTGCTGTTTTCAGAAATCGGGCGGATCCTCAATCATTTGCTGAATGTAACAACGCAGGCCATGGATGTTGGCGCATTGACACCACCACTCTGGGGTTTTGAGCAGCGTGAAAAACTGATGATCTTTTATGAACGCGCGTGTGGCGCGCGTCTCCATGCCAATTATTTTCGACCTGGTGGGATCCGTCAAGATTTTTCTGAAAAGCTTGTTGAAGATATTGGCAATTTTATTGATCCATTTCTAAAAGCTCTGAATAATCTGGATGCATTAATTACACAGAATCGCATTTTCAAGCAACGCACTGTTGATATTGGTATTGTTCCTTTGGAAGAAGCGTGGAACCGGGGGTTTTCAGGGGTTATGGTGCGCGGTTCTGGTGCTGCATGGGATTTACGAAAGAATCAGCCATATGACTGCTATGAGGCGCTTGATTTTGACATACCAGTGGGGAAGCACGGTGACTGTTATGATCGCTATTTGATTCGCATGGAGGAAATGCGGCAGTCTGCAAAAATCATGCGTCAATGTGTTGAACTTTTACTGGGAGTAGAAAAGAAGGGACCTATTTCCAGTTTGAATTATAAGGTGACAGCTCCGAAACGGAGTGAAATGAAGCATTCAATGGAAGCCCTTATTCATCATTTCAAGTTGTTTACTGAGGGTTTTCGTGTGCCTGAAGGGGAAATATATGTGGCTGTTGAAGCACCAAAGGGCGAATTTGGAGTCTATCTTATTGCTGATGGTACTAACAAACCGTATCGTGTGAAGCTGCGTGCTCCTGGATATGCACATCTTCAAGCCATGGATTATCTTTGCAGAGGGCATATGCTTGCTGATGTTGCGGCAATTCTTGGCTCGCTTGATATTGTTTTTGGTGAGGTTGATCGCTAATGTCCATTCGCCGTCTTGCTCATGAATCTATCCAGCCTAGGGCATTTTCTTTTACTGCGGATAATCTTTTTTGGGCAGAAAAGACGATTGCTAGATATCCTGAAGGTCGTGGACACTCAGCCGTCATTCCACTTCTTATGCGGGCACAGGAGCAGGAAGGTTGGGTGACAAAGGCTTCTATTAAATATATTGCAGATATCCTTTCAATGCCTTACATTCGTGCACTGGAAATTGCGACATTCTACACACAGTTTCAGTTGAAACCAGTTGGTAGAAAAGCACATGTACAGATTTGTGGAACAACACCTTGTATGTTGCGAGGGGCTGAAAATCTTAAGGCTGTTTGTCGGAGAAGAATCCATAGTGAACCACTTGAGACTAATATGGCAGGTACTCTTTCATGGGAAGAAGTTGAATGTCTCGGCGCTTGTGTCAACGCTCCTATGATCATGATTTTCAAGGATACTTATGAAGATCTAACAGAGGAGCGGCTTGAAGAAATTATTGATGCTTTTGAAGAGGGACGGGAGAGCAGCATCCCTGTTGGCCCGCAGAATGGTCGTCACTCATCTGAACCGATAGCAAGCGTGAGCTTGAGGAAACTTTTGTAGGGGACAGCATCTGCAGGTATCGAATCACAAAAAAAGGAACAGGTGAGAGATGCTAGCTGATAAGAATCGTATATTCACCAATCTTTATGGATTCAAGGATAAATCGATCAAAGGTGCAATAGCGCGTGGTTGTTGGGATAATACCAAGGCTATTCTTGCTAAGGGGCGTGACTGGATCATTGATGAAATTAAAGCCTCTGGCCTGCGTGGTCGTGGAGGAGCAGGTTTTCCTACCGGTGTAAAATGGTCATTCATGCCGAAGAAGAGTGACGGACGTCCGCATTACCTTGTTGTCAATGCAGATGAGTCAGAGCCTGGAACCTGTAAAGATCGCGAGATTCTGCGTCATGATCCGCATATCCTGATTGAAGGCTGTGTTATTGCCACTTTTGCGATAGGAGCACATACCGCTTTTATCTATGTACGGGGTGAATTTATCCGTGAGCGTGAGGCCCTAGAAGCAGCGATTGATGAATGCTATGAGTCGAATCTTTTAGGGAAGAAAACAGCTTATGGTTATGCATGTGATATCGTTGTACATCATGGTGCAGGGGCCTATGTCTGTGGTGAAGAAACTGCTTTACTGGAAAGCCTCGAAGGAAAAAAGGGACAGCCACGTCTGAAACCGCCATTCCCTGCCAATATAGGGCTTTATGGGTGTCCAACAACTGTCAATAATGTTGAGTCCATCGCTGTTGTTCCAACTGTCCTGCGGCGTGGTGCTTCATGGTTTGTTTCCATGGGGCGTCCCAATAATTTTGGGACAAAACTTTTTATGATTTCCGGTCATGTTAACACGCCATGTACAATTGAAGAAGAACTTGGGATCACCTTTCGTGAGCTGATTGAAAAGCATGCAGGCGGAGTCCGTGGCGGATGGGACAATCTGCTTGCAGTCGTGCCCGGTGGTGCTTCTTGTCCGGTCGTACATGGCAAGGACATGGAAAATGTTATCATGGATTTTGATGGATTGAAGGAAGTAAGGTCATCCTTTGGGACTGGCGGTGTGATTGTTATGGATAAATCTACAGATATCATCAAGGCAATTTGGCGATTGTCTGTTTTCTTCAAGCATGAAAGCTGCGGTCAATGTACACCATGCCGTGAGGGCACAGGATGGATGATGCGGCTTCTTGCCCGGATGGTTGAGGGTAGAGCGCAGAAGCATGAGATTGATCTTCTTTTTGAGGTTTCAAAGCAGATTGAAGGATCTACGATCTGTGCTCTAGGAGATGCTGCGGCCTGGCCAGTACAGGGACTGATCCGAAATTTCAGGATTGCTATTGAAAAAAGGATTGAGGCTTACACATATGCTGCTTCTCAGCAGGAGCACTGCCTTACAGAGGCAGCAGAATAGCAGTTAAATTTTTGGGCACTTTGAGAAAAGATGGGTTGTCATGGCCGGTTTTATGATCAATATCAAGATTGATGGCAAGGAGATTAATATTCCTCATCACTATACACTGCTTCAGGCAGCTGAGGCAGCAGGTGCTAAGATTCCACGGTTTTGTTTTCATGAGCGTTTATCTGTCCCTAGCAATTGTCGTATGTGTCTTGTAGAGGTGCAAGTGAAGGGAGCGCCATCCAAACCGACAGCATCCTGCTCCATGAGGGTACTTGATCTGCGTCCTAACTCTAACGGTGATCCTCCAGAAATTTTTACCAATACACCTATGGTGAAAAAATTACGTGAAGGCATGCTGGAATTTCTGCTTATCAATCATCCATTGGACTGTCCGATCTGTGATCAGGGAGGTGAATGTGATCTTCAGGATCAGGCCATGGCTTTCGGACGGGATTTTTCACGCTATACTGAGAATAAACGCGCTGTTGAGGAAAAGTATATCGGTCCGCTTGTTAAAACCGTGATGACACGCTGCATCCATTGCACCCGGTGTGTGCGTTTTACAACAGAGGTAGCTGGCGTATCAGAACTTGGGTTAATTGGACGCGGTGAAGATGCGGAGATTACAACATTTCTTGAGCATGCCATGACATCTGAATTACAGGGGAATGTGATAGATCTTTGTCCAGTCGGTGCATTAACTTCTCGCCCTTATGCTTTCAGTGCCCGGCCATGGGAATTGCTCAAGACAGAAACCATTGATGTGATGGATGCATTAGGCAGTGCCATTCGTGTTGATACGCGTGGTAGTGAGGTGATGCGGATAATGCCACGTATCAATGATGCGGTAAATGAGGAATGGATTTCTGATAAAACCCGTTTTATCTGGGATGGGTTACGTACACAGCGTCTTGACTATCCTTATTTGCGTGATAAAAATAACCGTCTTGTCATGGTGGACTGGCAGCGGGCTTTTGATGCGATACGGTGTGCGGTGGTCAAAGCAGGACAAGGGACAATAGGTGCCATTGCAGGTGACCTGGCAACAGTTGAAGAAATGTATGCCCTGAAATTATTACTCAAATCTTTGGAATCAGACGAGATTGATTGTCGGCAAGATGGCACAGCACTTGATCCTGTCTGGGGACGTGCGAGTTATATTTTCAATCCATCTATTGCCGGCATTGAAGCGTCTGATGCACTTTTGATTATTGGCAGCAATCCAAGGCTTGAAGCTGCTGTTCTCAATGCTCGTATCCGGAAGCGGCAAGGATTAGGTCCGTATCCAATTGGTGTCATCGGAGAACAAAAGGATTTGCGTTATTCCTATGATTATCTCGGTTCAGATACAGAGATCTTAAGTGAACTTTTTCTAGGGCAAGGAGCATTTTTTGGTGTGCTCAAAGAGGCAAAGAAACCTCTGTTTCTTATCGGACAGGGGGCATTGATTGGCAAAAATGGAACAAAGGTGCTGAAGCTTACAGCAAGGCTTTGTTGTGATCTTGGCGCTGTCACAAATGAATGGAATGGCTTTGCTATTCTGCATACGGCAGCATCGCGTGTCGGTGGTTTGGATATTGGTTTTGTCCCTACAAGTGGCAGAAATGCTGCGGATATTGTTGCGGATTCTGCGGTTCTGTTTCTGCTTGGTGCTGATGAAATTGATCTTTCTGCGAAAAAAGGTTTTACAGTTTATATTGGTAGTCATGGTGACAATGGTGCTCATGCAGCTGATGTAATATTGCCTGCTGCGACCTATACAGAAAAATCTGGGTTTTATGTAAATACTGAAGGCCGTGTGCAAATGACCAATCGCGCGTGTGTTGCGCCGGGTGAGGCGAAAGAAGACTGGGCTATTATCCGTGCTCTGTCCAGTGTTCTTGGGCACTGTTTACCATTTGATTCACTGCATTCCCTTCGATTGAGTCTTATTAGGGATTATCCACATTTTGGCATAATGGACGAAATAATGCCCGGAAAGGCAGATGATATCATTTCCCTAGGCCAAGAGGCCAGTAGCGTCACCACATGTTCTTTTACATCACCTGTAAAAGATTTTTATCTTACAAATCCGATTGCAAGAGCATCGGCAATCATGGCTGAATGCTCGTCTTTAGCCCGTAATCGTCTTGCAATGGAAGTTGGATAAGAAAAAACAGGAGAAAACATGTATGATTTTTTCATGGTCTGGCTTTTACCGCCTCTGATTATTATTGGCAAGTCGCTGCTTTTATTGATAATGTTGCTTGTTTTCATTGCTTATCTGCTTTACGCAGACCGTAAGATATGGGCTGCGGTGCAGTTGCGTCGCGGTCCGAATGTAGTGGGGCCTTGGGGCTTGTTCCAGTCCTTTGCCGATCTTATAAAATTCATGGTTAAGGAGCCAATCATACCGGCAGGAGCCAATAAGGGTATATTTTTGCTTGCTCCCTTTGTCTCAGCCGGGCTGGCATTGAGTGCATGGGCCGTTATCCCTATGAATCTAGGCTGGGCTATTGCTGATATAAATGTTGGTCTTCTTTATCTTTTGGCCATGTCTTCACTTGAAGTGTATGGGGTTATTATGGGAGGTTGGGCATCTAATTCAAAGTATCCCTTCCTTGGCGCGTTACGCTCTGCAGCACAAATGATTTCTTATGAGGTTGCAATCGGTTTTGTAATGGTAACAGTGCTGCTTTGTAGTGGGTCCCTGAACCTGACTGAGATTGTCATGGCACAGAATGATGGACTTGGTATAAAATTGGGTCTTCCCTATGCCTCATTCTTAGACTGGTATTGGCTAGCTCTTTTTCCGATGTTTGTTATTTTCTTCATTTCTACACTGGCAGAAACAAACCGTCCGCCTTTTGATTTAGTAGAGGCAGAATCAGAGCTTGTTGCTGGTCATATGGTCGAATATTCTTCAGCCCCCTATATGCTTTTTTTTCTTGGTGAATATGTTGCTATAGTGCTGATGTGTTCTTTAACTACTATTCTATTCCTTGGTGGTTGGCTACCTCCGTTCGATGTCATGTGGTTCAACTGGGTCCCGGGTATTATTTGGTTCGTTCTCAAGATTTGTTTTTTATTTTTTATGTTTGCTATGATCAAGACTTTCGTTCCTCGCTATCGTTATGATCAATTGATGCGCCTTGGCTGGAAGGTCTTCTTGCCGCTCTCGCTGGCCATGGTGGTTATAACCGCTGCTTTTTTGAAAATATCCGCTTGGGCATAGGAGGCATTATAAAAATGTTAGGTATCGTTCGTGCTGCCAAATCTCTTCTTCTGCTTGAGTTTATCAGCGCATTCTTTTTAGCTATCCGAAAATTTTTTTCAAAAAAACCAACAATTAACTATCCTCATGAAAAGGGTTATGTATCGCCTCGTTTCCGAGGTGAGCATGCCCTACGTCGCTATCCAAATGGAGAGGAGCGCTGCATTGCCTGCAAATTATGCGAAGCGATCTGTCCTGCACAGGCCATTACTATTGAGGCAGGCCCCCGCCGTAATGATGGGACACGCCGCGCTGTACGCTATGATATTGATATGGTTAAATGTATTTACTGTGGTTTATGCCAAGAAGCCTGTCCAGTTGATGCTATCGTTGAAGGTCCGAATTTTGAGTTCGCAACGGAAACACGTCAAGAACTATATTATGATAAAGAAAAGCTTCTTGCTAATGGAGATCGTTGGGAACGTGAAATCGCACGGAATATCATGCTAGATGCAGCTTACCGCTAACGAAAAGGGCATCGGAAGCGCTTCTTCTTCAGTTTTTACATTGTTGCATGCAGTTGCACAGAAAGGCAGATCATTTGTATAATGCAGTTAAAATGCAGGATCCCTAACCGGGAAAACAGTTCCGGTTGCACTTGCACAGTTGCACAAGCCGGTTTTATAGAATGCGGTGTTTCTCTTCCGCATGATGTACAGTGAATTTACTCTTTAGGGGAATCCCTATGCTGTCAGGTCTCGCAGCTGTGTTTTTCTATTTGTTTTCCTTCGTCATGATTGTAAGCGCAACCACGGTTGTGGTAACACGTAACACCTTCCATTCTGTATTATTCTTGATCCTGTCCTTTTTTAATGCAGCTGCATTGTTTTTGCTTGCCGGGGCAGAATTCCTAGCAATAGTTTTGCTGGTGATTTATGTGGGTGCAGTAGCGGTACTCTTCCTGTTTGTCATTATGATGCTTGATGTGGATTTGATCACATTAAGAAGATACAGAATGCCGCGATATGCTCCAGTTGGTATCTTGGCGGGTATCGTTCTGCTGATGGAACTGATTGTTGTCTTTATTTCTTCCAATGTGGTGCAGATGGCTAACAATCTGGCATATCCAACACCAGACATAGCAATGCGGAGCAATACACAGGCATTAGGTGATATACTTTATACGGATTATGTTTTTTATTTCGAGATTGCTGGTCTTGTGCTTTTAGTAGCAATGATTGGCGCTATTACTTTAACTCTGCGTCACAAGACAGGAGTCAGAAGGCAGTCGATTGCAGAGCAGGTTGCCCGGATGCCTAAAACATCTATTGAAATAAGAAAAATTGAATCCAACAAAGGTCTTTGAGGGGGGGGGACATACATGCACGTCTACATTACTCATTATCTGTCTGTTGCAGCGATTCTTCTTATAATCGGCATTGTCGGCATTTTTCTCAATCGCAAGAATGTCATTGTTCTTCTGATGTCAGTTGAGCTCATATTGCTTTCAGTCAATTTTAATTTTGTAGCATTTTCCTCTGTTCTTCACAATCTGACTGGACAGATATTTGCACTATTTGTGCTAACCGTTGCTGCTGCAGAAGCGGCTATTGGCCTCGCTATTCTTGTCGTTTTCTTTCGAAACCGTGGTTCCATTGCGGTAGAAGATATCAATATGATGAAAGGTTGACGGAGAATGTTGTTGTATCATGGAATCGTCTTCCTTCCACTCATCGGTTTTTTGATTGCCGGGTTGTACGGTACTCATATCGGAGCCCGCGCGTGCGAGCTTATCACTTGTGTTTTCATGGTCATTGTAGCTATATTTTCATGGATTGCTTTTTTTTTCATGGCGTTTTCCAATGTTAATGTGTTGCACATTCCGGTTCTATGTTGGATGACAGTTGGCGACCTTGATATAAACTGGGCGTTTCGTATTGATACGCTGACTGTTGTGATGTTTGTGGTCGTCAATTCGGTATCTGCACTCGTGCATATCTATTCAATCGGTTATATGCAACATGATCCGAATCGTACACGGTTTTTTTCCTATTTATCGCTTTTTACTTTCATGATGCTTATACTGGTGACGTCAGACAACCTGATTCAGATGTTTTTCGGCTGGGAAGGTGTGGGGCTTGTCTCTTATCTCTTAATAGGGTTTTGGCATCAGCGATCAGAAGCAAATAGAGCAGCAATGAAAGCATTCATTGTCAATCGTGTTGGTGATTTTGGCTTTCTTCTTGGTATATTTTGCATTTTTGTCTTGTTTGGGACTGTTGATTTTAACGATCTCTTCTTGAGATCGTTGTCAGGTCAATTTTCTGGCGGTCTGTCTTTCTTCAATGGAAAGATCATCGGGGAAGATGCGTTGACTATAGTCTGTTTATTGCTTTTTTTCGCTGCTATGGGAAAATCAGCGCAGTTTGTTTTGCATACTTGGCTGCCGGATGCAATGGAAGGTCCGACACCAGTCTCAGCCCTGATTCATGCAGCGACTATGGTGACAGCAGGTGTCTTTATGATCGCACGCATGTCACCACTTTTCGAGCTTGCATCTACAGCATTGACAACGATAACTTGTATCGGGGCGACAACTGCATTTTTTGGGGCCAGCGTTAGTCTTGTGCAGAATGATATCAAGCGCGTCATTGCCTATTCTACTTGTTCGCAACTCGGGTATATGTTTGTGGCACTAGGGGTAGGTGCATATGGTGCAGGGATATTCCATCTTTTCACACATGCGTTTTTTAAAGCGCTATTGTTTCTTGGTGCCGGTTCGGTTATCCATGCCCTTTCGGATGAACAGGACATGCGGCGCATGGGTGGTTTATGGAAATATCTTCCAAAAACCTATTGGATGATGATCATTGGCACAATGACCCTGACAGGGGTTGGTATTCCTGGCACTTTTTTTGGAACAGCTGGTTTTTTCTCAAAGGACCCCATTATAGAAGCAGCTTTCATCGTTGCCAATCCGTTTGGGGAATATGCTTTTTGGATTCTTATTCTTACTGGATTTTTTACAAGTTTCTATTCTTGGCGTCTTATTTTCATGACATTTCATGGGAAACCACGCGCTACAGCCGATATAATGCATCATGTGCATGAATCGCCTCCAATAATGCTTTTTCCCTTATTATTTCTTGGATTTGGCGCTTTATTCGCTGGAGTTTTGTTTCAGCCTTATTTTTTTGGATACGCTTATCAGGATTTTTGGAATGGGGCACTATTTACTTCTGAGAGTAACAATGTTGTGCATGCAGTGCATCACGTACCACTATGGGTAAAGTGGTTGCCGTTCTTTGTTATGACAGCCGGCTTTTTTCTAGCATTTCTATTTTATATTGTCATGCCTTCTATGCCGAAAGCTTTGAAAGCGCGTTTTCCTAAAATTTATAAATTTCTTCTCAAGAAGTGGTATTTTGATGAGTTCTACACCATTTTTCTTGTGACCCCAGCGTTCGCTATTGGCCGCGTTCTCTGGAAAAAAGGTGATATGAAAATTATTGACGGATTTGGTCCTAATGGGATTGCTGTACGGGTTCTGGATATTACAAATAGGATTGTCCGCATGCAAACGGGTTATCTTTATCACTATGCATTTACGATGTTAGTCAGCCTTGTTATGCTCATCACTTGGATGCTGATTGGGAGCATAAGATGATGACCCATCAATGGCCAATTCTTTCAACAGTCACGTTTTTACCACTTTTTGGCGCACTGCTTATTCTCATGATAAAAGATGATAGTGACAACGCCAAGCGTAATATCCGTAATGTTGCCTTTCTGACGACGTTGTTTGTCTTTATTCTCTCCCTAATAGTCTGGGCGGGCTTTGATAATACCGATCCTGGCTTTCAGATGGAGGAAAGAGCAAAGTGGCTTGGCGGTGGAATCAGCTACCATATGGGAGTTGATGGCCTGTCTGTTTTGTTTGTGGTTCTTTCTGCTTTCCTTATGCCATTCTGTATCCTTGCCAGTTGGGAAACGATCAAGCATCAACTGAAGGATTATATGATAGCGTTTCTGATTCTCGAAACAATGACCATTGGTGTCTTTTGCGCGCTTGATGCTGTACTGTTTTATATTTTCTTTGAAGCCAGCCTCATTCCGATGTTTATCATTATTGGTGTGTGGGGTGGTGCGCACCGCGTTTATGCTTCACTCAAATTCTTCCTCTATACATTGCTTGGTTCGCTGTTCATGTTAGTTGCCATAATGGTGATGTACTGGCAGACTGGCTCGCTAGATATCCTGATACTCCTGAATCACAAGTTTTCTTTTCATATGCAGGTATGGCTTTGGTTTGCATTTCTCGCATCTTTTGCTGTTAAAATGCCTATGTGGCCCGTACATACCTGGTTGCCAGATGCACATGTCGAAGCACCAACAGCAGGTTCGGTGATTCTAGCGGGCATTCTACTTAAGCTTGGTGGCTATGGGTTTTTACGTTTTTCCCTACCTATGTTTCCATTAGCATCCGCTAGATTTGCTCCACTTATTTTTACGCTCTCCATTATCGCTATTGTATATGCATCTCTTGTCGCTCTCGTTCAGGGTGATATGAAGAAGCTCATTGCCTATTCTTCCGTAGGCCATATGGGCTATGTGACAATGGGCATTTTCGCCGCAAATGAGCAGAGTGTTGAAGGCGCAATTTTTCAGATGTTATCTCATGGGATTATTTCGTCAGCATTATTTCTTTGTGTCGGTGTGATCTACGACCGTATGCACACGCGCGAAATTGTTGCTTTTGGCGGTCTTATCAATAAAATGCCGAAATATGCTGCCGTGTTTTTAATTTTGACCATGGCCAATATTGCTTTGCCCGGCACCGCAGGGTTCCCTGGTGAATTTTTGACGCTGATCGGTGTGTTTCGTGTGAACCACTTCGTTGCGTGCATTGCAACAACTGGGATTGTCCTTTCTGCTCTTTATGCGCTTTACCTCTATCGACGTGTTATCCTTGGTACTCTTAAAAAAGAAAACCTAAAAACATTTGTTGATTTGTCGTTTCGTGAAAAGTTTATTCTTTACCCAATGGTTATTCTTGCTCTTCTCTTTGGCATGTATCCTGCGCCAGTGCTGAATGTGATTCACTGTTCAGCAGAACTCCTTGTCAGTAATTATAATAACGCGGTACAGGCACATGCTGGCATGGTATTCTTACAATAAAGGCGAAGGCAGATGCAAACTGATCTGATAACGCAATTGATTTTGTGTGTTCCGGAGATTATGATAGCGACAGGCGCTCTTGCTCTGCTCCTAACTGGTGTTTTTATAAGAGGATATTCTTACACAATCGTGACATGGCTGGCTATCGCTGTTCTTGTTGCTGCTGTTGTTCTGTTGGCTACGTCGCCATGTGACGGAACAGTATTTGGGGATGCATTGATTATTGATGCATTCAGCCGCTTTTCAAAAATTCTGATGTTAGTGAGCACCATTGCCGTATTGGTGATATCTATGAGTTGTGCCCGCGCTGAGAAATTCGATAAATTCGAATTTCCTGTACTGATATTATTGGCAACTTTAGGCATGATGCTGATGATTTCGGCAGGAAATATGCTCTCACTTTATCTGAGTCTCGAATTGCAGTCACTTGCGCTTTATGCACTGACTGCCATCAATCGTGATAATTTACGTTCAACAGAAGCAGGACTCAAATACTTTATTCTTGGATCTTTGTCTTCGGGACTTTTGCTGTATGGTATCTCTTTATTGTATGGTTATACAGGTTATATTGGTTTTGCCGAAATTGCAGATGTTATCGCAAAACAGAGAATACAGCCAGGTCTCATGTTCGGGATTGTCTTTGTTATCGCTGGTCTTGCTTTCAAGATTTCAGCGGTTCCTTTTCATATGTGGACACCGGATGTATATGAGGGTTCACCGACACCGGTTACTGCATTTTTTGCTAGTGCAGCAAAAGTTGCAGCTGTTGCTCTTATGAGCCGTGTTATTATCAGTGTCTTTGGTGCTTCTGTGACCGTCGTGTCTGATAGCATGCCTGTTTGGCAAAAGATGATCATTTTTATAGCACTTGCATCTATGATGCTTGGCGCTTTTGCCGGTATTGGACAGCATAATATCAAACGCCTGATGGCTTATTCTTCCATCACGCATATGGGATATGTCTTGGTCGGTCTTGCCGCCGGTACAGTGACCGGTATACAGAGCGTTATTATCTATATGGTAATTTATGTGGCAATGACACTGGGCTGCTTCGCATTCATCCTTGCTATGAATAACCATGATGGATATGTAGAAAACATCTATGATCTTGCCGGGCTTATCCGGAATAATCCCTTTATGACGATTATCATGACGATTTGTCTTTTTTCATTAGCCGGCGTTCCAATGCTTGCCGGCTTTTTTGGCAAGTGGCATACTTTAGGAGCGGCGGTCGGGGCAGGATTTGTGCCACTTGCTGTTGTAGGTATCTTGTCATCTGTTATAGCCGCGTTTTATTATATACGTCTGATCAGGCTGATGTGGTTTGATGAGCCGAAAGCCCCTTTCAGGGATGTGCCCATAGATCTTTGCCTGGTCCTGATTCTTTCAGGAAGTTTTATACTGTTCTATATTTTTTTCGGTATTTGGATATCTCCGTGGGCGGAGCAAGCAGCGCAATCACTATTTCTTATGCTATGATCTTTCGTCTAACACCTCACGCTATAGAAGCGGGTTATCGTATAATGTCATTTGACAGGGTTGATTCTACCAATATTCTCGCTACTGCATTTGCTAGAAGCGGAGATACGGGGAAGTTGTGGATTGTTGCTATTGAACAGATGGCAGGGCGGGGCCGTCGTGGACGTCACTGGGTTAATATCCCCAATAATCTTTATGCAACATTGTTGCTGATTGATGATTTTTCCTCAGAACAGACGGCAACTCTTGGTTTTGTTGCTGGAGTATCTTTGATAGATGCTCTTCAGCATATTCTATCTCGCACTGATCGAGTTAGCTATTCCCTAAAATTGAAATGGCCTAATGATATTTTTCTAAATGGAGGCAAGCTTGGCGGGATATTGTTAGAATATTTGCCTTTCTTAAAGGGAGGCAATGGTATCGTGATTGGTATTGGCGTTAATGTTGTTACATCACCGATAATAGATTTGCCTTACCCAGCAACGAGCCTGTGGCAAGCTGGAGTTTATTGTTCGGCAGCAGAGATCTTCGAAGTTCTTTCTCACACTTGGGTCGACAATTACAATATATGGAATCATGGCGCAGGTCTTCTAAAGATTCAAAAAAGATGGCTGCATCATGCAGCCAATCTTGGACAGATGGTCCACGTCAGGATCAACAACAGAATTACATCAGGTATCTTTGAAACCATTGACAAAGATTGTCACTTTGTCCTCCGGAGATCTGATGGACAGAAAGTGATTATTTCAGCTGGCGATGTATATTTTGGCAGTATCGCTTCTGCCCATCTCTAGCTCTCGCGCGTCTCTACAGCTTGTCGCTCTTTTTGTAAACTCTGGCAAAATGCTCCTGGCTATCAGCCAGAAATCTTTTCTGTCTTCGGCCACCAGAGTTTTGTCAAGATACAATGAGTCTTTTGATTGAGTCTTTACTGAAAAAGGAGAATTTTATGTTGCTATCAAATGATATCGGATTCATCTTTTTGCCTTTGGGGGGCGTTGGTGAAATCGGTATGAACTTAGCTGTTTATGGCTACGGCCCTGCAAATAACCGGCAGTGGCTTGTTGTTGATATGGGTGTGATTTTTGCTGGACCTGAACTTCCGGGGACTGATCTCATCATACCAGATATACGGTTTCTTGAAAATGAACGCCATAACGTTTGTGGATTGATTTTAACACATGCTCATGAGGATCATTTTGGTGCGGTTCCAAGTCTCTGGCCACGATTAAAAATTCCGATTTATTGCACTGCATTTACAGCAGGATTACTAGAGAACAAGAGAGAAGTGAATTTTCAGTTCCATAAAATTCCTCTTAATATATTTAAGATTGGAGAGCGATTTCACGTTGGTCCGTTTGAGATTGAGCCTATTGGTGTCTCACACTCCATTCCTGATTCTGTTTCACTTGCTATACGAACATCGCTTGGTACTGTTCTACATACCGGAGATTGGAAAATAGATGACACACCAGCTCTTGAGATACGAACAGATGAGAAACAATTTCGTGCTCTTGGCCAGGAAGGTGTTCTTGCACTTATCTGTGATTCAACTAATGCGCTTATTGATGTCGTTTCTCCTCTGTCTGAGAACGCTATCAGGAGCAATCTGGAAAAAATCATAGATAGCGCTCCAGGATGTGTTGCTATTACAACCTTTGCGTCTAATATCAGTCGGATAAAGTCTATTGCTCTCGCTGCTGAAAGGGCCGGCCGCCGTATTTTTCTACTTGGTCGCTCAGTGAAGCGCAATGTAGCTCTTGCCAAGGAGCTTGGTTATCTAAAAGGTATAAAGCCTTTTTTGAATGAAGAAGATTACGCGTTGATACCACGTGATAAATCCGTTTTGCTTTTGAGCGGCAGCCAGGGAGAGCCACGTGCAGCTTTGTCAAAAATTGCACGTCGTGAAATGCATGGTATCACATTGATGGCAGGAGATCTGCTGATTTTTTCGGCACGCAGTATTCCTGGCAATGAAAGAGCGATTACTGATGTGCAAAACCGTCTGATTGATCGTGGAATTAAGATTATAACCGATAATGATATGCCTGTACATGTTTCCGGCCATCCTTATCGCTGCCAGTTGAAAAAAATGTATGCATGGGTGAAGCCTAAAATTCTGATCCCAATACACGGAGAGGCTGCTCATCTTGTTGCACACGCTTCATTAGGGACCCTCGCCGGAATAGAAACAGTGGCACAGATTAGAAATGGTGATATGCTACAGCTAGCACCGGGTACCTCTAGAGTGATTGCTCAGGCCCCTTTCGGCCGGATTTACAGAGATGGGAATCTAGTGGGAGATAAAGATCAGCTTGGAATACGCGAGCGGCGGAAGCTGAGTTGTGTCGGTCATGTTGTGGTTTCGCTCTTATTTGATAACGCTCATGAGTGTGCTGACCAGATCAAGCTAGTTGCTTTAGGAATACCTGGAACAGGTGCTTGTGGTAGACTGATGGAGCAGATTCTTATAGAGCGTGTTGAAGATGCTGTCAGGAAGATTTCTAAAAAGTGCCGCCATGATGAAAAAATTATGCATGAGGTGGTGCGTAAAGCCGTTCTTTCCGCAGTTTATGACAACTGGGGTAAAAAGACAATCGTGAACGTCTTTTTACACCGCATGTAAAAAGTCATTTAAATTTGGTCCTGTTAAAATGAAATGAAAAGTGTAAAAAGAATTAAAATCCGTTAAAATAAAAACTATGCTAAAATTAATATAAAGGTTTGAAGACATTAGGTAATAGTCATCAGAAAATCTGTCATCTATTCATAGATCTGCTGACCACATTTTTTTATTGTAATATGATTCTGTATGTCCACTATTGATATACATGTAACGCTTCTTGGCCAATCCGATGAAGTCTTGACATCGTTTGTATAGTGCTTGGTTTGTGATTATTTCTGCGCTACAAGGATGCAGGTAACGCCAGTGGGAGTTTCTGAGCTGTTTTTGTTTTTCATTTTTTTGAATTGGTGTTGCTGATGCGTCTTTCAAATTATTTTCTGCCCGTTCTTAAAGAAAATCCGAAAGAAGCTGAAATTGTCTCACATCGTATGATGCTCCGTGCGGGTATGATCCGCCAGCAATCCACAGGAATCTATTCTTGGTTGCCATTAGGAAAGAAGGTGCTGGACAAAGTTTGTGCCATTATTCGGGAAGAACAGAATCGTGCTGGTGCACTTGAAATCTTGATGCCAACTATACAGTCTGCAGATCTTTGGCATGAAAGTGGTCGTTACGATGGTTATGGAAAGGAAATGCTACGCATTCAAGATCGTCAGGAACGTTATATGCTCTATGGCCCGACAAATGAGGAAATGGTCACAGACATTTTTCGTTCTTATGTACGTTCCTATAAGGATCTACCATTAACTCTTTATCATATCCAGTGGAAATTTCGTGATGAAGTTCGTCCTCGCTTTGGTGTATTGCGTTCACGCGAATTTCTTATGAAAGATGCCTATTCTTTTGATCTTGATTGCAAAGGCGCGCGTGCTGCTTATAATCGTATGTTTGTCGCCTATTTGCGCACATTTTCTCGAGTCGGACTGAGAGCTATTCCGATGCATGCTGAGACAGAGCCAATTGGCGGTGATCTTAGCCATGAGTTTATTATTCTTGCTGATACGGGAGAAAGTGCTGTTTTTTGCGATCGTCAATATCTAGACATGACAGTGCCGGATAATGATATAGATTTTTCTAATGATGCTGTTCTGGCTACTATTGTACGCCAGTGGACAGAACCTTACGCTGCAACAGAAGCAATGCACGATACAGACGGTGTATGGGCTGCTCTATCCGCAAGTAGAAAGATTGCGGCACGTGGGATAGAAGTAGGACATATTTTTCATTTTGGCACGAAATATTCTGAACCGATGGGGGCTCGTGTCGCTGGATCCAATGGCCAGATGTGGCCAGTTTCTATGGGATCTTATGGCATTGGACCCTCACGGCTTGTTGCAGCGGTCGTTGAGGCATCACATGATGAAAAAGGTATAATCTGGCCGGAAGCGATTACGCCATTTCATATTGGTATTATCAATATAAAACCAGGAGATATATTGTGCGATCGCTTTTCAGAGACCTGTTATCACCAGTTACAGAATGCTGGCTTTGAATGCTTATTTGATGACAGTCAGGAGAGAACTGGCTCAAAATTTGCGATCATGGATCTTATTGGCCTGCCTTTGCAGATAATCATTGGGCCACGTGGTACTGTTTCTGGTGAGGTTGAAGTAAAGGATCGCAAGAGCGGTAAACGTAAAACAGTCTCACTTGAAACTGCAATAAACTATATTACAGGAAAACAATAAATAAAGAGAATGAACAAAGATGATATGGCCATTGACCGGCAACAAATGAGGCCATTTTCCGCTTTTGAATGGATGATAGCATTCCGTTATCTTCTCCCGAATAGGAAGCAGATATTGACATCGGTGATTACAGTTATTTCATTCATTGGCATTCTTATAGGCGTTTGGGCGCTGATTGTTGTTATGTCGGTTATGAATGGCTTTCGTACCGAACTGTTGAATAGAATTCTTGGTATGAATGGTCATATTCTAGTGCAAGCTGCTGCTGATGGATTTGATGATTATGAAACATTAGTTCCCCAGCTTAATGCTGTGCAAGGCAGCAAATTTGTTCTACCGATTATTGAAGGGCAGGTGCTAGCCCAAGGGAATATTGGTGGTGGTGTAGGTGCTCTTGTGCGAGGTCTGCGTGAGCAGGATTTGTATAAAATGACAATGGTTACAGGTAATATCAAGCGAGGCATGTTAAAGGGGTTTGACGACTCTAATGGTGTTGCTATCGGTACTGGTATGGCTGACAAACTTGGTCTCACACTCGGCAGTGAAATTCGCCTTGTTTCCCCCGATGGGGATGCAACCCCTTTTGGGATAATTCCACGAATCAAAGTTTATGAGATTATAGCGATATATGAAATCGGTATGTATGAATATGATTCATTGATCATTTTCATGCCCCTAACCCAGACACAGCTTTTTTTCAATCAGGAAGGCAAAATCCAATCGCTGGAGATTTTTCTTGACAATCCTGACGATATAGATAGCATGCGCTTACGCCTTGAAAAGGCTGTTGGACGTCAGATATATATCACTGATTGGCGTCAGCGGAACCGATCTTTTTTTTCAGCGCTTCAGGTTGAACGCAATGTTATGTTCATTATTCTGTCGCTGATTGTGCTTGTGGCATCCCTCAATATCATTTCCAGTTTAGTTATGTTAGTTAAGGATAAGGGGCATGATATAGCCATTTTGCGCACCATGGGTGCACAGCGTGGTGCTATTATGCGGATTTTTATGATGACAGGTGGTATCATTGGTATCAGTGGTACATTTTTCGGTGTGATTCTAAGCATTATCACTTGTCTTAACATTGAGTATATCCAGGTTTTTATTTCATGGATATCCGGCGTTGATGTTTTTAATCATAAATTGTATTTATTAAGTCAGTTACCATCGCATATGGAGACTGGTCACACAATGATGGTGATTTGTATGGCGTTATCTTTTTCATTTTTGGCAACACTAGTGCCAGCCTGGCAAGCGTCGCGTCTTGATCCCGTACAAGCGTTGCGGTATGGGTGAGAGAATGCCGGTTTTACGACTGCAGGATATCGATTTGCATTATAACAATAGTGGAAAGCCTCTTGTTGTACTTGACAGAGCTGATTTTATACTAAACCGTGGAGAAACGGTCGCTTTAGTTGCACCTTCCGGTACTGGAAAGTCAACGTTGCTACATGTCGCTGGCTTACTTGAACGACCTGATGGTGGTCAGGTTGAACTATGTGGCAAATCCTGCTCGCATATTAGTGATGATGAACGCACCAAGATTCGGCGTTCTGACATCGGTTTTGTTTATCAATTTCATTATCTTTTGCCTGAATTTACTGCTCTTGAAAACGTAATGATCCCACAGATGATTGCTGGACTAGATAAAAAAATAGCGCAGTACCGTGCTTTTAAACTGTTGGAATATCTGCGTGTTGCCCATCGTGCGGCACACCGTCCTGCCGAGCTTTCAGGCGGGGAGCAGCAGCGAGTTGCTATCGCACGCTCTGTTGCTAATGCACCGCTCGTCTTGCTTGCTGATGAACCGACCGGTAATCTTGACCCTGTAACATCAGAGTATGTCTTCCGTGCTCTCGCTGCACTTGTGCAGCAATCCGGGCTTGCGGCATTAATTGCCACTCATAATCATACACTGGCAAGACAAATGAACCGACGTATTACCTTGCAAGATGGAAAAATATTAGAGCTTGCCTGATGATTGTACCATCCATCTTCGGATAGAACAAGATGGAAATCCTATTCTTGAGTGTTTGGGAGTCGGAATTCTAGTGGTTTCTGTAATAAAATGCGAGTAAAAAGCCTGTATTAAAAACAGAAAAATCATAAGAAAAGCTTATGCGAAAAACCCTGATAAAACCATGTTTTATTCATCTCAGAGTACACTCTTCTTATTCCTTACTTGAAGGTGCGTTGAAGATAGAAAAAATCATTTCTCATGCGGTACAAGATCGTGAACCAGCAATTGCTATTACTGATACGAATAATCTATTCGGTGCTTTTGAGTTTTCACAAAAATGTTTCAAAGCAGGTATCCAACCAATCATCGGTTGTCAGCTCACGATCGACTTTCAAGATGAAAAGCATGGTATGCATTTAGCAAGGCATCAACCCCCCCATCCATCTGTTGTCTTGCTAGCAGCAACAGATAAAGGTTATGCTAATCTTGTACGTCTTGTGAGTCGTGCCTATCTTGATAGACGGGATGATCTGACTCCTCCACATATACAGGCTGCATGGCTTGATGATGGGTTAGCAGAAGGAATGATTGTGCTGACCGGAGGATCTAGTGGACCCATTAATCATATCCTTGCAGCAGAAAACCCTGACCGTGCACTGAAAAGACTGGATATATTGCATGCCGCTTTCGCGGATCGTCTTTACATTGAGTTACAACGACATAAATTTTATAATCAAGCCATTGAACAGAGGCTTATTGATTTGGCCTATAAAAAAGGATTTCCGCTCGTCGCTACTAATGAGGCGTTTTTTCTCAAGAGCGAGGATTACGAAGCGCATGATGCCTTGCTTGCCATTGCTGAGGGGAAAGTAGTTTCTGTTGGCGAGCGCCGTAGGGTTACTGCTGATCATTATCTAAAAAATGGGCAGGAAATGGCACAACTATTTGCAGATTTACCTGAAGCGCTTGATAATACAGTTGAGATTGCAAAACGATGCCATACCTGTACGCCAACAAATAAGCCAATTTTGCCAAGATTTGTTAACCATGGCAGAGATCATCTGTCTTCTGAAGCAGAAGAAATGGCAAAACAAGCGCGGGAGGGCCTTAAAGAGCGGTTGAAGACAACGGCTCTGTCGGTGGGATACAGTTTGGAAGATTATGAAAAAAGGTTAGAATATGAGATTTCTATCATTATTGGGATGCAATTCTCAGGTTATTTCTTGATTGTTTCTGATTTTATAAAATGGGCCAAAGCACATGGTATAGCAGTTGGTCCGGGACGTGGTTCGGGAGCGGGTTCTCTTGTTGCCTATGCACTGATGATCACAGATATTGATCCGCTGCGCTTTTCTTTACTCTTTGAGCGATTTCTCAATCCTGATCGTGTATCTATGCCTGATTTTGACATCGATTTCTGTCAAGAACGACGTGAAGAAATTATCCATTATGTTCAGCAGAAATATGGATATGATCAAGTAGCACAGATCATTACTTTTGGTACATTACAAGCACGGGCTGTTTTGCGTGATGTTGGCCGTGTGTTGGAAATGCCCTATGGTCAGGTTGACCGATTGAGTAAGCTGATTCCTTCTAATCCTTCTAATCCTGTTTCTCTTGCAAAGGCTGTTGCCAATGAACCGAAATTTGATGAGGAACAGCAAAAAGATCCTGTTGTCAACCGTTGGATTGATATTGCTAACAGACTGGAAGGATTGTATCGTCATGCATCAACTCATGCCGCAGGTCTTGTGATAGGAGACAGACCTCTATGGCAGTTGGTGCCAATGTATCGTGATCCGCGTGCCAACATGCCGGTGACTCAGTTCAGTATGAAGTATATTGAACAAGCTGGGCTTGTGAAGTTTGATTTTCTTGGCCTAAAAACCCTCTCTGTTTTACAGATGACTGTCCGGTTTATTGCACGCAAAGGGATCAAAGTTGATCTTGCGCATCTCCCGCTTAATGATACAGAAACATATCTGATGCTGTCATGCGGAGAAACGGTGGGCGTCTTTCAACTTGAAAGTGCAGGCATGCGTAAGGCACTGCTTGGCATGAAACCAGACAGAATTGAGGATATTATTGCTCTGCTTGCTCTTTACCGACCAGGCCCAATGGAAAATATTCCAACCTATAATGCATGTAAGCATGGTAAAGAAGCAATTGCCTCGATTCATCCAAAAATTGATCATATAGTCGAAGAAACCCAGGGCGTTATTATCTACCAGGAACAGGTCATGCAGATAGCACAGGTGTTATCGGGTTATTCTCTTGGTGAAGCTGATCTGTTACGTCGTGCTATGGGTAAAAAGATTCGTCAGGAGATGGATGAACAGCGCACACGTTTTATTGATGGTGCAGTGAGAGGTGGTGTTTCCAAAGAACAGGCTCATGCAATTTTTGATCTCTTGGCCAAATTTGCTGATTACGGTTTTAATAAGTCCCATGCTGCTGCCTATGCTATTTTGTCTTATCAGACTGCATATCTCAAAGCACATTATCCAGTTGAATTTCTTGCTGCATCAATGACATACGATATGTCAAATACTGACAAAATCAATGATTTCCGGCATGAAGCAGAGAGGTTGAGCATAAGGATAGTGCCGCCTTCAATCCAGACATCTTCCAGAATCTTTGAAGTTGGACACAATAAAATTTATTATTCACTTGCCGCTGTAAGAGGGGTAGGGGAGCTTGCTATGGAGCATATTGTAGCATGCCGTGGTGATAAACCATTTAAGAGTCTGGAAAATTTCTGCGAGCGAATCGACCCACGTATTGTGAACCGCCGTGTTTGGGAAGGACTAATAAACGCTGGTGCATTTGACTGCTTAGGCATCCTCCGTGAAACATTGAGTGCTGGTCTTGAAACACTGATCGCTTATTCACAACGTTTAGCAGAAGATCAGAATAGCGGTCAAATTGATATTTTCGGCACAGCGCATGATTCCGGAAAGATGTTATTTTTACCAGAAGCAACCCCTTGGATGTGTGCAGAAAAACTACATCGTGAGTTTCAGGCAGTTGGCTTTTATATTTCCGCCCATCCCCTTGATGAATATAAGCTCTTCCTCGCGAAAATGGGTGTGCAGGAGTGGGGAAGCTTTGCAAAAGCTGTATACAAGCGTGTAAATACAGGCCGCAGATCAAGTGCGGTACTTGCGGGGATGGTTAATGCTAGGAAAATTCGGAATACTCGCTCAGGCCATAAAATTGGGATTATCCAATTATCTGATGCAAGCGGACAGTATGAAGCTGTTTTATTTGCCAAGGAATTAGTTCAATTTGGTCAATTATTAGAACCTGGGCACTCCGTTGCTATAAAGGTTGATGCTGAAGAAAACCCTGAGGGTATTAGATTGCGAATTCTGGCTGCACAATCACTGGAAGATAAGGCCAGACAACTGCAGAAGGCTATGCGACTTTATCTGAACTCATCAGATCTTATTAAAAAGATTGCCCCGCTTCTCATTTCCGGTGGCGACAGCGAAGTTCGTCTTATTTTTATAAAAGATAAACGTGAAATAGAGATGACACTTGGTACGCATTTCAGAATCGGACCACATACCGCTGCAGCAATACAAGCTGTTCGTGGTGTAATGAATATTGAGTTAATATAGGCACTTTATCATTAATAGCTTTTCCTATATCAAAAGTGAAAGGGCTTCTTATATAAGTATTGGGAATACAGCAGTGAACATGGACGGGTCTAGAAAAAAGTAATGCGGTATGGTGGTGCACAACAACTAAAGATTGCTGCAGCTGAAAGGGCATGTGATTTTATTAGTAACGGTATGCGGCTTGGCATCGGTACAGGATCTACAGCGGAGGAATTTATCCGGCGTTTGTCTGTCAGGGTTATGCGGGGGCTTGCAATTGTAGGAGTTCCTACTTCTAAACGGAGTGCCGCGCTGTGCTGCGAACTTGGGGTTCCTGTAGCCGCAATTGATGAGATATCTGAGCTTGATCTGACAATTGATGGTGCAGATGAAATTGGTCCAGGATTAACACTAATAAAAGGCGGTGGTGGTGCGTTACTGTATGAAAAGATTATTGCTTCCTCTTCAAAAGATATGTTGGTGATTGCCGATTATGGTAAAGTGGTGGAGATATTAGGTGCTTTTCCGTTGCCTATTGAAGTAAATACCTTTGGTTTTAAGGTAACAAAAAGGACTGTTGAAAAGGTTGCAGATACGCTTGGACTTACAGGGACAATTAACCTTAGGATGGAAGATGACATTCCTTTTTTAACGGATGGGGGGCATTTTATTCTTGATGCATCTTTTGGTTGTATTGCGGATCCGCAAGAATTATCTAACAGCTTGCTAGCGATTCCTGGGGTCGTTGAACATGGCCTGTTTTTGCAACTGGCTTCTCGTGCAGTTATTGCCTGTGAAAGTGATGTAAAGATAATGGACGCAAAAAGTTTGCCGGAAAGATGGCTCTGCTGTTCCAAGCAACATGATTTTCAGATATTATGAAACTTCAGTTAGAGTCAACACATTACAGTCGCGGTCGCAATGTTTTTTCATCTATTTTTTATCTTATACGGTTTTTTAGGGATCTCTGCTTGTGGCCTTGGGCGTGCGTATGCAGTTAGTGATTCACATCTTCAGGCTGCAAGACAAGCAATCGTTGCTATTCATGCAACTGATCAGTTTGATGTTTTTCTGCCCCGCACTATGCTTGAATTGAAAAATGAGCTTCTGCGCAAGGATCCTAACCAGGAGAAAATGATTTCACAAACGGTTGAGGAGCAGGCAATGCGTCTTGTATCACGGCGTGCTAATCTTGAAAAAGAGGTGACCCGCATATACGCAATGCATTTTACAGAGAGTGAATTGAATGACATTACAAAATTTTATTCCTCATCGGTAGGCAAGAAACTGTTAGAAGGAGGCCCAAAAGCCATGGCTGATTCCGTTGATGCTTTTGACATCTGGCGTCGGGGCATTGCACAAGACTTAGCAGGCAATGTAAGCAGGGAGCTTGATGAAAAGCTCAAGATAAATATCAAGAAAAAATGATCGTTCGAGTTAAGTTAGTATCCTTCCTGCTCCTGCAGGTTATTTGCAAAAAAAAAGAAAAGAGAGAACTATTCTGTCCTCTATCCTTTGGATCATACGACTGCTCTTTGTAATCAATAATAAATTTTAGATCTAAAATGGAATTTTTATGTCAACCTATGATTATGATCTTTTTATAATTGGCGGTGGATCTGGCGGTGTCCGTGCCGCTCGCTTGGCTGGGAGCTTAGGTAAGCGTGTAGCGATTGCCGAGGAATACCGCATAGGTGGAACATGCGTCATTCGTGGTTGTATACCAAAAAAACTGTTCGCTTACGCATCCGCTTATTCCGACGTCTTTAAAGATATGACAGAGTTTGGGTGGTCTCTTGAAAAAACACGCTTTAACTGGCAGCAACTGGTTGCTTCCAAAAATCATGAGATTACACGTCTCGAAGGAGAGTACCATAAGAGTCTTCAAAAAAGTCAGGTAAAAATTTACCAGGGAAGGGCTGTTTTTATTGATGCATGGACTCTGCAGATTCACTCAACGGGTGAGCGTGTTACGGCTGAAAAGATTCTGATTGCTAGCGGAAGTCGTCCTAAAATACCTGATTATCCTGGGAAGGAATTATGTCTCTCTTCCAATGATGCTTTCAATCTTAAAACTCTACCAAAATCTATTGTGATTGTTGGCGGCGGTTATGTCGCAGTTGAATTTGCCAGTATTTTTCATGGACTCGGCGTTGAAACCGTTCTCGTGTATCGCGGGAGTTTAATGCTCCGACACTTTGATGATGATTTACGTCTTCTTTTGCAGAAAGCAATGGAAATCAGAGGAATTCGCATCATTTGCAATGCCATGATTAGCCGGATTGAAAAGCAAGATAACCGGTATACTGCAATATTGTCTGATGGGAAAAAGCTTATGGCTGATCAGGTCATGCTTGCACTTGGACGTATACCCAATACCGATGGCATCGGGTTGGACAGAGCTGGACTTGCAACGGATAGAGCCGGTGCTGTGGTTGTTAATTCCTATATGCAAACTAAGATCGATCACATATGGGCTATTGGGGATGTGACAAACCATGTTTGTCTAACCCCAGTCGCAATTCATGAGGCTATGTGCTTTATACGAACAGCGTTCGAAAATGAAATGACTGCACCAGATTATGATCTGATTGCAACAGCTGTTTTTTCACAGCCGGAAATTGGCACAGTAGGCCTTTCTGAAGAAAGGGCTGCGCAGAAATTTTCGCATGTTGAAATTTACCGGGCATACTTCCGTCCATTGCGTCATACTGTCTCTGGTCGTAATGAACGAATGCTAACCAAGCTTGTTGTGGATGGAGATCGCCGTACTGTACTTGGTGTACATATCTTGGGACCAAACGCTAGTGAAATGATACAGCTTCTTGCTATTTCCCTGAAAGGGAAATTAACCAAGGATGTTTTTGATGCTACCATGGCACTTCATCCGACAGCAGCAGAAGAGCTTGTAACGATGTATAGCCCAAGCTATTGTTATCGTCACGGAAAAAAAGTCAAGAACTAGAACTGACAGGTGCTTTTCGTTCTTATCATTGACTGGAGTTCATCCCAGATTCCTTCAAAGAGTCTTTCGCTATTTGTTCAGATGAATAAAGCTGGATATATTATAAAATAGTGGTGTTATCAGTGAGGGAAACAAGAGTTTTTTCTTGAATTAACATAAAATCTGCTCTTTTCCCTTGTTCTATATGTGTTTCTTCTCCGGACAGTCCGTCATTTTTTGGAACAAAAGGTAGGTTTTTTCTATGACAGAGAATTGGACACCCCGATCGTGGAGATCAAAGCCGGTAAAACAGATGCCGACTTATCCTGACAGCCAAAGGGTTTTGGCTATTGAGGAACAGTTGTACCGTTATCCGCCTTTAATCTTTGCTAGTGAAGCACTTGAGCTTAAACAGGCACTTGCTGAGGTCGCTGAGGGCAAAGCGTTTCTCTTGCAGGGTGGGGATTGCGCTGAGAGTTTTGCTGAACACGAAGCAGGTACGATCCGTGATTTCTTTCGCGTTTTTTTGCAAATGGCTGTTGTTCTAACCTTTGGGGCAGCTAAACCGGTCGTTAGGGTCGGCCGGATTGCTGGTCAATTTGCAAAACCACGTTCCAACGATACGGAGATCAGAGGGGATATAGAACTACCATCCTATCGAGGAGATATTATAAATGGCATAGCATTTGATGCAAAAGAACGCATTCCTGACCCGGAGCGCATGAAGATGGTCTACCGACAATCAGCTGCAACGCTTAATCTGCTGCGTGCCTTTGCACTAAAGGGCTATGCTAATATTGACAATGTGCATAAATGGATGCCTGGCTTTACTGCTAATACCCCACGCTATGAAACCCTCAGGAGCCGCATTGCTGAGACAATGGATTTTATGAGGGCTATTGGTGTGACAGCAAATCCGGTATTACGGGAACCCGCTTTTTTTACCAGCCACGAAGCCTTGTTACTTTGTTATGAAGAAGCAATGACACGGATTGATTCAACAACAGGACATTGGTATGCAAACTCTAGTCATATGCTATGGATCGGCGATCGGACACGACAGCTGGATCATGGACATGTAGAATATTGCCGTGGAATCAAAAATCCGATCGGTCTAAAATGCAGTTCAACCCTGTCTCCGGATGATCTTTTAAAGCTCATTGATGTTCTCAATCCTGAAAATGAAGCAGGACGATTGACTCTGATCTCCCGTTTTGGGCATAATAAGGTTGAGGAATATTTGCCAAAGCTTATCCGTGCTATCGGGCGTGAGGGACGCAAAGTGATCTGGTCCTGTGACCCGATGCATGGCAATACTATTACGGTCAATGGCTATAAAACCCGTTCTTTTAACTGTATTTTGCAGGAAGTTGAATCATTTTTTAACGTACACTATAGCGAAGGCAGTCACCCTGGCGGTATTCACATTGAGATGACAGGAAAGAATGTTACGGAATGTATGGGTGGAGCATATGAGATTTCAGCAGAAGATCTTCCTAGCAGGTATCATACCCATTGTGATCCACGGCTTAATGCCGATCAGGCACTGGAGCTTGCTTTCCTAGTAGCCGAACTTTTGAAGAATGGTCGCGATTCAGAGTCACTGAAAATGGCGGTGAATAGTTAATCTCCGGTTATCCAAAAAAGAACTGAACAAGATTCTCCCCACAAAGTGTTCTATGATGATAGAGGTATCTATGAATATGATCGGGCGTTTTCATTTAGCAATTGCACAATTAAACCCCACTGTGGGGGATATTGCAGGTAATCTTGCTCTTGCCCGTACAGCACGTGCAAGAGCAGCCGCGGAAAAAGCGGACCTTGTTCTCTTTACTGAGCTGTTTATTTGTGGCTACTGGCCTGAGGAGATGCTCCGAAACCCAGTCTTCATCCATGCTTGTGAAAAGGCCGTGTGTGAATTGGCGCTTGATACAAAGGACGGCGGACCTGGTGTAGTGATCGGCTTACCGATTCAGCATGGCAGAAGTGTGTATAATGCCGTTGCACTACTTGACAAGGGGAAAATCATCACGAAGAAGTATCATAAGATTGATTTGTCGCATTGCGCACAACGTATTGTTCTGACCCCTGATGAGAAACAAGAGCCAGTCATTTTCCGAGGTTTATCGATTGGTTTGTCAATTGGTCAAGATCTCTTGAATGATAGACATTTCTGTAAAAGATTAGCGGAAAAGGGAGCACAGTTTATTCTGGTTTCAAGTGCGGCTCCATTCATTCGTGGAAAAACTGGCCAACGTTATGATATTCTTGGCAGACAGGTACAAGACAGTGGATTACCGATTATTTATGCGAATCAGTTTGGCGGACAAGACGAGATGGTTTTCGATGGTGGTTCTTTCGCTTTGGCCATGGATAATAGTCTTGCTTTCCAGATGAAGAATTTTCAGGAAGATGTAGTAACCACTATTTGGGAAAAAGTCTCTTCAGGTTGGCAGTGTGTGAACGGACCATTTTCCTATCTTCTTTCTGATCTGGAAGCAGATTATAGTGCTTGTATGATAGGTCTTGCTGACTATGTTAATAAGAATAACATCAGAGATGTAGTTCTTGGTCTTTCGGGAGGAATTGATTCTGCACTCTGTGCAGCGATTGCTGTTGACGCGCTTGGGAAAAAACGCGTGCATGCTATTATGCTGCCTTATAAGTATACTTCTCAGTCATCTTGTGATGATGCGGCGCTTTGTGCTCGGTTGCTTGGTTGTCGATATGATATCATTCCCATTTCAGGACTGCTCGAAAGTAGTCGAGAAGCGTTGGCAGCGTTGTTTTCCGGAGGAGTTGAAGGCTTGACAGCAGAAAATCTGCAAAGCCGTATGCGCGGTACAATCTTGATGGCAGTTGCCAACGAATTTGATGCAATGCTTCTCACAACAGGTAATAAATCGGAAATCGCTGTTGGTTATGCGACGCTTTATGGCGACATGAATGGTGGCTTTAATCCACTCAAGGATCTTTATAAAACGCAGGTTTATGCCTTAAGCGAATGGCGCAATACCTATAGACCGACGAATAGCAAAGGACCGTCGGGGGTTGTTATCCCACAGAATATTATCGAAAAAGCTCCTTCTGCAGAACTTCATGAGGGGCAAATTGATGAGGATTCATTACCACCTTATCCAGTTCTGGATGATATTCTGGAATGTTTGGTTGATCAGGATATGACTGTTGAGGAAATCATGGCCTGTGGATATGATAAGGCACTTATCACAGAGGTTGAGCAATTGCTTTACATAGCAGAGTACAAGCGCCGCCAATCCGCTCCAGGTGTCAACATTAGTGGAAAAAGTTTTGGCCGCGACCGCTGTTACCCAATAACAAACCGTTTCAGAACCGTGCAATATCTTTTCAATTGTATATGAATCTGTTGATTTGTACGACCTGTTAAAAAAGAAAGCAGGTAACCATGATACGTGTCCGTTTTGCTCCTTCTCCGACAGGCTATATTCATATTGGGAATGCCCGGATTGCACTTTTTAATTGGTTTTTTGCTGTACAGCAAAAGGGACAGTTCATTCTACGCTATGATGATACAGATATAAAGCGTTCAAAAGTTGAATATATTAAAGGTATTGCCGAAGACCTGACTTGGCTTGGTATTAAACTGAATGAGATTTATTGTCAGTCAAAGCGTTTTGATCGTTATGATCAAGCTGTTAAAAAACTTAAAAAAGCCGGTCTTCTTTATCCCTGTTATGAGACACCTGAAGAACTGGAATGGCAGCGAAAACGCCGTCTTTCCCAAAAATTGCCACCTGTTTACGGACGTGGGGCACTAAGGCTGACGATGAAGGAAAAACAAGTACTTGAAGCACAGGGAAGAAAACCTCACTGGCGTTTTCTTCTGCCTAATTTCACTGAAAATCCTTTTGAAATACAATGTAGCGAAGTGTCTTGGGATGATCTTGTGAGAGGACGACAAACCATTGATCTTTCCTCTTTGTCTGATCCGGTTCTGATTCGTGCTGATGATACCTATTTATATACCTTGCCTTCTGTCGTAGATGACATGGATATGAGAGTGACTCATATCATTCGTGGTGATGATCATGTGGCAAATACCGGGGTGCAAATTGCAATTTTTAAATCACTGGTAAGTACTTTACCTACTTTTGCCCATATCAATCTTCTGACAACTATCTCAGGGGCAGGTCTTTCGAAACGTAAAATGGATCTCTCTATCCGTAGCTTACGTGCAGCAGGATTTGAACAAGCATCAATCGCATCTCTGGCTGTTTTTATTGGCACATCACAAAATGTTGAAGCACACAAAACGGTGGAAAAATTAGCAGGGCACTTTAATCTCACTTCTGCTTCAAAGACTGCCGCAAAGTTTAATGTGGATAATCTCGTTAATCTTAATCGTCATATTGTTCATGAATTAACGTTCGATGATGTTGCGGATCGATTAATGGCAATGGATATTGCTGGAGATAAAGCCAAACCATTCTGGTTCGCTATACGAAACAACCTCGAAACGGTAACAGAAGCATATAGCTGGTGGAAGATTATAACCGATAAAAACATGCAATTTCCGTTTTCTTCTCATGCAGACAGGCAGTTTTTACATCAAGCGGCTCGACTGTTGCCACCTGAACCATGGAACCAAGCAACATGGCAACAGTGGATAAAGTGTCTGAAAGAGAAAACTGATAGAAGAAAAGAATCCCTTTTCAGACCATTACGTATTGCCCTGACAGGGTGTGAAAGAGGCCCTGAACTTGCAGTATTGCTTCCTCTGCTTGGACGTGATCTCGTTTTTGCGAGACTACAAGAAGTCTAGTCTTGACGAGAAGAGGTGAGGTCAAGCGCACCGCTGACCCTCCTGCTCATAGAGAAGAGAACATGGATAATATTTCATTTAGCTAATATGCACAGACACTAACATAAAGGCAGGGATATCAGGGCCAAATCCGATCTGTGTTTCAGTTTCTTCGTATCTACGGCTTCTGATAGCTGATTTCTTTCCGGGGTATAGCTTCTCCTCTGCGTTCGATTGCTGCGATTTCATGTCCTTGTTTTTCACAATTTCGTGCTGTTTTTTTCTTCTGAAGGTTTTGTCAGTCACTTTACAGATCGAAGCTTCCTCAAACCATTTTAGGCTTTCACCACTCATTTTTTCAATAGCCTGAACATACTTCAAATCGCTTTGTGTTACGATGGTAAAAGCTCTACCTAGGCGTCCTGCCCTACCTGTGCGGCCGATGCGGTGTACATAATCCTCTGAGTGTGTCGGCACATCAAAATTAAAGACATGACTAACATCAGAAATATCTAACCCTCGTGCAGCAATATCAGAAGCAACCAATAGTTTCAGTTTTCCATCCTTGAAATTTGCCAGCATGCTCATACGGGTATGCTGGTCCATATCACCATGCAGCGCACCGGCATTGAAATTATGGCGAATTAGAGAACGGAACAGCTTAGAAACATCACACTTACGGTTGCAAAAGATGATGGCATTATTCAGTTTTGTATCTTCTTCTCTGATAAGTTTTCGTAAAATAATCCGTTTATCCCAGGGAGTCGCCTTTGATTTAACCAACCATTGGGTGATCGTTTGAGCAGTTGAGGAAGCCTGTGCTACTTCAATACGCTCGGGGGTATGCAGGAATTGCTCTGTTAACCTGGTCATTTCAGGTGGCAGAGTTGCTGAAAAGAATAGGGTTTGCCGTGTGAATGAGATCAGTTTGCAGATCCGCTCAATATCGGGAATAAATCCCATGTCAAGCATCCGATCTACTTCGTCAATGACAAGAATTTCAACACCAGTCAAAAGCAGTTTTCCGCGTTCGAAATGGTCAAGCAGACGACCAGGCGTAGCAATTAGCACATCAGCACTGCGTTCCAGTTGTCGTTCTTGCTCTTCGAAAGAGACGCCTCCTATAAGAAGAACAACATTTAATCGGTGGTTTGCACCGTATTTTACAAAATTGCCAGCCACCTGTGCTGCCAACTCTCGTGTTGGTTCCAGTATCAGCGTCCTTGGAATACGAGCCCTTGCACGCCCCTTTTCAAGCAAGGTCAACATTGGCAGGACAAAAGATGCTGTCTTTCCAGTCCCGGTCTGTGCTATTCCAAGAATGTCCTTGTGTTGTAATATACGCGGGATAACACCTGCTTGAATCAGCGTTGGTCGTTTGTAACCTGCTATTTTTACAGCGTCCAAGACCTTGGCAGAAAGACCAAGTTCTGCAAATGTGACTGAAGGTCTCGTTCTCTTTTCCTGAGTCAACTTGATGTTACTTATCTATATTGAAACTTGTAGTAAACATCTCCCCTCCGGGATGTGAATAGATTCACCAACCACGGGATGACATCTTACGATTTACGATTCTTAGACAGCAAAGTCAATAAAATCAGTGTCAGTATACATCGGAGCGGAAGAAATATTACGATGAAGTGCAAATTATTGTCAATAGGAAAACTGTTCTAGTAATATTCGTTCATCCCAAGAGTGATTTGGATTAAATAAAATACGACCTTTGACATCTGTTGTTGAACTGATAATCACTGAGCGTACTGATTTCACCTCAATATTGTCAGCAGCTGCATTAACCGGCCTCTTTTTGCTTTCCAAAAGATCAAAACGTACTGTAACATCATTGGGTAGCAGAGCGCCATGCCAACGCCTGGGACGGAATGGACTGACTGGTGTCAACGCCATCAGCGGTGCCGTCAAAGGCAGGATCGGTCCCTGTGCTGAGAAATTATAAGCTGTTGATCCAGCAGGTGTTGCGACCATAACGCCATCACAGATTAATTCCTCTATGCGGATTTTTTCATCTACACTTATTTTTATTTTTGCTGCCTGATAGGATTGACGAAAGAGCGATACCTCATTGATCGCAAGTGCTTCAATCCGGTCTGTTTTTTCAGATTCAGCTAGCATTCGTAGTGGTCGAATCTCCTCTATGCGGGCACTAGCGATTCTTTCTGGGAGTTCATCTTCTTCGTATTCATTCATAAAAAAGCCGACAGAGCCGCGATTCATTCCATAGATAAGTTTGTCGGTATTCATGAAATCACGCACAACATGCAACATTGTACCATCGCCTCCGAGAACAATGATAACGTTCGCTTCTAATCGTGATGTCTGTCCATATTTCTTGATAAGTCTCTTCCTGGCTTTTGCTGCTTCGGTTGTCTCGCTTGTAATGAAATGAAGTCGCATGTGAGATTCTCCCTGAGAAATACCTGATGAATGTGATGAATGATAAAGGGAAGCAAGAAACATTAAGAAATTTAATAGGGAAGAATACCGTGCCGTGCAAAAAAGAATATTCTACTGTACGATATGGATACAGATCGTGTAAGCAAGCATGGTGCTATATACAGTTACATGGCCTTCAACAGACTGTTTTCTATACCACTATTTTTATAGATGATCTATAACATAGCAAGAACTGAGCTGGTATGGTATAAAACATATCGCCCATTTTTATATGAGGGTTTTACCAAGGCGCCCAGCCAGATCTTGTATGAATTGCCAAGCGACACGGCCAGACGAGCTACCGCGTGCGATTGACCATGCAAGAGCGTCTCTATGTAATTTTTCCGGCTCTTCATCCAGTCTATAGTATCTGGCATAATTTTCCACCATTGTTAGATAATCTTTACGACTGCAGGTGTTAAATCCGAGCCACAAGCCAAAACGATCAGAAAGAGAGACCTTTTCCTCAATCGCTTCTGATGGATGAATCAAGGATCTTTCATTATCAATCATGTCACGTGGCATAAGATGTCTTCTGTTAGAAGTCGCGTAAAACAGGACATTCTCTGGAGGTCCTTCGACACTGCCGTCAAGCGCCGTTTTAAGATATCTATATGATGTATCTTCATAGTCAAAGGAAAGATCATCACAGAAAAGAATAAAACGATATTTGCTTTTTTTCAGTTCTTTCATCAAAAGCGGCAATGTACTGATATCTTCACGGTGTATTTCAATCAGCTTCAAAGGTTTCAAGTGCATCTGCTCCTGATTAATGAAACCCTGAGCAGCTTTGATAAGAGAGGATTTACCCATGCCTCGTGCTCCCCACAACAGCACATTATTGGCAGGTAGATTTTTGGCAAAACGTCTTGTATTCTCAATGAGAATGTCACGGATATTATTAATCCCTACAATCAGGCATATATCAATGCGGTTTACGTTTTTAACCGGGGTTGCCAAAAGAGTTTGCGGGTTCCAGACAAAGCAGTCAGCCTTTTCTGCTTCAATAGGGTGAGGTACCGGCTGTGCTATACGTGATAGGATAGAAATGAGCTTATCCAACTGAATGAGAAGATGATTTTTTTTCATTGGAATATCCAGAGAAACTCAAACACTCACTATTCTTTATAAAATAAGGTATTAAAGAGGCCATCTATTGCGGTTTATTGTACGACATTATTGCGCGGGAAAAAACAAAGAGCAATAGATGTGTTCTTGAAGGGATGGTTAATAATCTGTTGCCATGGAAATTTGTGTTGCGTTCAATCTTATTTAAGGAGGATATCATGTTCATGACGCCAGCCTATGCACAGACTACGGATTCCTTGGTGGGGATGTCGGGTCAGGTTTCTATGTTTATTCCGCTGATTTTGATTTTTATCATTATGTATTTTCTGATTATCCGTCCGCAACGTGTGCAGATGAAAAAACATCAGGAAATGGTAAATTCTACGCGCAGGGGTGATACTGTTGTAACAGGCGGTGGTCTGATCGGGAAAGTCAGCAAAGTTTATGATGATGTTGGAGAACTCGAAGTGGAAGTTGCAGACGGTGTACGGGTACGTGTTGTACGTAACACCTTGAATGGCGTCCGGGTCAGAGGAGAACCGGTTTATGAGGGAAGTAAAGGAAAAGCTAGCGTAAAACGCCAGAACAAATGAGCTTGACATGCGTATATCTTAACATTACATCGCAACGTGTATTTTTTATCGAAATTTGGAGCATAGCCATCGTGGTCGCTCATGATCAGAATGAGCACTTGCTTAGAGATTAGAGAGGGATAGCCGTTCCCAGGGACCCATCATGTTAGCCATCCTAGCGTTTATTGCATCTTCTACGGCAGACTAGGGGGACGTTTTTCGCATGACTGCGCATCGGCTGATGCTTGGATGATGAGTTTAAAGGAATGCGTAAAATCGGGTTTATGAGATCATGGCCAAGAACATGGAAAAGGGCATAGAAATACGTCAGGCGCATTTTCCTAAGCGTGCCCCGGTGGATGTTTATGGAAATGGGGGGTTTCGTTTTGCTGATATGTCGCACTGCGGGTCTATTCTTTGTTTACCTTCGGGTATTTATGGATGGTATCCTGAGAAAACGATACCTGCTTTGAATGAGCTTAGCCGGGTTTTGGCAGAAGCGAACGATATTGAAATACTCCTTGTAGGAACTGGTGAAGATCTATGCCTTCTATCAGCAGAGGTCTGTGATGTTTTGCACCTGCATCATATCATTGTAGAACCAATGAGCACGGGAGCAGCAGTGCGGACCTTCAATGTTTTGCTGAGTGAGGATCGTGCTGTTGCTGCAGCACTCTTTGCTGTGCAATGAATGAGACAAAAATCATCTATGGCATACGCGATATGTGAATCGAGTGTGTTTAAATCCCGAGTAATTTTCTGGTTGCTGCTGTAATATCTTGTTGTTGCATAAGACTCTCACCAATTAAGAAACATTCAATGCCGCTTTTTTTCAGCCTTTGACAATCCGCATTGTTAAAGATTCCGCTTTCTGCAACCGGCAGCTTGTCAGGCGGGACCATATTAGCGAGGCGCGCTGAATTAGAAAGATCAACGGTGAAATTCCGCAAGTTACGGTTGTTAATACCGATCAACGGTGAAGTAAGTTTCAGTGCTCTTTCCATTTCAGCCTCATCGTGAGTTTCAATGAGCACATCCATGCCAAGCTCAAAAGCTGCTTTTTCCAAAGCTCGTGCCAAATCATCATCTATGGCTGCAAGAATAATTAGAATGCAATCAGCTCCCCAGCTCCGCGCTTCATAAACCTGATAGGGATCGAAGAAAAAATCCTTACACAAAATCGGCAGGCTACAGGAAGACCGCGCATGGATCAGAAATTGTGCTGTACCTTGAAAAAAATGTTGATCTGTCAAAACAGAGAGGCAGGCAGCGCCTCCTTCTTCATAGGCACAAGCTAATTCTGGTGGATTAAAAACTTCACGAATCATGCCCCTGGATGGGCTAGCTTTTTTTATTTCAGCGATCAGGCTGAATTGTCCTTGTGTAATTTTTTTTTTTAGTTGCTTTATAAAGCCCAACGGTTTATCAATATCACTAATACGCGCTTTTAATTCGTCTAAAGAACATGTCGATTTTGCTTTGGCTATCTCTTTGCGCTTATAAGACTCGATTCTTTGCAAGATGTCATTCATGATGCAGCTCTTCTCCATTTGAGACAGCAACAAGACGGTCAAGCACGGTTTTTGCGCTGCCACTGTCAATGCTTTTTGCTGCCATAGCAACCCCCTCCTTCAAATCTTTTGTTTTCCCCGCGATGATAAGTGCTGCTGCCGAATTCAGGAGCACGATATCGCGATAGGCATTGCGTCGACCACATAGCACAGCCAGAAAGGCTTCTGCATTCTTTTCTGGCGTACTGCCTTTTAATTGACAGGGAGAGACACGTTGCAGTCCCGCTTCTTCCGGAGTCACTGTAAAGGTTGTTATTTCACTATTTCTAATAGAAGCTACTGTTGTTTCACCCGCAGTGGTTAGTTCATCAAGTCCGTTACCATGAACAACCCAAAATGATCTTGATCCAAGGGCCTGAAGTGTCTGAGCAATGGGCAAGATCCATTTCGGAGAAAAAACACCGATCAGATGCCGTTTGACATTTGCCGGATTGGACAGTGGTCCCAAAATGTTAAAAATTGTATGGATTCCCAGCTCTGTCCGAATAGGTCCTACATAGCGCATAGCCGGATGATGAGTTGGCGCAAACATGAAACAAAGACCAACTTCATTAATACAACGTGTGACTAGTTCAGGTGTTGCATCAATATTAACACCGAGTTGTTTTAATATGTCTGCTGCCCCCGTCTTTGAAGAAAGTGCCTTGTTTCCATGTTTAGCAACGCTAACACCTGCACCTGATACAACAAACGCGCTGGCTGTAGAAACATTATAGGATCCTGAACAATCACCACCGGTTCCGACAATATCAATTGCATCTTCATGTATATCGATGGCAAGCATTTTTTTCCTCATTGCAGAGACGGCGCCGGCAATTTCATCAATGGTTTCTCCTCGTATACGCAATGCCATTAGAAAAGCACCGATCTGAGCAGCAGTTGCATCTCTTGACATGATGATGGAGAAAGCTTCTGCCGCTTCCTCACGAGATAATATCATCCCTTTTGCCAATTTTTTAATAAACGATTTAAGATTATGCATGCTTACAGAGCCTCTCGTAATAAATGATTATATAACGCGTTATTGATCCAGACCGGGTGTATTTTCTCGCTGGCTGAGACCAACAGTGCGGTCAGATCATCTCTCAGATGTTCTGAGATGCTGTTACGTTCATATGTTGACAGAGATTGCGCCTCCTTGGTATCTAGGGGATCAGTCACATCTGTGATTTTGAAAATGATGCGGGACTTTCCATCAGCCCCGCTGGCAATATGGTTTGTCCCACAAGCCCCTGAGAATACCGCTGTTGTTGCTGTTTTTCCGAGTTTTTTGCTTATATGGTCACGGCGGAGTTCACGCTCTGTATTTGTTTCTAGTCCATATTGGTTAGCAATTTCTTCAATAGTCATCCCATGATCTAGTGCCTTTTTCATCTCCGTAGCCTTTTCATCTAGAAGATGCTGGATTTGTTGCTCTTTCCAAAGCGCACTTGCTGCATCACCTACCTGATCAAGTGTACGCTCACTGGAAGCGATGATTCTTTCAAGATGAAACCAGAGATAACCGTTCCCTAAGTCCAGGGGATCGGCGTCTACACCTGCCATACTCTGGAACACAGCTGGCAGGAATATGACCGGATCAGGAAGATCTGCAAGCTTTGTTCCATCTGGGGTTTGAGCATTAGCATCAATAGTGATCTCGTGAGCAATGAGATCATATTCACTAGCAAGTTCTTTTAGGGTTGCACCTTCAAAACGGGCATTTTCAATTTTCTTTCTATTCTCGTGTAGGAGATTAGCAGCGACTTTATATGCGATCTCATTACGGATTGTCTCCCGAACGGTGGAAAGAGAAAGAGACATCGCTCGTTGAATGTCAATAACCCGTATAATGACAGGTCCCTGAATATCATTAATGACACCGCTGATGGCTCCTTTCTCAAGACCAAAGACATTAGAGGCTATGAGTATGGGTATTTCTGACTTCTTTAAAGGCCCATGACGAATCTCTTTCAGGGTCTTTTTTTCTCCGATAACTAGTTCCTCAAAGGCTTGACCAGCGGCTAGCTTTTCCGCTGCAGAGTCAGCTTCTTCCCGGTTTTTAAAACGTAATAACTCTATGGTGCGTCTTTCTGGTGTGTGGTAGCGCTCCCTATTGTGTTCGTAAAATGCTTTTATGGCCTCTTCTGAGATATCCTGTGGACGAGCAAGTTTTTCAGTAAACATGTGCATATAGGTTATTTGTCTATACTCTGGTGTACGAAAATGATTGTTGTTTTTTTCAAACCAGTGCTCCAATATTTCTTTATTAGGATTAGGTATCTTTCCAATAAAGGAAGGGGTGAGTTCTAGATAATTAACTGCACGTGTTTCCTGTTGAAACAACAGCACAGCTGAATAGAATGTATCAGGTGCTTGCAGTCTATTGGTGCTCGCAGCTATTACCTGATCACGTTTTGCCTGGTTGTTGATATAGCGGAACAAATCAGCTTGAGTTGTATGTATCTTCTGCACATAGTCAATGAATCGACCTTTATCAAACTGACCATCCATGGTCTTAAGCAGCGGATCTCTTTCAAGCAACCGTGCTGTGCTTACATTGGAAGCACTAATTTTCATCAACCTGACCTGTTCATCGAGCAAAATATCACTGTACATGCGGCTGAACACGCGCTGTGGAATAGAAAATTTTTTAATCTCACTCTGAGTCAGATGATGGCCAATAGCATCGGCATTGCGGATTAGGGTGTCATGCAGCGCCAATAGATACGTTTGTGCTTTTATGACTGATTGTCCTGATCTCAAAAAAGTATTATCGCCCTTGTTCTGTAACATGCTAGGGATTTCCCAGAGAATAAAGCATGCCAGTACAATGCCGAGAAAAATTTTGACAGCCCATGACTTGGCAGAAGAACGAAGTTGATTGAGCATAAAATAATCCCATTTATGTTATGGCATCATGTCAATTCTCATTGACCATTTGTTTGCCTCACGCTGATCCGGTATGCAAGGTAAAACGACGATTTTCAGTTCTATCTTAGCAACTGAAAAAAATAGAATCAGGCTTGTTCATACCCATTTTTTTCTGGCAGATTCAAGGAGGAACACATGAAATCCAGAAAACGCCCGCTTATTGCAGGAAACTGGAAAATGAATGGCACAGGTGAATCGCTCATAGAGCTTCATGCAATTGCTGCTGGGTTGGAGCGTGGTGCAGAGAAACATATAGACGCTTTGGTCTGTCTACCAGCCACTCTTCTATCACGTGCGGCAGAGACATTACAAGGAAAAACCCTCTTGCTTGGCGGAGAAGATTGCCATTATAACGATAGCGGGGCCCATACTGGTGATATATCTGCGACAATGTTGAAAGATGCTGGCGCAGATTATGTTATAGTTGGTCATTCTGAACGGCGTATCAATCACCATGAGACGAATGCAATCGTGCGGACGAAAGCTGCTGCGGCATGTAGGGCAGGACTTCAGGTTATTATTTGTGTGGGCGAGACATTACAGCAGCGAGAGAGCGGTCAGACACTGGATGTTATTACTCGCCAGTGCCTCGATGCTCTACAAGATGACGTGGATGCCACATGTCTGGTTATTGCCTACGAACCAGTTTGGGCTATTGGAACGGGAAAAACACCAATACCACGTGATGTGGCAGAAGTGCATGCTGGTATTCGCGACAACCTGTATACTCGTTTTGGCCTTCACGGGAATAGAATTCGCGTACTGTATGGTGGGTCTGTTAATCCAGGTAACGCTGAAACCCTATTGAATATTGATCAAGTTGATGGGGTTCTTGTTGGTCATGCAAGTTTAAAAGCAGCGGATTTTCTCGCAATTTGTGATGTATATCGCCAAGAATAAGAGCAAAGATTTTGATTTACTCTTGGATTATCATCCTCTTGAGTGTAAACAGCCATCGAAGTATAGGAGAGTGGATGACGGCTTTGCTGTGTTCTCAAGTGGGAATACTAAAGGTGTTCGTTTCAGTGTTTTGCAGAACAAGTGTTGTGTTGGTGAAAGGGTAGATTCGATGCAAACAGTTATCGTCGTTGTGCATTTGCTGATTGTTATTGTGCTTGTTGGTATTATTCTGCTTCAGCATTCTGAGGGTGGAGGCCTGGGTATTGGTGGTAGTGCCGGTTTTATGATGGCCCGTGGGACAAAAAATTCCTTGACCCGTTTGACGACAATTTTTGCAATATTTTTCTTTTTGTCCTCTATCATTCTGACTGTCTTTCAAAGTCTATCTTCTAAAAGCGGATCGGATGTTCTAGATCGGATTTCAATTTCAAACTCCAGTCAGAAGAAGAATCTTATGCCACACGATGCTAATCATAGCTTGAGTGATGAGCAATGAGTGGCAATAAGGAGAGGAAGGCTGCGGCAGGTTAGTGGGCATGTAGAGTCACTCCATCTGTCTATGTCCATGATAGTCTGATTCAACACTTCCTTGCGGTTTGTTGAAATGTATAATGTTCATTATCTTCTGGAGGAGTCGTTGCAGAACACTTATCATTGCAACCCCATGGTGCGATATATTTTTATCACTGGTGGTGTGGTTTCTTCTTTGGGAAAAGGTGTAGCTGCAGCAGCTTTGGCTGTACTTCTTCAGGCTCGTGGATACAGAGTGCGGATCCGCAAGCTTGATCCTTATCTTAATGTTGACCCAGGCACGATGTCACCCTACCAACATGGTGAAGTGTTTGTCACTGATGATGGAGCTGAGGCAGATCTGGATTTAGGGCATTATGAACGGTTTACTGGTCGATCTGCCAATCGGCAGGACAATATTACCACTGGTCGCATTTACCAGAATATCATTGAGCGTGAGAGAAACGGCGATTATCTTGGCGCAACTGTTCAGGTCATTCCACATGTGACGGATGAGATTAAACTATTCATTACTAGCGGAAATGAGGCATATGATTTTGTTCTGTGTGAAATTGGTGGCACGGTGGGTGATATCGAGGCAATGCCTTTCCTTGAAGCGATTCGACAGCTACATAATGATCTACCGCGACAGCATGCAATCTTCGTACATCTGACACTGATGCCTTTTATACCTACTACAGGTGAGCTCAAAACAAAGCCAACTCAGCATTCGGTTCAGGCGCTACAATCAGTCGGCATTGTCCCTTGTATTTTGCTGGTGCGTACGGATCGGCCTATTCCAGAATCAGAACGCAGAAAACTGTCATTATTCTGCAATGTACGCTATTCTGCTGTGATTCAGGCACTTGATGTTGCATCAATTTACGATGTACCGCTCGCCTATCAACATGAAGGGCTTGATTCTGAAGTGCTGGCGGCTTTTGGTATGCATTCTACGGTCAAGCCTAATATGCAGAACTGGCGAGAAATATCAAAACGTATCCATAATACTGAGGGAGAGGTGACAATTGCAATTGTCGGAAAATATACTGGTCTCAAGGATGCTTACAAGTCTCTGATTGAAGCGCTGGGGCATGGAGGATTGGCGAACAAGGTGCATGTAAATCTTGAATGGATTGAGTCAGAAGTTTTTGAACAAGAGACACCCGCATCATATCTGAAAAATGTTCAGGGGATTCTGGTCCCTGGGGCATTTGGTGTGCGTGGAGCGGAAGGAAAAATTCTTGCAATCCGTTTTGCTAGAGAATACAAGATACCGTTTTTTGGCATTTGTTTTGGCATGCAAATGGCCTGTGTTGAGGTGGCACGTAATCTTGTTGGGATCGTTGACGCCTCTTCAACCGAGTTTGGTCCTGCACGGGAGCCTGTTGTTGGACTGATAGTAGAGCGTTTAGAAGACAATAACTATAAAAAACACTGTGTTGGTTCTTCATGTAGCTTCAGTGGAACAATGCGGCTTGGAGCTTATGAGGCAAATTTAAAAAGAGGATCGCGGATTGCAGATATTTATAGAAAAACGGATATTTTTGAACGACATCGGCACAGATATGAGGTCAATATTGCCTATAAGGAACGGCTTGAGGCTTGTGGTCTTATTTTTTCTGGTATGTCGCCAGATGGTGTTCTGCCTGAAACGGTGGAGTATACAGATCATCCATGGTTTATCGGTGTGCAATACCACCCTGAATTGAAATCCCGCCCGTTTGAACCACATCCCCTTTTTTCTTCCTTCATTGCAGCGGCTGTCGATCAGAGCAAAAGACTTTAACGATCATGACCTCTGATTCTCAGAACACTTGATTCTCAGAACACTTTTGTCAGATCATGATAATTGATAGCAGAAATGCATCACATACCAGTCTCCTAGGACCATGAGGAACACATCTTCATCACGACGCATTTCTAGGAAATTCTATTCTCAGTGAGAAATCTATGCTATTCTTCAAATTTTATCCTGGGAAATATGATGTCTAGGCCTAATAGCGTTATTACGGTAGGAAATGTGACTTTCTCTAATGTAGCGCCGCTCGTTCTAATTGCCGGGCCATGTCAAATGGAGAGTCGTGATCATGCCTTTGAAATGGCAGGAAAATTGAAACAGATCACTGATAGTCTAGGAATTGGTTTCGTTTACAAATCAAGCTTTGATAAAGCAAACCGGACATCGTTGAATACAAAGCGTGGCATTGGTCTAGAAGAGGCACTAACTGTATTTTGTGAATTGAAAACCATCTTTGATTTTCCCATTTTAACCGATATTCATACAGAAGAACAATGTCGTGAAGTTTCTGATATTGTTGATATCTTGCAAATTCCAGCATTTCTTTGCCGACAGACTGATCTACTTGTTGCTGCAGCCAAGACAGGACGTGTTATCAATGTCAAAAAAGGTCAGTTTCTTGCTCCATGGGATATGGAGAATGTTCTTGCCAAGATAACCGACAGTGGCAACCGTGACGTTATGGCGTGTGAGCGAGGCATCTCTTTTGGTTATAATACGCTTGTATCAGATATGCGCTCTTTACCCATTATGGCTCGGTTTGGTGCCCCGGTCATTTTTGATGCTACTCATTCGGTGCAGCAGCCAGGAGGCAAGGGGAAGACCTCGGATGGTCAGTGCGAATTTGTTGAAGTACTAGCGCGTGCGGCTGTTGCTGTTGGTGTTGCCGGTGTGTTTATCGAAACGCATCAGGATCCTGAGCATGCGCCCTCTGATGGGCCTGTTATGGTCAAGCTCAATGAGCTTGCAGAACTGTTAAAGAAATTGATGGATTTCGATCGTATAACAAAAGGGTTATAGGGTTAAGTAGGACAATACATTCAAGCCTCTCTGGGTGTACAGTTTTACTTTCTGCCGATGATCTGGTAGAAAGGCCGCTGAGAATTTAACTAAGGTCATTTATCATATGTTGATCATATGTGGTGGAAAGTAGGGCGGTATGACTGCAATTATTGATATTCTTGGTCGTGAAATTCTTGATAGCCGTGGGAGCCCAACAGTTGAAGTTGATGTCTTTCTTAAAGACGGTTCTTTCGGGCGAGCATCTGTACCATCAGGGGCGTCAACAGGTGTTCATGAAGCAGTTGAGCGACGTGATGGTGGTTCCCGTTATCAGGGCAAAGGTGTGGCGCAAGCTGTCAATGCTGTGAATAGTGAAATTTCGGCTGGATTGGTTGGTCTTGATGCTAGGGATCAGATGACACTTGACCGTCTAATGATAGAGCTTGATGGAACACCAAACAAAGCTCGTCTGGGTGCTAATGCCATTTTAGGTGTTTCGCTTGCTATCGCGAAGGCAGCTGCAACATCCTGCAATTTATCACTTTATCGCTATCTTGGTGGCGTACAGGCATCTTTACTGCCGACGCCGTTGATGAATGTCATTAATGGTGGCATGCATGCAGATAACCTGATTGATTTTCAGGAATTTATGATTGTCCCTGTCGGAGCTAAAGATTTCCGCGAGGCACTCCGTTTTGGTGCGGAAGTTTTTCACACTTTGAAGAAACAGCTGAAGAATGCTGGTCATAGTACTAATGTAGGGGATGAGGGTGGTTTTGCACCTGGTTTGAAGAATGCTGAAACTGCCCTTGATTTTATTGTAAAATCGATTGAGCAGGCTGGGTTTAGACCAGGGGCTGATATTGCGCTCGGTCTTGATTGTGCCGCGACAGGATTATTCAAAGATGGAAAATATATCTATGCGGAAGAGAAAATAACACGTGATGCACAGGGACAGGCAGTATATCTTTCAAAATTGGTGGATAATTATCCAATTATTTCTATTGAAGACGGCATGGCTGAAGATGATTGGGATGGATGGAGGCAGTTAACCGATCTTATCGGCGGCAAGTGTCAATTAGTAGGGGATGATCTTTTTGTCACCAATTCAGCTCGTTTGCGGGATGGTATTAAAAAGGGAATTGCTAACTCAATTCTCATAAAAGTCAACCAGATTGGCACCTTGACCGAAACACTTCACGCTGTCGACACGGCCCATAAAGCAGGTTACACTGCTATTATATCACATCGCTCTGGTGAAACAGAAGATGTAACAATTGCTGATCTTGCTGTAGCCACAAATTGCGGTCAAATCAAAACAGGATCTCTGACCCGTTCAGACCGCCTCGCTAAATACAATCAGCTTATCCGTATTGAACAAGAACTGGGCAAACAGGCGTGCTACGCAGGTTATTCTGGCTTTCACATTGAAAAAAAAAGAGTTTGATTCATGATCCTGATACACTGACGTTAGAGTGTTAGAGTCTCTCATCACCGATACTCCTTATCCTTTGTGGACGAAACAAAGACGGCGGAGCGGAATCCGTCGCTTTTTACCTATTTTGACAGTTGGTGTGCTTTTCTATTTTGGGTATCATCTCTACCATGGAGAGTATGGTCTTTATTCACGGGCTACGCTTGAGGAACATATTGCTCTTTTGCAAGCTGAACGGAAAAAACTAGAGAGTCAGCGGATGCTCCTTGAAAAGAGGGTAACACTTCTGCGCGATGGGGCCATTGAGAGGGATATGCTGGATGAATATGCCAGAAAAAACCTGAATCTTTCATTCTCGAATGAAATTACCATTATAATCCCCAAAGAGATAGGGGAAATGAACCAAAATTCGGTTGAATAAAAAATATTGCAAAAACAATATCTTGCGATGGTATCGTTTATTTTTATTAACTTGTAACTTTACTGTCTACGGCGTATTTTACAAGATCGATCACAGGGAGCAAAATATGGCAGCACAAGCAAAAAAGTCCTTATCCAGAGTTGCAAAAGCCTCTCTATCCAACAAAATTGTATCTCCGTGTCCTATTACATTTACCAAAGAGGAAGAGCTTGATGCCTACAGAGAGATGCTTCTCATCAGGCGGTTTGAGGAAAAGGCAGGGCAACTTTACGGTATGGGACTTGTTGGCGGTTTCTGTCATCTTTACATCGGACAGGAGGCTGTCGTTGTTGGAATGCTGAAAGCTGCCAGGGGTGATGACCAAATTATCACGTCTTATCGCGATCACGGTCATATGCTTGCTGCAGGAGTGAGCCCACGCGGTGTTATGGCTGAGTTGACAGGCCGGCGTAGTGGTCTTTCTAGAGGAAAGGGCGGCTCGATGCATATGTTCTCGGATGAAAAGGGCTTTTATGGCGGTCATGGTATTGTTGGGGCACAGGTGCCGATCGGTACTGGTCTTGCCTTTGCCAATCGTTATCGTGGCAATGACAATGTCGCTCTCACATTTTTTGGAGACGGTGCTGCCAATCAGGGACAGGTTTATGAAAGTTTCAATATGGCTTCCCTGTGGAAGCTGCCTGTTGTCTATATTATTGAAAACAATCAGTATGCGATGGGAACATCTGTTGCTCGTGCTTCAGCTGATACAGATCTGTCTTGCCGTGGCCTTTCATTCGAGATTCCTGGTATTGTGGTTGATGGTATGGATGTTCGTGCCGTCAAGGCAGCTGCTGATACAGCAATTTCTTGGGCACGTTCCGGAAATGGACCAATGATTCTTGACATGCAAACATATCGTTACCGCGGTCATTCTATGTCCGATCCAGCGCAATACCGTAGTAAGGAAGAAGTTCAGAAAATGCGGGTTGAGCGCGATGCTATTGATCAGGTCAAACAACGTCTGATTGAAAAAAGTTGGGCGAGTGAGAAGGATTTGAATGAAGTGGATAAACACGTACGCGCAATTATTGCTGAAGCAGCGGATTTTGCCAAAGGGGATCCTGAACCGGATGTGTCTGAGCTATATACGGATATTATAATATAACGGAGAGAAAGATATGGCAATAGACATTTTGATGCCCGTTCTTTCCCCGACAATGGTAGAAGGCAATCTTGCTAAATGGCTTGTGAAGGAAGGTGATCGGGTTCGTCCAGGTGATGTGATTGCTGAAATTGAAACAGATAAGGCAATCATGGAAGTGGAAGCAGTCGATGATGGCATTATAGGTCGTATATTCGTGCCTGCAGGATCTGTTAATATCAAGGTTAATGCACGGCTTGCAGTACTTCTTCAAGATCAAGATGGAGAGACAATAGATGATGTTGAGAGCATGGCGGCAGGTTTGGCATTCCCTTGTCCGCTACCCTCTGAAAAGGCAGGTATGCAATCTAATGCTCTTGATCCTTCTATCCCACCAGGCACTGAAATGGAGATGATGACGGTGCGTGAAGCATTGCGTGATGCTATGGCTGAAGAAATGCGTCGTGATGAAGATGTGTTCCTCATGGGAGAAGAGGTTGCACAATATCAGGGAGCCTATAAGGTTTCACAAGGGCTTTTGGAAGAATTTGGTGAACGTCGTGTCGTTGATACGCCAATTACTGAGCATGGTTTTACTGGCCTTGGAATTGGTGCTGCCTTTGCAGGCTTGCGTCCGATTGTCGAGTTCATGACCTTTAATTTTGCTATGCAAGCGATTGATCAGATCATTAATTCAGCGGCTAAAACCCGTTATATGTCTGGTGGACAAATGTCAGTACCAATTGTTTTCCGCGGACCGAACGGTGCTGCTGCACGAGTTGGTGCCCAGCATTCACAGTGTTACGCAGCATGGTACAGCCATATCCCCGGATTGAAGGTCGTGATACCTTATACGGCAGCAGATGCTAAAGGACTTCTTAAAGCTGCTGTCCGTGATGAAAATCCTGTAATTTTTCTTGAAAATGAGCTTTTCTATGGGGACCTTTTTAAAGTCCCTAAGCTTGATGATTTCTTATTACCAATCGGCAAGGCTCGTCTTCATAGGGTTGGGAATGATGTAACATTGGTTGCTTTTGGTGCTGGTATGCGCTATGCGCTTGAAGCTGTTGATGCACTGACCACACTTGACATTGATGTTGAGCTTATTGATCTTCGTACTATTCGGCCAATGGATTTGCAAGCTATTCTTAAGTCGGTTAAAAAAACTGGACGTCTAGTTACCGTTGAGGAGGGATTTCCACAATCCTCTGTCGGGACAGAAATTGCCACCCGCATCATGCAGCAGGCGTTTGATTGGCTTGATGCACCGGTGCTGACCATTACCGGTAAAGATGTGCCTATGCCTTATGCAGCCAATCTGGAAAAACTCGCGTTGCCAAATGTTATGGAAGTTATTGATGCTGTTAAGACTGTTACCTACAAATTGTAAAGGAAAATACAGATGCCTGTAGAAATTACCATGCCTGCACTTTCCCCAACAATGGCAGAAGGCAATCTAGCCAAATGGCTTGTCAAGGAAGGTGATAGGATTAATCCAGGTGATGTGATTGCTGAAATTGAAACAGATAAAGCAACCATGGAAGTAGAAGCAGTTGATGAAGGGACTCTTGCAAAAATTCTTGTTCCTGCCGGTACACTGGGTATCAAGGTTAATACTGTGATCGCTCTTCTGACTGAAGAAGGTGAGGATATAAAAAAAATCACTGATATAAAAAGTGCTACGTCGTCTATTTTCGTATCAGATCAGGCAGAAACAAAGGGCATCGTACTTCCTGAAATGCCTGTTGCAGCACCTGTTTTTACTCCACCTCCACGGTCGACAAAGGATACTCGAGTATTTGCTTCGCCTCTTGCACGGCGGCTAGCTATACAGAAAGGTGTTGATGTCGGTTCATTGTATGGAACGGGGCCGCATGGCCGAGTCATAAAACGTGATGTCGAAACAGACATAAAGACTGCCGATGCGACCCTGAAAAGGTCAGGAGATGATCAGTTGCTCCAATTCTTTACACAGGGTGAATATGAAATAATACCTCATAACAGCATGCGCAAAACAATTGCTAAGCGGTTGGTGGAATCAAAGCAAACTGTGCCGCATTTCTATGTCATGGTCGATTGTGAGCTGGATGCATTGTTAAAGCTTCGTTCCAGGCTAAATAAGGCTACTCATTCTGCCTTGATGGGTGTCAGTCAGACAGATGAGAATTCCATTATCGTCCCTAAACTGTCTGTTAATGATATGATCATAAAAGCTGTGGCATTAGCATTGAAAATGGTTCCTGGCGCCAACGTCTCGTGGCTTGAGGATGGTCTTGCTCGCCATGCTCATTCGGATATTGGTGTTGCTGTATCAATTAACAATGGTCTTATTACACCAATAATACGTCATGCTGATGAAAAATCTTTGAAGACAATATCTAGTGAAATGAAAGAATTAGCAAGCCGTGCACGGCAGATGAAGCTCAGACCTGAAGAATATCAGGGCGGGACTGTGTCTATTTCCAATATGGGAATGTTTGGCGTAAAGGCATTTTCTGCCATCATTAATCCGCCGCAGGCAATAATCTTTGCGATAGGCGCAGGCGAAGAGCGTGTTGTTGCCAAAAACGGTGTTCCTAACATTGCAACCATGATGACGGTCATGATCTCTGTTGATCACCGGGCAGTTGACGGTGCCTTAGCAGCAGAACTTGCACGGACCTTTAAAGGACTTATCGAGAATCCATTGGCCATATTGGCTTAGATTCATGCCGCAATGTAATGCTTAATGATTTGATTTATATAAAGCGCAAGCTATTCTAATTCTAAGGTCATGGGGACAATGTTGTATTACGGTTATTCTACTACATTTCTACTCGAGAAAATTCAGTGGAGGAAAGCTTGTGTCGATAATGTATGATGTTATTCTAGTTGGTGCTGGCCCGGGTGGTTATGCAACAGCGATTCGTGCTGCACAATTGGGCTTCAAAACAGCTATTGTTGAGCGTGAGCATCTTGGTGGCATTTGTCTGAACTGGGGCTGCATCCCGACCAAAGCTTTGTTGCGTTCTGCAGAAATAAAATGTTTTTTGGAACATGCAAAGGATTACGGTCTACAGCTCGATGGTTCGATCAATGTTGATATTCAGGCAGTCGTCGCCCGTTCGCGCGAAGTATCAGCCCGGCTCAACAGCGGTATCCATTTTCTGATGAAAAAGAATAAAATTGATATCATCTGGGGAGAGGCAAGAGTGATACGTGGTGCGGTGGATGATAAACCCGCACAGATTATTGTTAGAAAATCGGAAAAACTTGCCGTAGAGATCCTTGCTGAAGGTGTCTATGAAGCCAGGCATGTTATCGTTGCTACCGGTGCGCGTCCGCGCATACTGTCGGGGGTTGAGCCAGACGGTAAATTAGTCTGGACCTATTTTGAGGCGATAGCTCCAGAAGCTATCCCAAAATCCTTAGTAATCGTAGGATCAGGTGCAATCGGTGTTGAGTTTGCTTCTTTTTATCGCGATATGGGCTCCGTGGTAACACTGATCGAGCTGCAGCCACAAATTATGTCATCTGAAGATGCCGAAATTTCCATCTTTGCTCGCAAGCAATTTGAGAGGCGCGGGATCCGCATCTTGACCAGTGCCAGGATTCAAAAAATTGAGAAGACGGCTCAATCCATTATTGCACATATTTATCATGATGGGAAAGGACAGATCATTCATGCAGAGTGTCTTATCTCTGCAGTGGGTGTACAGGGCAATGTGGAAAATATTGGACTTGAGTCATTGGGTGTTGCAGTTGATAGTGGCTGCATCATCACGGATGTCTGGAGTCGCACCAATATTCCTGGAATCTATGCTATCGGTGATGTTGCTGGGGCGCCTATGCTCGCCCACAAGGCAGAGAAAGAGGGGGTGATATGCATTGAAAAGATTGCCAATCTGTCAACAGCTCATCCATTGGATAAAGGGAGGATTCCAGGCTGTACCTATTGTACACCTCAGGTGGCTTCAGTTGGTTTGACGGAAGAAAAAGCGAAGAACGCCGGTTATGATATTCGTGTTGGTCGTTATTCTTTTGCAACAAATGGTAAGGCCATTGCTCTTGGCCAAGATCAAGGATTTGTCAAAACAATTTTTGACAGGAACAGTGGCCAACTGCTGGGTGCTCATATGATTGGAGCGGAAGTTACAGAACTGATTCAAGGGTTTGTCATTGCCATGAATCTTGAAACAACAGAAGAAGAGTTGATTCACTCGATTTTCCCACATCCAACTTTATCGGAAACAATGAAGGAAAGCATACTTGACGCTTACGATATGGTGTTGAATGCATAGAGGAGACTTTCTGGTCGATTCACTCTCCGCACATAACAAGGAAGAACTATGGTTAGGGTTCTTGATACAATCGTAAAGCAACATATCCGTCATCCAGAGAAAGCACATCAACCTGATAGCGAGGTGTTGAAAAAACCGAATTGGATCCGTGTCAGGGCTATGCTTGCCAGGGATTACACCGAAACACGCGATATTGTACATCGGAACGGACTTGTCACTATATGTGAAGAGGCCGCTTGTCCTAATATAGGTGAGTGTTGGCACCAACGTCATGCAAGTTTCATGATCATGGGAGATATTTGCACTCGTGCCTGTGCCTTCTGCAATGTAGCGACTGGTATTCCTCGACCGCTTGATCCAGATGAACCAGAACGGATTGCTAAAGCAGTTAACCAGATGGAATTGAAACATGCGGTTATTACTTCTGTTGACCGTGATGATTTGCCTGATGGTGGTGCGCAACATTTTGCCGCAGTCATAGACTCCATCCGCAAACACACACCGCTGACAACCGTTGAGGTGTTAACGCCTGATTTCCGCCACAAGAACAGAGCCCTTGAAATTGTTGTTGCTGCGCGTCCTGATGTTTTTAATCATAATTTGGAGACGGTTCCGTCTAAATATTTGACCGTTCGACCAGGAGCGCGTTATTTTCATTCAATTCGTTTGTTACAAAAGGTGAAAGAAATCGATCCTTCTATTTTCACAAAATCGGGGATCATGGTAGGTTTAGGAGAAGAACGGAATGAGGTTCTTCAACTCATGGACGATTTGCGCTCCGCTGACGTGGATTTTATGACCATTGGACAGTATTTGCAACCCACCCGTAAACATCACCCAATTGTCCGCTTTGTTACGCCGGACGAATTCAACTCTTATGCAACAATTGGCAAAACTAAAGGTTTTTTACATATGGCATCAAGTCCGCTTACGCGTTCATCTCATCATGCTGGTGCTGATTTCAAAAAACTGCAGTCTGCTCGAGCTACTTGTCTCGTATGACAGATGAAGTCTTGAATAGCTATGACGCATTTCAATATACGGCGATATGTACACTATCCCAGCGAGCAGATGTTTTCTTTGGTCGCTGATGTAGAAAGATACCCTGAGTTTGTGCCAATGTGTGAGGTTCTGACCGTTCATTCATCCAGTACCAGTACTAAAGATGACAAAACTGTCCTCATTGCTGATATGACAGTGAGCTATGGATTGATTCGTGAAACTTTCACAACGCTGATTCGTCTTCAGCCCTGCAAAAAACGTATTGATGTACAATACATTGATAGTCAGGGTCCTTTCAAGTATCTTGAAAATTCTTGGTCATTTTGGCCAGTCAAAGATGAAAACGCCTGTGAAGTAGAATTTTTCATCAACTATGAATTCAGGAATGCAATATTCAGCGTGATGATGGGCAAAATCTTCGATTTTGCCTCCCGTACTCTTGTTGATGCCTTTGAAAGAAGAGCTGGTGAAATTTCCAATCTAATATGATTAGAACTTTTTATTTTTTTATAACTCTTTGTTGGAGACAGCTCTGCTCTATACTATACAGATAGCGATATCATGTGGTTTCTCCCTTGGACCAGCGGATACGCACTGCAGTGTTAAAAGCAGCAAAGCATCCTTTTTCTATCGCATCACGGACACCTTGCATGAGTTGCTGATAGTAGGAAAGATTATTCCATGTCAGCAGCATAGCTCCAAGTGCTTCACGCGATTTGACGAGATGATGCAGGTAAGCGCGGCTGTAATCATATGCAGCAGGGCAGGATGATTCTGCATCAAGTGGATGTAAATCTTCCGCATAACGAGCATTGCGCAGATTTATTTTACCAAACTTGGTAAAGGCAAGTCCATGCCGACCAGCACGGGTAGGCATGACGCAGTCAAACATATCAATACCTCGTGCCACACTTTGCAAAAGATCGTCAGGCGTTCCAACTCCCATAAGATAACGCGGCTTTTCATCCGGGAGAACCGGACAAACACAATCCAACATACGCAACATGACATCCTGTGGCTCTCCGACGGCAAGACCACCTATAGCATATCCTTTTAGATCCATCATGCTCAATGCTTCTGCAGAGTGCTCGCGGAGTCTTTGATTATCCCCGCCCTGCACAATGCCGAACATAGCCTTTCCTGGCTGAACACCAAAAGCATTCTTGCAACGCTCTGCCCAGCACAGTGATAATTCTACAGCCTTTGCCATTTCATAAAAGGAGGCAGGCAGAGCGATACACTGATCCAGTTGCATTTGAATGTCCGAATCCAGCAGGTTCTGAATATAGATTGAACGTTCCGGCGTCATTTCATGATAGACACCATCAATATGAGAGCGGAAAGTAACGCCATTTTCATTCAGCTTGCATAACAAACCCGCAAGCGACATGATCTGAAAACCGCCTGAATCCGTCAAAATTGGCCTATCCCAGCAAATAAATTTATGCAAACCGCCAAGACGAGCAGTACGTTCAGCTCCTGGTCTTAGCATTAAGTGATAGGTGTTGCTGAGAATAATGTCAGTCCCTAAGTCCCGAACCTGATTCAGGTACATAGCTTTTATAGTACCCCCTGTTCCAACTGGCATAAAAGCCGGTGTACACACAACACCGCGTGGTGTTGTAATTTTTCCACATCGTGCCATGCCATCACGGGCAATGAGCTTGAATGTGAAGTTTTCTGTCATCTCACCTCCATAGGGCTGCTTTCATGACGGACTGCATAAAGGTATTGAATGGAAATTAGTGATCAGTTGATCAAAAAACCGGAAGTGATGATAATTGGATGTAATCAAAGTTGCGACTCTCTTCTCTGCATGCGCTCACCGTCCGGACTTCACCGACAGGTTTGTACCACAGCGCAACATGACTTGAAACACGTGGTGCAACCGGTGCTGGCTGGCAAGTCATACAAAGAGATCAGCTTCGTCAGGATCATGTCTGCTGTCAGAGGTCAAGTAATCATCCAAGAGAGACAACGGTCTAGCAAAAGCCAGAGTCATACGAGCTTCTGCTTCATCCTTATACATACGTGCCATCAACAAATCGAGACCATCAAATTTTTTTTCCCTTCTTATAAATGAAAAAAAAGAAACAGAACACTTTTCATCATAAAGATTTTGATACATATCAAAAATATAGGTTTCTAGCAATGGTTCTGGAGTCTTGTTGATCGTTGGACGGAATCCAAAGTTTGCCACACCATTATATACTTTTCCGATAGAGGAACGAAACCGTACAGCGTAGATACCAAGTCTTAAACTTGTTTGTGGTGGGAGTGACATATTCGCTGTAGGAAAGCCAAGTGTACATCCCAATGCCGAACCGCGAATGACCTGTGCCGTAACCGTATAACGATATCCAAGTAACCCTGCTGCTTCTTTGACAAGACCTTTTCTCAGTAAGGCACGAATACGACTAGACGATATAACTGTTCCGCTTGCATCCCTGAGTCTATCGACAACATGGACACCAAAACCGAGTTTTTGGCCCGCTTGCTGCAGAAAGGCAGAATTGCCTTGACGTTGATAACCAAAATGAAAATTTTCTCCTGTTACAACACTGTTTACGGCCAATGTTCCTAATAGGATTTTTTTTATAAAAACATTCATTTTACATGAGGCCAATTCGTTTGTAAAGACCTGTTCAATTACAGCATCAAACCCTGCCCAGCGGAAAATTTCTGCCTTTTCTGCAGCTCCTGTCAGACGATCAACTGGACTCTCCGGCTTGAGAAAAGTACGCGGATGAGGTTCAAAAGTCAGGACAATGGCCGGTTTTCCACGCTTTTTCGCCTCATCCAGGGCACATTGCAGCACAGTCTGATGACCACGATGAACACCGTCAAAATTGCCGATCGCAACAACAGCATCCCTGAATTTTTCGGGTAAGAACGCCGGATCGGCGAGGCGTAGAAAAGATATTTTCATCTATCTCAGCTGAGAGACATCATAAAAGCAGTCGGTTGCATATGAAACTTTTCAAGAAAAGTGTCAAGCTTGTCGCTTGCGATTTCTCCATCTACTGCATATTCATTAACATGAAGACCTGCACCAATAAAAAGAACATCAAGACCGTAGAGATATGCTCCCTTCACATCTGTCAGTATGCCGTCGCCAATCGCAAGAATACGAGACTTATTAACCGGTTGGCCTGTTCTCTCTTTAACCATTCCGCAGGCAACGTCATAAATAGGTCGATGCGGTTTACCAGAAACCAGAATATTACCACCAAACTGTGTATATATTTGGGCAAGTGCACCTGCACACCAATGCATCTCCTCTCCTCGCTGCACAATGATATCTGGATTGACGCAGATAAACGGCAGATTGCGCGAACACAACCTGTACAGCAGGGGCTTATAATCTGCTGGTGTTTTATTTTTAAACAGCCCTGTACAGACAACAACTGCAGCTGAAAATTCTCCAACCAATTCCACACCAAGACCATCATAAAGACAGCGATCCTTATCAGGTCCGATATGGAAAATACGTCGCGACCCTTCTCTGATCATGTCAAGCGTGACATCGCCTGATGTAATGATACCATCATAGCAGGATGAAGAGAGACCGAAGGCTCGGAGCTGAGAAGCGACCCATGCGCGCGGTTTTGGTGAATTGGTCATAAGAAAAACACATTTTCCTTCCTGACGGGCTTTCTCTAGTGCAGTCCGAGCTGGCGGATACGCAACAACACCATTATGTAAGACACCCCATATATCGCACAGAAAAGTGTCATACTTATCATATAGATCTGCAAGATGGTCAAGTGGTTTCATTTTTTTATGCTATTTTATAGAACACAATACGTCAACCTTTTTAGGCAGTTGGTTCAACATTGTGATAGTTTACTTTTATCAAAAGCAAGCATATCCTGGGGACTTATGCGAGGTGAGTGATAAAACACCGAAAAAATAGGAACAGGCGTGTTTTTCCGTGATAGCCTGCGTCCGCGAGCCTGAATGGATTTAAAGAAAGAGATCTCCTATTTTAGAGCATGTTCTTCCATGTCATCTAATATTTGGATTATTCATTCTATAGAGAAAAAATCTCCTTCTATGGGAACAGTCAAGATGCGCTTGAGTTCACTCACTACTGTAAAAAAATAGGAAGCTCAGAAAAAAACAGCATTAGCATACATGTTTAAATATACTAACTATTAAGGTCACTTATAATATTTCATAATGTTTGCAGAATATTCTTGACCATCAATGCATATTGCGGCATGCCCGCTTTATGAAAAGCGAAAGCGAATGCTCTTTATCTAATTTTGAGACGATCCTGTATAAAAACGCTGAAGCCGTTGTGGCATTGCTTGATCGTCTTCTGTCAGCTACACCGCGCAATGGTGAAGTAACCCGCCCTGCCCAATTGCTTGAAGCAATGCGCCATGCGGTTTTCAATGGCGGCAAACGATTGCGACCTTTTCTAGTGATTGAAAGTGCTGCGCTTTTTGATGCTATCCCTGAACCTGTTTTGCATATTGCTGCGGCTCTCGAATGTGTTCATTGCTATTCTCTTATTCATGATGATTTGCCATCGATGGATGATGATGATATACGCCGCGGCAAGCCGACAGTACATAAAATGTTTGATGAAGCAACAGCTATTTTGGCAGGTGACGCTCTTTTGACAATCGCTTTTGATATTCTTGCTGATAATGCAAACGGGTTATCAGCACCGATACGGGCCGGACTTGTTTTATTACTTGCTCGCGCCTGTGGGTTAGGTGGCATGGTAGGTGGACAGATGCTGGATCTTGCTGCACAGAAAGTGCAATACGATGAAAAGGGGATCATTACTTTACAGACTATGAAAACTGGTGCGTTGCTGCGTTTTGCCTGTAAAGCTGGTGTTGTTGCTGCCAATGCCACCATGGAAGATCAGGAGAGATTGGCTGAATTTGGCAGTCTTGTTGGGCTTGCTTTTCAACTGGTCGATGATCTTCTGGATATAAAAAAAGATACCGGTGGTCTTGGAAAAAAAACAGTGAAGGATGCTATTGCGGGCAAGGCAACATTAGTAACCCTACATGATATCAACTGGATACATCGTCAACTGGATAGATTAATCGAACAGGCTAATGACATATTACAACCCTATGGGAAAAAAGCAGATATTCTGCGGCATGTCACTCTTTTTATATCGCACCGTACCCATTCCATTGAGAGGTACGGGGAAACTATGTAGCAACTAGATCTCATGCTTGAGAACAAAACGTTTTTTAATATAGTCAGCAAGAATTTTTTCAAATTGGGCCGTGACATTATCACCTCGCAATATTCCAACTTTTTTGCCATCGATGAATACTGGTGCTGCCAAGGTTTCACCGGTCCCAGGAAGTGAAATACCAATATCAGCGCGTTTTGACTCACCAGGGCCGTTAACAATACAACCCATAACAGCTACCTGTAACGCTTCTACACCGGGGTATTTCTGGCGCCAGACAGGCATATTGCGCTGGATATTATCTTGAATTTTGCAAGCTAGCTCCTGGAAAACAATGGATGTTGTGCGTCCACATCCAGGACAGGCTGTAACAATAGGTGTGAATTGGCGAACTCCAAGTACCTGCAATAGTTCTTGTGCTACTTGCACCTCATGGATACGGTCTCCATCTGGTTTCGGCGTGAGTGAAACACGAATTGTGTCGCCAATACCCTGTTGTAGCACAATGCCCATAGCTGCTGATGATGCAACAATGCCTTTCGAACCCATACCCGCTTCTGTCAATCCCAGATGTATGGCATGGTCACAACGTGTCGCAAGCATGGTATAGATCGCAATGAGATCTTGAACCTGGCTGACCTTTGCTGACAGAATAATTCTGTTGCGTGGTAATCCTATGGTTTCCGCTAGTTGCGCCGATATCAAGGCTGATTGCACAACAGTTTCCCGCATGATTTCCGTTGCGCTTAACGGGCTGCCTTGCTCTGCATTCTCAGCCATCAGCTGTGTTAAAAGCTCCTGATCAAGCGATCCCCAATTTACGCCAATGCGGACCGGTTTTTCGTAGCGGATTGCTGTCTGAATAATCTCCGAAAATTGCTTGTCGCGTTTTTCCCTAAAGCCAACATTACCGGGGTTTATCCGGTATTTTGCAAGCGCTTCGGCGCATGACGGATGAGCCGCCAAAAGCTTATGACCAGTATAATGAAAATCACCTATAAGAGGAACCTGTAAGCCAAGCTTGTCGAGGCGTTCACGTATTTGCGGAACAGCGGCGGCAGCTTCATCACGATCGACTGTAATGCGCACCAGCTCGGAGCCTGCATGAAAAAGCGCGACAATCTGATTGATAGTACTCTCAATATCAGCGGTATCAGTGCTGGTCATGGATTGCACAACAACCGGTGCATCCCCACCAACTGTGACAGTTCCTACGCGTACTGCAATCGAAGAGCGCCGTTTAAACGGGCGTGAAAGATAAAATTCTTTATCTGTCATGATATGTAATCCTGTTGGGCAATCCAGCTGCAACATGACACTGGATCCCGGTAGAATACCTATCCTCTGAGGTGTCTTCTAAAAATTTTTAGCGAAGAGAAAACACTGTAATACTGCCACTCCACTGACTGTAAGAACATCCAAGAACAGAAAATTAGGCACACAACATGCTTTATGCTTTTTTCTTATATAACTACAACAAAAAAAATATTTTTTCGTCTTATGTCATTCCATATCATTGAATATGAGCATGCGTACTTTCATAGCATATGGATGTTTGTTCTACTGTCCCATACTATTGATATACGATTACTATACTATTACTATGTTCACTGGATAGCCGTTTTCCTATCCTCTTCTCAGGCAAAAGTATGGTTTTCTTTTGCCTGAGATATTTATCTCAAAACTTGAGACACTGAAAATCTTCAGTAAACCAAACTGTCTATCAGTTTAATAAGGCACATCCTGGATTTTAGAGCATAACATTCTTACACACCAGTCTTCTGCAAGGTTTCAAGCATGTTCTGTGGTGAGGAAACGCCATAGGGATCACTCTCGCAGTTATCTGAGAAACCCTCTTCTTCAAACCATTGTTCGATGATCTTATTCTTGATGAGTGCGCCGTAACGCCAGGAACGCATGCCAAACCCGACATTATCCTTGCGTACCAACATTCCCATCTTTCGTGTGAATTCACCGGAGCCATCAGGGATAAGCGTAATGTTTTTGATTTCTTGCTGTTTTCCCCATGCATTCATCACAAAAGCATCATTGACTGCAAGGCAATAAATTGCATTTATACCAAGTTTCTGGAATTCATGATAGAGTCTTTCAAAATCCGGCAGCTGGAATGTTGAACAGGTCGGGGTAAAGGCTCCTGGAAGGGAAAACATGATAACGCGTTTTTTTGAAAAATAGTCATCTGTTGTCATATCCTGCCACCTAAAAGGATTCGAACCGCCTATTGACTCATCACGAACACGTGTATGAAATGTGACATTAGGAATTTTCTTACCAATCATCATATCTTATTACTCCTGCTATAAAATGAGGTGTACTTTACCATAAGCTGTCCGCATAGTGGAGACGCATGTTCATGGACTATAAAGAATCTTCTCCCCAGGCTAACCAGCCTAATAAAAAAACTCAAATAAATGGTGAAGTTATGATGCGAACTTTTATCACCAAGCCTTTTGATGATCAAAATCCAGGAACGTCAGGTCTACGTAAAACAGTCAATATTTTTGAAAAAAAGCATTATGCTGAAAATTTTATCCAGTCTATTTTTGACTGTGTCGGTGCAATCCGGGGTGGACTTCTTATTGTAGGTGGTGATGGCCGTTATCTCAACCGAAAAATTATCCAGAAAGTGTTGAAGATTGCCGCAGCTAACGGCTGTGCTAGAGTAATGATTGGTCAGGATGGTATTCTTTCAACACCTGCGACTTCACATCTCATTCGTAAATACAAAGCACATGGTGGAATTATTCTGTCTGCAAGCCATAATCCAGGTGGTCCAGCTGGTGATTTTGGTATTAAATATAATCTTGCTAATGGTGGACCGGCAACGGAAACAGTCACAAGAGCTATTTATGAGTGTTCGCAGAAAATAAATCGTTACATGATTGCTGAAACGGATGATATCGCTCTTAATACGGTAGGCATACAGACGATCGGTGAGATGACAGTTGAAATTATTGATCCAGTGCGTGATTATGCCGATTTGATGGAAGAGCTGTTTGATTTCAGCGTTATCCGCCGTGCGATTGTTAGTGGACTGCGTTTCCGTTTCGACGCTATGCACGCTGTTACTGGTCCTTATGCCCATGAAATATTTGAACGGCGATTAGGTTTTCCGCCTGGGACAGTTGTCAATGGAGAACCTCTTCCCGATTTTGGTGGTCATCATCCTGATCCGAATCAGGTACATGCCAAAGAGCTTTGTCAGCTACTTATGTCAGAAAATGGACCAGATTTCGGGGCAGCATCCGATGGAGATGGGGACCGTAATCTTGTTATAGGCAAAGGAATTTTTATCACTCCGTCCGATTCTCTTGCTATATTGGCAGCAAATGCTCATCTGGCAAAAGGATATCGGTCAGGAATTAACGGCATCGCCCGTTCCATGCCTACAAGTACTGCTGCCGACCATGTAGCGGCAAAAGATAAGATCAGTCTGTATGAAACGCCTACTGGGTGGAAGTTTTTGAGTAATTTGCTAGATACAGGTCTTATCACGCTATGCGGAGAGGAAAGTTTTGGAACAGGCTCCAATCATATTCGAGAAAAGGACGGATTATGGGCTGTACTGATGTGGCTCAATATTCTTGCTGTCACAGGAAAAAGCGTCATTGATATTATGGAGCAGCACTGGCGTCAATATGGGCGTAATTACTATTCTCGTCATGATTATGAGGAAGTAGATTCGGATGCTGCCAGAAGAATGATGGATGATTTACGTGTACGGCTTCCGTCCCTGACAAGAACGAGAATCGGTGGCCTTTTCCTTAGAAAAGCCGATGAGTTTTCCTATTGTGATCCAGTAGATCATTCAGTCAGCAAACATCAAGGGATCCGTCTTTTTTTTGCAGGAGGGGCGCGGATCGTCTTCCGCTTAGCTGGGACAGGGACACGAGATGCTACAGTACGGGTCTACATAGAGCAATATGAATCTGATCATACCAAGCAAAAGCAGGATACGCAAAAGGCATTGGACCCGCTAATCGCACTTGCCGATAAAATTAGTAATCTGAAATTGCGACTCAACCGCCATAAACCAACTGTGATTACATAAAAACACGCAGCAGGAACAGCAAGACTGGTGTGTTTGCAAACACACCAGTCTTTCCTACATTTACTATTACAAAGGGATAGGATCAAAAATCCATACCGCCTCCCATACCACCACTACCTGGCATCGCTGGCATTGGTGTCTCTTTCTTTGGCAACTCAGCGATCATCACTTCCGTAGTAACCAAGAGTCCTGCTACAGAAGCCGCATTTTGAAGGGCTGAACGCACAACCTTTACCGGATCAACAATACCAAATGCAATCAAATCGCCATATTCCCCTGTCGCTGTATTATAACCATAGCTATCACTGTTTTTTTCGAGGATTTTTCCAACAACAATAGAAGCTTCATCACCAGCGTTAGAAGCAATCTGACGGGCAGGCGCCTGCAATGCACGTCGAACGATATTAATACCCGATTCCTGATCTGGATTTATTCCCTGAACTTTGATACCTGCAGCTGCACGAAGGAGTGCTGTGCCACCACCAGGAACAATTCCCTCCTCAACAGCAGCACGTGTTGCGTTCAGCGCATCATCAACACGATCCTTCCGTTCTTTTACTTCAACCTCAGTTGCACCACCGACGCGGATGACAGCAACACCACCAGCAAGTTTTGCAAGACGCTCTTGTAATTTCTCGCGATCATAATCGGAAGTTGTTTCTTCGATCTGTGCCTTGATCTGGCCAACGCGTGCATTTATATCTGACTTGCTTCCAGCACCATCAATAATAGTTGTATTTTCTTTATTGATCGAAACCCTCTTGGCACGACCCAGCATATCGAGCGTAACATTCTCAAGCTTGATACCAAGGTCTTCAGAAATAACATTCCCTGCAGTAAGAACAGCAATGTCCTCCAACATCGCCTTTCGACGGTCACCAAAGCCAGGCGCCTTGACAGCAGCAATCTTTAAACCACCACGCAGCTTATTGACGACGAGCGTCGCTAGTGCTTCACCCTCCACGTCTTCTGCAATAATAAGAAGCGGCTTGCCAGACTGGACAATAGTTTCAAGGACCGGTAACAAGGCCTGAAGATTAGAAAGCTTTTTCTCATGAATAAGAATGTATGGATCCTCAAGTTCGGATATCATCTTTTCTGCATTGGTGACAAAGTAAGGTGAAAGATACCCACGGTCGAACTGCATGCCTTCAACAACTTCAAGTTCTGTTTCGGCAGTTTTTGCCTCTTCAACAGTGATAACACCTTCATTACCGACCTTTTGCATAGCGTCAGCAATCATCTTCCCTATTTCGGCTTCACCGTTGGCAGAAATTGCACCAACCTGTGCAATCTCTTCCGATGTCTTAATTTTTGTTGCCTTTCTAAGAAGCTCTTCAACAACTCCGTTAACGGCCATATCAATACCACGCTTGATATCCATCGGATTCATACCAGCAGCAACCGCTTTAGCACCCTCCTGAACAATTGCCTGGGCGAGAACAGCTGCAGTTGTTGTCCCATCACCAGCAACATCATTAGTTTTTGCAGCAACTTCGCGCAACATCTGCGCACCCATGTTTTCGAACTTGTCCTCAAGCTCAATTTCCTTGGCAACTGAGACACCATCCTTGGTGATACGTGGAGCGCCAAAGGACTTTTCGAGCACTACATTGCGTCCCTTTGGACCAAGTGTAACTTTAACTGCATTGGCAAGGACATCAACACCACGCAGCATACGCTCGCGGGCATCACGGCTAAACTTTACTTCTTTAGCAGCCATTTACTTTCTCCTTGGGAATATATATACCCTTGAAACATAAAACCAAATAATGAATCTGATCCTGATCAGCCAAGAACGCCCATAATATCAGACTCTTTCATGATCAGTAAATCCTGACCATCAATCTTTACTTCTGTACCAGACCACTTTCCAAATAGGACACGGTCCCCTGTTTTTACATCTAGAGCAACAAGCTTGCCATTATCATCACGAGCACCAGGACCACAGGCGATAACTTCACCTTCCTGTGGTTTCTCTTTGGCAGTATCGGGAATGATGATCCCGCCAGCAGTTTTCTCTTCAGATTCAACCCGACGAACGACAACGCGATCGTGAAGTGGGCGGAACGAGGTTTTAGTCATGGTTTGAATCCTTAATTTTTAATATGATTGAATTACCATAAGATGAGGAAGACCCTCAAAAAATTAGCACTCTGTCCCAGCGAGTGCTAACCTACCTGAGAAGATAGAAATAGGGATTCTCTTTGTCAAGAACAGTCAAGAAAAATAATTTAAAGAGCAATGAAAGAGAACTTGAGATAACGTGTCGGCTGTCTGAGGACATCAGAGTTTTGTATGCTGTCAGGAAATCACTATGGCGAAGAATCTCGTGAAGAACATGAATAGTATATATACAGTAAATAGCATTTATAACAGCATGCTACTTTAAGACTAACTTCTATATTCTGACTCAATGAGTCTGAGCGACTTCCCCGAATTACTGGAATGCCTCAACTCCTTGAATTTCAGGTATAAAATGGCGCAAAAGATTTTCAATCCCGCGTTTAAGTGTTGCAGTTGAAGATGGGCAACCCGCACATGCTCCTCGAAGGTTAAGATAAACGATGCCATTCTCAAAACCACGAAATGTGATATCACCGCCATCACGGGAAACAGCGGGTCGCACACGCTCTTCAATCAAGACCTTAATGCGTTTTACCAATTCCTTGTCTGCAGAATTGAAAAATTCTTCCGTTCCATCCCTATCAGATTTCGGTGCCAAGACAATCGAGGATTCTGACATCAGGTAGTCCATAATGATACCAAGAATAGCAGGTTTTAAATGTTCCCATTCCCCTGTATTCTTGCTGACAGCAATAAAATTATTACCAAAAAAAACACTGCTGACACCAGAAATGGTCAGCAGCTGTGCTGCCAACGGCGAATGCCCTGCTGCACTTTCCGCATTGTGGAATTCTGCTGCAACACCATCGCTAAGAATGACACGACCTGGAAAAAATTTAAGTGTTTCCGGATTAGGGGTTGCTTCTGTCTGAATGAACATCAATATTTCCTTTGCTGTTCTATTAAGGTATGAGCCTGCAGAGGCAGAGCAGTAATACCATGACTGAGCACAAAACGATTTGTTGTTCAATGAATTAAATTAAAGTAAGAATTTATACCATAAGTTTTGAATTAATTAACGGGAACAGTTTGCAGGAACCACCGGCCCACTAACTAAAACCAACTATGTCACGAACATGTTTCATGGTTTTCTCCGCAAGAGCCGAAGCGCGTTCTGCTCCCTCTTTCAACACACAGTCAATATAGCTGGGATCCTGTTTAAGGCGTCGTAGTTCAGAAGCGATAGGACCAAGCTTTTCAACAATGAGCTCCACCAGTGCTGGTTTAAAATCAGAAAATTTTTTACCCCCAAATTCTGCAAGAACTGTGTTTTTATCCATATTGGCTAGTACAGCGTAAATCCCTATCAGGTTACTGGCTTCTGGACGGGTCTCAAGACCTTTCTCAGTTTCTGGAAGGGGTGCAAAATCAGTTTTTGCCTTGCGAATTTTCCTGGAAATATCATCAGCCGTATCAACGAGATTGATACGAGAGAGATCAGAAGGATCAGATTTTGACATTTTTTTTCTGCCATCCCGCAGCGACATAATGCGCATGGATGTTGTACTGATCAAGGGTTCTACTATTGGGAAAAAAACAGTTTCTGTTTTTTTTACGCATTGTATCTCTATGCCGATTTTTAGAGAAGAAATTCGCCGAGAATAATCATTATTGAATTTTTGTGCAATGGCACGGGCTAGCTCAAGATGCTGTTTCTGATCGCCTCCGACCGGGACATGTGTGGCACGGTAAACAAGAATATCAGCAGACATCAGGCTTGGATAAGCAAGAAGACCAAGAGATGCTTGTTCCCTATCGTGTCCTGCTTTCTCCTTGAATTGAGTCATACGTTTCATCCAGCCGATGCGAGCAATGCAGTTAAACACCCAAGCAAGCTCAGCATGCTGAAAAACCCGTGACTGATTGAAAACAATATGTTTTTGAGCATCAATACCAGCAGCAAGAAACGTTGCCGCTACTTCACGGGTATGCTGTGCAAGTTCTTCAGGAAGAGGGTTAGTAGTTAAAGCATGCATGTCTACTACACAATAGATACAGTCATAATCATTTTGTAATGCGACCCACCGCTGAATAGCGCCAAGATAATTACCGAGTTGCAAATTCCCAGTTGGCTGCACACCGGAGAAAACAAGTGGTTTGAAATTGGGCATGGGTGATAGTCCTGTTGTTTTGATCTCTATTTCTAGAAGAGCTTTATTGAGCTTCCCGATCACAATATCTAAAAAAGATTTTCTGCGACTTTTTAGCATGTTTTGTTTTTGAAACGGACGATAACTCTTGCTACTTTGAGCAGAAAAAAGATCAAGACGGCATATATTAATATGGCACTGGAGATAAGAAAACCGATAGTAGAGATCTGTATGGCAAGAGGTGCTTCTTCCGAGAGTGGATAAGTAAGATGCTCCTTTGCCAATGACAGCACCGCTGCCATAACTGCAGCACTCGCCAGGAAAGCTGGGATGCGCTTTAAAAGCATCTGGTAACTTTTCCAATGTGCACGCCAGATCAGTGTGATAAATAAAAGAATAGCATTGGTCCAGCCTGCAGTAATCTCAGCGATAGCGATCCCCTTAGCAGAATGGTGGGGGAAAAGCATAAGAGCCAGTGAAATATTGACAAAAACAGATATGGTGGCAAAAACCATCGGCGTGAGAGTGTCTTCTCTCGCAAAAAAAGTTGGTATTAAAGCCTTAATCAGTACGAAAGCAGGAAGACCAAGACCATAAACGGAAAGTATACTAGAGACAATCATAGTTGATTGTCTATTGAATTGACCATATTCAAACAGAAGCCGTACAATAGGCTCAGATATAACAAGAAATGCAGCGGCTGCTGGCACTGACAGCAATAGAACGAATTCGACAGAACGGCTTTGCAGGATATCCGCTTCTGCTAGGTTACCTATGCGTAAGGCACATGCAAGCTCAGGCAAAAGAACGCTTGAAACAGCAATGCCAACAATCCCAAGCGGCAGCTGATACAGCCTATCCGCATAGGCAAGGGAAGATACAGCTCCAGCTTCTGCTGAGGCAATATTAGTATTAATCAGGAGATTAACCTGGGTAATGCCCCCGGTTATTATCGCAGGCAGCGCCAAAATGAGCAGACGGCGTACATTGCGAGTAAACCGTGGAAATGCCAAACTGATCTTAATCCCCGCTTTGTGGAGCGCGATCCAGACAAGAAGCAGTTGTATTATACCTGCTATCATCACCCCCCATGCTAAAAAACGACCGACATGCCACGTGTCCAGTTTGAAGAACCAAGCATAAGCAAGAATACCAATCAGGATAATGTTCAAAAAAACAGGTGCTACGGCAACAGCAAAATAGCGATGCAGCGTGGTGAGTATGCTGCCCATCATAGCAGCAAGCGACATACAAGTAAGATAGGGAAACATGATCGCTGTCAGCCGGACTGTTTCCTCAAATTTTCGTGTACCTTCAACAAAACCGGGAGCAATAACATGGGTCACTAGGAAAGGCATGAAAAATTCAATTATAACGGTCAAAAACAGGAGGGAAAAAAAAAGCACACTGCAAACTTCATCAGAAAACTGCCGTGCACTATCGGTATCTTTTTCAATTTTTCCGGCAAAAAGTGGCGTGAAAGCGGAGCTAAAAGCCCCCTCAGCAAAAAGACGGCGAAAAGTATTGGGAAAACGGAAAGCAGCATTAAAAACATCTGCAACCGGACCCGTGCCAAGAGCCATTGCCATTAGCATTTCACGGATAAAACCAAAAAGACGGCTTATCATTGTACCCAAAGCGACGGTTGCAAACTTTTTTGCCACATTCATTGCTTTAGATCACTGAGTTGACAAATGAATCATATCTTGAGACAGAGAAGTAAATTTCGACACAGAAGATGCTTCCATAGAGATAGAGTTGTTTGTTTATAAAAAAACCATCACTTTGCATATTGCAATAGATCAAGGTCTTGACAATAGAAATTAGAGTTTTCTTAACATAAATTCTGCAAATCACTGTGTTGTTTGCGGTATTATCAGAATCTGCTCCAGATATACCTGATATTCCATAATCGTTCTTATCTCACCTCTCAAGGTTTATTGCTACGTTGGAAACAGTTAACGAACCCTGTTCAGGGTACTGGTATAGTGGTATATGCCGGGAATGTTTCAATCAACTTCTGAGTGTACTGATTTTGATATTGCATGGAAAGATGAACATAATATAGTTACCAGGCTCCGGGAATGGAGGCAGAGAGGATCGTGGATTTCTTGGAGAGGTGAGAAATATGGTACAGGATTCTCGGAATGTTGATGTATGAAGACTGTCTGATCTCGTACTGAGGAATAATCCAATCAGGAATGATAGGATTTTATCCAGTGATTTATTTTTATGTATAAAGAGGGGATGGTAAAAACTCATAGACTTGATTCTTTGACTCTACTCAAAGAGGGTACAGGGCACATTTTGTTCTCTGCAAAATGAAAGCAAGCTAACAGCAGTAATCACCCTTGTTTTTTTCAAAAAAAATTACTATAAATTGAAGGAGTTCTGTGTATAATGGCAGCAAAAGATGCGAGTGAAAAAACAGATATTGATACAAAATTCATTCGTACCCTGGCAAAAATTCTGAATGAAACCAACCTGTCTGATATTGAGGTTGAGAACAGTAATCTGCGTATACATGTTTCACGTGCCGTTACGAGAATACCACCGGTTCAAGCTGTTTATACGCCACAATCTGTTTCTCATCAGAGCATAGCTGATGCAGTATCCGCCGTTGCCGCAGTGGAAGACCCTGAAAATGCAGTGACATCACCTATGGTTGGTACTGCGTATCTTGCCCCTTCCCCCGGCGCACCCCCATTTGTTATGATCGGCGATAAAGTAGACGAAGGACAAACTCTTCTTATTGTGGAGGCGATGAAAACCATGAATCAGATTCCCTCCCCACGTTCAGGTATTGTCAGACAGATCCTGGTTCAGGATGCACAGCCCGTTGAATTTGGTGAACCCTTAGTTATTCTCCAATGAAAGCGGATATGGATATAGTAGGCCAATGATTCAAAAAATTCTTATTGCAAACCGTGGGGAAATTGCACTGCGGATTTTGCGGGCGTGTAAAGAGCTGGGCATAAAAACTGTCGCGGTTCATTCAACAGCGGATGCCGATGCTATGCATGTTCGTCTTGCTGATGAAAGTGTTTGTATAGGCCCACCCCCATCATGTGATAGCTACCTGAATATGCGTCAGATTGTTGCAGCCTGTGAAATCTCAGAAGCTGACGCCGTTCATCCTGGATATGGCTTCCTTTCAGAAAATGCCACATTTGCAGATATTTTGGAAGCACAGGGGATTACATTTATAGGTCCCACGGCTTCCCATATCCGCATCATGGGGAATAAGATTGAAGCGAAGAAAACAGTAAAGAAACTTGGGATACCGGTCATTTCTGGATCAGAAGAGGCAATACAAGATGATGATACAGCAAGAAAAGTTGCCAGCCAAGTTGGCTTTCCAGTGATTATCAAGGCTTCATCTGGTGGGGGTGGACGTGGTATGAAGATTGCTCGAACGAATGACGAATTACCGGTTGCTCTTTCAGCTGCGCGCTCAGAATCTGGTATATCTTTTGGTGATGATACCATTTACATTGAAAAATATCTCGAAAAGCCGCGTCATATTGAGGTACAGGTGTTGGGCGATGGTGCTGGTAATGCTGTTCACCTTGGTGAGCGGGATTGCTCTCTGCAACGTCGCCATCAGAAAATATGGGAGGAAGCAAATTCACCAGCGTTGAATATTGAAGAACGCCAAAAAATTGGTGCAATTGTTGCCAATGCCTGTGCCCAATTGAGCTATCGAGGCGCAGGGACTATTGAATTTCTTTATGATGCCAATACATTTTATTTTATTGAAATGAATACCCGTTTGCAGGTTGAACATCCGGTTACAGAAGCGATTACCGGCATTGATATTGTCCACGAACAGATCCGCATTGCCTCAGGTGCTGGACTTTCTGTTACCCAGGACAAGGTTCGCTTTTCCGGTCATGCAATTGAATGTCGTATTAATGCTGAGGATGCACTGAATTTCACGCCGTCACCAGGTCTGATTACACATTTTCATCCTCCAGGTGGTATTGGGGTGCGCGTTGACTCTAGTGTTTATTCAGGCTATCGCATACCGCCTTATTATGATAGCCTCATTGGTAAGCTGGTTGTACATGGTCGTACCCGTACAGAATGCATGATGCGTCTCAGACGTGCTCTTGGTGAGTTTGTCATTGATGGTATTAAGACGACATTACCACTATTTCAACAGCTCATTGAAAATTTAGATATCGCTAATGGTGATTATAATATCCACTGGCTGGAAAATTATCTGGCCAAGCAATCTAGTGATGAGCAATGAAGATTCTTGCATCATTATTTCATTGATATCCATTTCCATTATATTTTTTTGACATTGATGAGAAAAAGGTCAGTTGGCCTATAAGCCGGGTTCTGTAAGGCAGAATAAACTGCGTGGCAGCCATTCATCTGGTACGGATGTTACCATCCGTCTCTAGCAACCTACCCGGATAGTTAACCCGGAAACAGGGCTTGTATAAAAAAGCCTTATATAATATAAGACTGGTCATATACACTATCTCTATTCGGTCTTGCTCCTGGTGGGGTTTACCTTGCCATAACCATTACTGGTCATGCGGTAGGCTCTTACCCTACCCTTTCACCCTTACCTGTATTGTTAGGCGGTTTCCTTTCTGTGGCACTTTCCCTGGGGTCACCCCCGCCGGGCATTACCCGGCACCGTATTTCCATGGAGCCCGGACTTTCCTCACCATCCACCTTTCGGCATTGGTCTGGCGCGGCTGCCTGGCCAACTGACTAAACTAGTGTATAGTATGCTTCGTATTCTGGCAACAATAGTCAATTGTTTTACAATTAAAATAAAAAATTAGATTTTCCTCATTATAGATAACAGCTTTTAAAAGTTCAATCTAGCAACACTTAAAAATATCCTTGCGCTAGGTATCATTCCAGTTATATTGGAACACTCAATTGGAGGGGTGGCCGAGTGGTTGAAGGCGCGCGCTTGGAAAGCGTGTATGCGGGAAGCCGTATCGTGGGTTCGAATCCCATCTCCTCCGCCATCTGTCCGACCCTTATGTTCTCGCTCGCTCAGGAGTGCCAGCTTATGCGGTGTAGATTGTGGGAGAGGATGTCTTCTGGCTCATTCATTGTCATTGAAAGGTGATAGTGCGATGTCGATTAAATTGTCAGTAAACCTTAATGCGGTTGCTTTTCTACGAAATCGTAGGGATTTTTCTTGGCCTGATCCAGTTGATCTTGGGCGTATTGCACTCCATGCAGGGGCAGCAGGTATTACTGTACACCCTCGCCCAGATGAGCGACATATTCGTTTTTCTGATATTGGTGATATCCGTGCGATGCTAGATGATGAGTTTCCGACCTCTGAATTGAACATTGAAGGCTATCCCACGAAACATTTTATGGCCTTGGTCGAGAACAATCGAGCCGATCAAGTAACTTTGGTGCCTGATAAGCCAGATCAATCGACATCAGATCATGGCTGGAATTTTGAAGAAGCTGCTGACTTTTTGCAACCTATTGTATCTTGTTTAAAAAAAAATATGATGCGCGTGTCGCTTTTTGCCAATCCTGATCTTCGTGGACTAGGAATTATACAGACTCTTGGTGCTGACCGTGTCGAGTTTTACACGGGATCTTATGGCCGGGTCTGGAACGATGAAGATAAAAAACTGCTGGAACTTAAAAAACTTGAAAAAGCAGCAGAGCATGCCTTTTCTCTAGGACTGGCCGTCAGTGCTGGTCACGATTTAACGATTGACTGTTTACCATCGCTTATCAAACGGATTCCGTATCTTGCAGAAGTCTCCATAGGTCATGGATTGATTGCGGATGCACTGAAATACGGTATAGGGATAAGCGTACAACGCTTTCTTAATGCCTTAGTAGGATAGTCGTCGATTTCATCAATTGTCCTACAGATCAGCGTGATATGTCATGATGACCAGTCTGACATATCGACATCATGCTGTGCCGCTGATGCTGATGATGAGTATCCAGGATATAAAAACAGTACTTAACTTCACGTGTGTAAAAAAATTATTTTTCAGTTGAAATTCCGACTTGGGACTATTCATATCCCGCCATCCAGAATAAAGGATGAGGGTATCAGCAAGATCAGAGACCTCTCATCTTATGAAAGAATCTAGACCGGGAACTGTTTGGACAACGACTTCTACTTCAAGCGTGAAGTTGACTCTATCGGAACGAGAGAAAACCACTATGCTAATGATATTAGACATCTTTTCTTTTTTTCTTTGAAAGACAGGAGAGGATTAACTCACAAAAGCCCGCTCCACGACATAGGTGGCCGGGGCATTGTTTGCTCCCTCTTCAAGGCCAAATGCCTTGACCATGTTTGCACAGTCCTTCAGCATGGGTATGGAACCGCAGATCATCATGCGATCTTCTCCAGCGTTTATCGGTGGCAGTCCAGTGTCTAAGAAAAATTGTCCAGATCGCATGGCATCTGTGATGCGCCCCATATGATTAGATTGTTCACGTGTTGTCATCGGATAAAATGTGAGCTGATTCGATAATTCACCAATTAATGGATCCCTGCGTAATTCAGTCACCAATTCATTCGCATAGGCAAGCTCAGCTGTCTCACGCGTGGTCTGTATCAAAATGATCTGCTGAAATTTTTCATAGGTTTCAGGATCGCGGACAAGACTTGCAAAAGGAGCTATCCCCGTCCCAGTTGATAAAAGATAAAGACGCTTTCCGGGCAGGAGCGCATCTAGTAGCAACGTTCCCGTCGATTTTGTACGCATAAGCACTATATCATCGATCTTTATGCGTTGTAAATGCTCAGTGAATGGACCATCTGCTATCTTAATTGAGAAAAATTCCAACTCAACATCCCAGAACGGACTGGCAATTGAGTAGGCACGATAAATAGGTTTTTCTGCATTAGGAAGACCGATCATGACAAATTCACCTGAACGGAAACGAAAGTTGGCTGGACGCGTAATCCTAAATTTAAATAGTCGGTTTGTATAATGCTGAATCTGCGTTACCGTCTCAGCAAAAACATTCTTTGGTATTTTATAAGGTAAAAAGGCGTTATTCGCTGTGTATCTGGCAGCAGTTTTCGAAGACGCAGTCATGGTATTTGCCCTTGTATCTGTTCTGCAATCATCCAGTAGATCTGGATAACAGTTACTTCGCATCATGCCAATAGCTGTTTTTCATAGAAGTGCATAAAAAGAGATCCAGATACCAGATATAGGAAGAGATCATGGTTTTTCTGTTAATGACAGATTCAACCTGTGAATCACAAAAAACGCAATTCGAACGGTTAGGTTCGTTGATGATATCCGTCTGTGACCTGCTTTCAATGTTGTCTTTCCTATGAAACAAACTTGAAGTCCCGTTTTGTCCAGCCTTTTCTTCTTGACTGCTTGCATGAAAAAGGTATCGGATGTATTAACCCTCCTGGAGAAGATGGAAAGAGGAATTGAAGCCTATCCCAAAACTTTTGAGATCTACATAGGGCAAAATGTCTTTTGATCCAGAACAAGATCTCGTAAATAGCAAAGAAAAGATGCTGGTGAAATTTACTGTGCGACTTGCCGATGAAAAAGCAACAGAACAGCTTGGAGAAACTTTAGCATTTACCCTTGCAAAAGGTGATCTTATCGCTTTGCATGGCAATCTCGGTATTGGCAAATCGATACTTGCCCGTGCGATTATCCGCACTCTTGCTGATAACGTTTCGCTCGATATCCCAAGTCCGACATTCACCCTGGTACAAGTTTATGAGAACTTAAGTCTATCTGTAACCCATGCTGATCTGTACCGCATCAACACCCCTGAAGAAGTAGAAGAGCTTGGTTTTGACCAGGCGCTGGAAGATGGTCTGCTGATCGTTGAGTGGCCAGAAAAATCCGGAGGACTCTTTGAGAACGCGCAGTTTACCATTTTTCTGGAACAGAATAATACCGGCCGTCTTGCCACTGTTAAGATTGATGATAACGCCTTTAAAAGGCTGAAGACTCTATATCGCATCTGTAGTCTTATGTAAAAAAGATGCAGGACATCTGAACAGATAGAATAAATGGAGCGTGAGGCTCCCACGTCTTTTCTCTATTCCTCCAGGAGCAGCGTGCCAGTGTTTGTCCAGGCGTTTATGCAAGGACACCTGATAGTAAGTTTTTATACACGTGATTACACTGGCAGAAACAACAATCGATGACTGCAATACTTACCAGAGATTGTAATGTAAGTCAAAAAAGGCATGAGATTGCAGTAAATTATCTGAAGCTTCCCCAGTTGGACACTCGCCCAATACCAAGATATTCTGAATAAGTGTTTTTACTCTTCTGAATGATATCCATTGTTTACCTCTTTTTTCTGAAACAAGCAAAGCTGAAGTAGCAGCTTGAAGTCAATGGTAAAAAAAGTTGTTTCCGGCCGGATTGACCGTCTTGCCGTTTTTGAAGAATATGTTTTTCTCGCGGATTTCAAAACAGGATACGCACAGCAAAACGCAAATGAAATACCAGTCCTTATGCAAAAGGGCACTTTAATACATGACTTCAGCGCTATATCCTAGAACATCCGGCCGGTTCTCATCTATACTCAGCAACCCATCCTTTTTAAATTGGATCTGAACAAATTGAATACCCAAATCAGGACAATACCATTCTCTTAGTCTTGAAACACTTGAAGAATGTTTGTCCAAGAAGATTTATTAAAAATTAAAGTATAACCTGTCCCCTTGACGGCACACACCACTCGCGCCATAACTGGTAACTGATAGTTAAATCATTTAAAAAGGTTAAAACTATGGCTATGATAGCAATCAATCAAGATAATTTCGATACAAATGTTCTCAAGGCACATGAACCGGTTGTCGTGGACTTCTGGGCTGAATGGTGCAGTCCCTGTAAAATGATTGGCCCTTTACTGAATGAAATTGCAACTGAGATGATGGGACAGATAAAAATCGCTAAACTGAATATTGATGAAAATCCAGAACTGGCAAGACAATTCGGCGTGCGTTCTATTCCGACACTTTTGATGTTTAAGAATGGTTCTGTCATATCCAATATGGTGGGAGCAGCATCTAAAAGCAGCATCACCGCTTGGATTAACAGGTCTGTCAAATGAAGTGTTTGGTATGTTCTGCTCATCCAGTGCTTGGATCCTTGCAGAATCTAAGTGTTTCTTTAAGAATTTGATTCATACAAGCTGTCTAATATTTCGAATCCGGAATAGAATACGAATATATAGTTCAATTTATGCTGTATGCTGATAGAGGCCAGCTCTACCGCACCGCTGATCTATCTGTACCAGCGACTGACTGTGGTCACAATATTTAAGATACAGCATTGACATTTCACAACTTTCTATCTAAGAAGGAGAGAAATTCCGAATTGACATTGTTATAAACCTGCGTTGTTGACAGGTGGATATACTAAAATATGCTGCAAGTTTGTTTGGCATAAGCAGCATGCTCGCTAGCTGTGCTGATGCTAATATGCTATGCTAACTAAGATGGACCCAATTGCCTACTTTTCTTTTTTAGAATTCTTGTAGAAGAAACAGGACTACTACTCTTCAGGCGCTTTTGCTTCAAGCGTCAAAGCATGAACACTATGATTTAATTCATTTTCAAGAACATGATACACAGCACGATGACAATCGATTCTTCTCATGCCAGAAAAAAAACGCGATACAACTTTCACGTGAAAATGCGTCTCATCAACCTCATTCAACCCAAATGGCCTGCTATTATTATTAGCATGATCACGACGATGACCTCTATGCAAAAAGCTTTCATTCACAACATCGAGCATATCAGGGTTAAAGGCAACACGAAGTTTTTTCTCTATCATTTTCTGAACAGTTCTAGACATCATATATTTCTCACACCATACAGGAGTTGTCCCGGTGCCCCGTGCAGCGATTTCCATAACATAAAAGATGATATGATGATATAATGTAAGACAAGAAACTAGACTTGAAAAGTCAAAGTCATCAATCGTTCTCTTCTTAATCTGGGTATCATGTCGATCAATTCAGAATATTTTGACTCCATCCGTATACGCTCAGGCAAAAAAAACGGACATAATACACCGCAATGCCAATGGGATGGCTGTGGTAAGCCAGGCCTGCATCGTGCACCATCCGGATCCAGACGGAACAGGCAAGAACAGTATTTCCATCTATGCATAGACCATGTACGTACATATAATAAAAATTTCAATTATTTTTCCAGTTTATCATATAGCGAAGACCAAAGATTTCAGAAGGATGCCGCTACTCAATGTAGGTTACCCTGGCAAAAATCTTTAGATGCTACAGTGATGCAAGCATCACAGCATTTTTCACATCTGCGTTCGGGAACAACGGCTTCCTATAGAACCCGCTTACGTAATCCTAGAAATTCCAAGCATACTGACGACAGATCACGCCAACGCAAACTAAAAATATTAGAAGCGAAAGCCTTGGCTACCCTTAGCCTTAAAGAAAACGCATCAAAAAGCGATATAAAAGCACAGTACAGAGCACTCATTAAACTGCATCATCCTGATTCCAATGGTGGCGATAGAAGCTCAGAAAACAGATTCCGTGAAATACTGCAGGCATATAATCTTCTGAAAAAAGCAGGTTTTTGCTGATTTTTTAAAGCAATCCCCATTGAAATACCTTGACTGGCATTTGATTAAGAAAACAGGAGAGTAATGAAGTAAAATGCGATCACGTTCCAGGAAAGCGGTATGTACTGCCATGGAGAAATGATGCAAAAAGCCACTTCTGTTGTAAGCGATATGCCTGACACTGTTGTTTTTGCGCGAAAAACTTTCGGTATTGACAGCGATATGCAGGTACCTGCTTATAGCAGACCGGATTCTTATGTCCCCCAAGCTGATCCATATTATCTTTTTGACCAACAGACAACAGTTGCCATTCTTGCTGGCTTTACTTTCAATCGACGTGTTATGGTTTCAGGTTATCATGGAACAGGAAAATCCACCCATATTGAACAGGTAGCATCAAGGCTTAATTGGCCTTGTATACGCATCAATTTGGATAGTCATATCAGTCGTCTTGACCTGATTGGGAAGGATGCTATTGTGATCAGAGATGGCCTGCAGGTAACTGAATTCAAGGATGGTATCTTACCATGGGCTTATCAGCGCAATGCTGCATTGGTTTTTGATGAGTATGATGCTGGGCGACCTGACGTGATGTTTGTAATCCAGCGTCTTCTGGAAACATCGGGTCGCTTAACTTTACTTGACCAAAGCCGCGTTATTTCCCCTCATCCAGCATTCCGTTTGTTTGCTACGGCAAACACAATTGGCCTTGGTGACACAACTGGCCTTTATCATGGTACACAGCAAATTAATCAGGCGCAGATGGATCGCTGGTCTATTGTTACAGTGCTTAATTACCTGCCGCATGACCATGAAGTGAAAATTGTTCTGTCCAAGGCACAGCATTTTCAGACTGCTGAAGGGAAGGAAATTGTTTCGCATATGGTGCGCATCGCTGATCTAACTCGGAAAGCGTTCATTAATGGGGATCTTTCTACCGTCATGAGCCCGCGTGCTGTTATTACTTGGGCAGAAAATGCTGCAATTTTCAAAGATATAGGCTTTGCCTTTCGTCTCACATTTCTCAACAAGTGTGATGAACTAGAGCGGCCGATAGTTGCTGAATTTTATCAGCGTGCCTTTGGAGAAGAATTGACCGAATCACTTGTTAACAGCATTTTTACACACATGCGCCCTTAAGCATGAATCAACAATATTACTTTTATTCCTCTGCATGCTTAATAAGGCAGCCCATGATCCAAAACTCTGCGTGGCTATCGCTGGATCTTTTGGGAAAATGTCAAATAGTATGAGAATCAAGCGTGGGGAGTATCATTGTAATACTACGTTGACCATGGTCGAGTCAGAGCAGTTCAAACAAGCAGTGAAAGCGTGTATACGTGCCGTTGCTGGGAATACGCTGGATGTGTCTTTTAACAATGATCATCCATCAATTCATGGAAAATTTTTAACATTACCTAATGTTCCTAAAAGACTCTCGAGAAAAGATTTCACCATCACCCGTGGACTTGGCGATTCTATGGCGTTACGCCATAGCTGGCATGATGCGAGGATACACGAATCTCTAAGCCCGGAGAGTCAAGAGGCACGAGCTATATTCGACGCAGTTGAGCAGGTCCGGTTTGAATCCATTGGTGCCCGTTCCATGAAAGGCATAGCAGACAATCTTGATCACATACTTAGCGCGCGTTATGCACAGGGGAATGATCCAGCAATAAGAAGCAAAAAAGACCTAGCTCCTTTGTCAGAAGCAATAGCACTGATCGTACGTGAAAAATTGACAGGTCGTCCTCTTCCCGAAGAGGTCAGGCATTTCCTTGATCTGTGGCGGACATGGATTGACCAAAAAATTGGAAAATATCTAGAAATCTTGCAAGAAACGATCAATGACCAACAGGCTTTTGCTCGTATCATCCGTAATATGCTCACCTCTATGGAGATAGCAGAAGCGTTTGAGGAATGCGTCCTTGTAAAAAATGGGTCTTGCTTGGTTCCGCAAGAGGAAGATGGCAATCTCGAACAGAAAGATGGGAACAATATCACCGATAGTGCAATATCAGATGAATCAGGCGCCGCTGACAATGAAGAAGGACAAAAGGAATCTGTCACACCTTCTATAGAGAACAAGGAGATAGCGGAGGAAATCAATGCAGGACAGCATCTGCGTTGTGTTGTGCCACCTCGATACCCTGCTGATATGAGACGTGTTGGGGATTACAAGGTTTTTACACGTATCTTTGATGAAACCATTGAAGCAACTGATTTGTGTGGGGTCAAAGAATTGGACAAGATGCGAATCTTCCTAGACAAACAGCTTCCTAAACTGCAAGAACTTGTGAAGTGTTTAGCAAACAGATTGCAACGCCGATTGATGGCACGGAAAAATCGATCTTGGAAGTTTGATTTGGAAGAAGGCTATGTTGATACAGCACGCTTGTCCCGTGTGGTGATTGACCCCACCCAACCTCTTTCTTATAAAATGGAGCGAGATACAAAATTTCGTGATACGGTTGTTACATTGCTGATCGATAATTCTGGCTCCATGCGAGGACGACCCATCACTGTGGCTGCAACATGCGTTGATGTTCTGACATGTACCCTTGAACGATGTGGAGTCAAGGTTGAAATCCTTGGGTTTACCACAAAAACATGGCAGGGTGGAGAGTCAAAAGAAACGTGGCTGCAACATGGGAAGCCACCCAATCCGGGACGTCTGAATGATTTACGTCATATTGTCTATAAAAGTGCTGACACACCATGGCGCCGTGCACGGCATAATCTTGGGCTGATGATGCGGGAGGGTTTATTAAAGGAAAACATTGATGGTGAAGCATTGATATGGGCACATCAACGCTTACTTGGCCGGAGAGAACATCGCCGTATTCTGATGATGATTTCTGACGGTGCACCGGTTGATGACTCAACTCTTTCTGTGAATCCTGGGAATTATCTTGAAAAGCACTTGCGGGCAATCATCGAAGAAATAGAAACCCGTTCACCGATTGAATTGATCGCTATCGGTATCGGTCATGATGTGAATCGCTACTATCGTCGAGCGGTCACAATTATTGATGCGGAAGAACTAGCAGGTGCCATGATAAAACAATTCGCTTCACTGTTTGAAGAACGTAAAGACTAGATTTTAGAGTGATGATTCTTTATTATACTCTCTTTATTTGAATGAATGAAGAATTGTATTTCTGATTTGTTCAATTTATCTTCAACTGTATTCGCAACTTTGTTGGAAACAATGTAATGTTGTAGATGGCATAACGTAATCTTCTGAAACCCTGGGCGTTTTTTACTTCCCTGACCTGACGGCAGGCTTAAAGGGGATGAGGATTTTCATTTCCAAAAAAGAATAAAGAAAAAAAACCTGCCAACCATTATTCCAATTCTAAAAAATCGCAATTGCAAGAAAATCCCAGTAGGATGCCAATTGTCCACCTCTCACTATGAACAATTAATTATTGGAATTCACGAGAGAAAAAGTAAATCAACATAATTTTATCCACAGGCGTAAAGGTTTTTATCAAGGGCGGATTTGCAACGTTTTTTTTTATGCCTTTAGCTCGGCTTTGTTGAATAAAACTGTCAAACCTGTTTAACTTGTAAAGTGGACGGGCATCACTCAGACTGAGTAGAACTCTTGTGTCCATTTTGTCCTCTTGCGCTTTACCACCTTTGTATGCTTATTTTCTAAGGCAGAGAGATGTTAACCCTGGGCGTTTTGATCTGAAGACGGACGATGTCGATAAACTTGAGTGATGATATCATCGCAGCATATTTCAAGGAGAGACACAGGACATGTCATAATCTTCGAGGTGTGTGTAAATCTTGTATTCTTGGATACTGTTGGTAGTAGTCTTAAGTAAGGATAGTATAAGGGCAAAAGATGATGAGCAGTATGAACAATTTGGGATCAAACATGGTGCCTGATCCATGCCTCTCGGGAAGATCATCATCGCTTGCAAACATGGGTGAGGTGGTTGGTGGTTGATCAAAAAATTTTTTTCAAAGAAGACAGCCAGCAGGCCTTTGAGCGGGTTTCCGAAAAACTGAAGGTTCGGGTTGGTTCCAAGGCCTATGCAAGCTGGTTTGGCCGCCTGAAGCTCGATGAATATGTACGACATCAGGTTCGTCTATCAGTGCCAACAGCGTTTTTGCGCTCATGGATCAGTAATCACTATTCAACATTGTTGGCAGAACTCTGGAAAGAAGAAAATCCAGCGATTTTACGTATTGAGATCGTAGTGCGGAGTGTAAGCCGTGTCGCAAAACCGATGCTAGCTCCTTCCCCGTCTACTACCTGCATTGAGAAACCGCTGAAAATGGCAAAAGACTTTTTGCATACCAGCCTAAAAACAGATAAGTGTACGCATATAGGAGTTTTCGGTTCTCCTCTTGATTCACGCTATGTTTTTGAGAGTTTTGTGGAAGGTGCGTCAAATCGTGTTGCGCTTGCAGCAGCTAAAGCAATCGTTGAGGTAGGGACTGGGGCATTACGCTTGAATCCTTTATTTATCCATGCATCTGTCGGTTTGGGTAAAACACATTTGCTTCAAGCAATTGCTACCGCTGCCTTGCAGCGTTGTTCCACTGCGCATGTTGTGTATCTCACAGCAGAGTATTTTATGTGGCGCTTCGCCACAGCGATCCGTGCTAATGATGCACTGTCCTTTAATGAGCAGCTGCGCGATATTAATTTTCTTATTATTGATGATATGCAGTTTTTACAGGGCAAATCCATTCAAAATGAATTTTGCCATATTCTCAACAGTGCTAAACAGGTTGTTGTGGCTGCTGATCGGCCACCAGCCGAGCTTGAATCACTGGATCTACGTGTCCGCTCGCGCTTACAGGGCGGGGTTTCGCTTGAAATCGGGTTCCCTGATTACGAAATGCGACTGGAAATGTTGCGCTATCGTCTGAAGCTTGCACAGAAAAATGCGATTGCTCTCAATATTGCTGAAGATGTCTTACCACATGTTGCGCGGGCGGTTCCTGGCTCGGGGCGAGATATTGAAGGCGCTTTTAACCAACTGTTGTTTCGCCAATCTTTTGAACCTGAGCTATCAACTGATCGTATTCATGAACTTCTTGGTTATCTGATCGGAAGTGGTGAACCGAAACGCATTCGTATTGAAGAAATTCAACGTACCGTCGCCCGATATTATAACGTCTCAAAGCAAGAGCTTTTATCTCACAGAAGAACAAGATCGATTGTTAAGCCACGTCAGGTTGCGATGTATCTGGCAAAGATGATGACACCGCATTCATTGCCTGAGATCGGGCGGCGTTTCGGTGGTCGTGATCATACAACAGTGCTTCATGCTGTCCGCAAAATTGAAAAGATGGCTAAAGGTGATCAGGAACTTACACAGGAGCTTGAGCTTTTGAAGTGCCTGATTAAGTAATTAGGTGTGTTGCCATTGATTGTGTATACTGAAGATAGATTATAAATCATATATTGATGTCTGATATTTTCTAGACAGAAAATGAACAAAAAGTGGATTGTGTTGTTATGCACATTGTGGTCGACTGCAAAAGTTTTATGAAATCCCTTGGGCGAGTGCATCGTGTAGTTGAACGTCGCAATACAATTCCTGTTCTCTCCAATGTTCTGATTGATGCGGATGTTGGAAAAATGCAACTGCAAGCAACGGATTTGGACCTTGAAATAACAGAATTTGTTAGTGCCAATGTTGAAAAGACAGGGGCAACGACAGTTCCAGCCTATCTTCTTTATGATATTGTCCGTAAATTACCTGGCAGCACCGGTGTGACGCTGACCGTGAATCCAGAGCGGAATTTTGTTTCCATTATTTCCGGATGTTCTCATTTTCGCTTGCAATGCCTGCCAAAAACGGATTTTCCTAAATTCAATGCTGGTGAATTCAATTCTTCATTTCAAGTCGGTAAAAAAGATTTGAAATGGTTGATTGATTGCACACAGTTTGCCATTTCAACAGAGGAAACACGCTATTATCTAAATGGCATTTACTTGCATGTTCTGGAAGATAATGGTGGTCTCAAATTGCGAGCTGTTGCAACCGATGGTCACCGTTTAGCCAAGGTAGATCTTGATGCGCCATGCGGGTCTAAAGGAATATCAGGTGTTATTATTCCGCGTAAAACCGTCAGCGAATTGCAGAAGGTTGTAGGTGAGGGAAATGACGAGCCAGTGCTTATTGAATTATCCGATACAAGAATTCGTTTTAGCATAAGTTCACTGATACTGACGTCAAAGTTAATTGATGGTACTTTTCCAGAATACCATAAGGTTATTCCATCGACCAATAAAAGAAAACTTATCGTTAATCGTGCAGCTTTTGCAGCTTCTGTGAACCGCATTTCCACTGTTTCCGGAAACAGGGGACGGGCAGTCAAACTATCAATCACTACAGATCAGCTGATCTTAACCGCTAACAATCCAGATTCTGGGACTGCAGAAGATCATCTAGCTGTTGAATATAGTGGCGATGCAATGGAAATTGGCTTTAATTTCCGCTATCTGCTGGATATTGCCAGTCATTTATCAGGTGAGGATATGATGTTCATGTTGGCAGATTCTTGCTCCCCAGCACTGATTCGCGATGTAAAAATGAAAAATGCTCTCTATGTATTAATGCCAATGCGTATCTAAAAAAAATTGTGTCTAATATCCAAACGCCAGATGATGCTGAGCAAGTTTTGCTGTGTCATATTGCACTGACATCATACCGGAATTATACTTCGCTCCAGCTGGATTTTTCCAGTTCGCATGTGGTTTTAGTCGGGCATAATGGTGTCGGAAAAACAAACTTGCTTGAAGCAGTTTCATTTCTTTCACCAGGGCGTGGCTTACGTCGTGCTACCTACCAGGATGTCACTTCATCTGGACAGAGTTTACAGCGTCTTTCCGGGTTTTGTATTCATGTCCGGCTCAAATGTACGATCTACGGTGAGGTTATGATTGGTACAGGTGGTGTTAGACACAGTGCAAAAGGCAGGCAGATACGTATCAATGATACGCAGCAACCTGCTGATATGATGCTGGAGTATTGCCGAATTCTCTGGCTGGTTCCTGCTATGGATAGGCTCCTTGTAGGTTCACCTGCTGAAAGGAGGCGTTTTCTTGACCGTATGGTTATGGCAATTGATCCGCTGCATGGACGGCGCGTTCTTGCTTATGAAAAGGCCATGCGCGCCCGTAATCATCTATTGGCAGAAAGCACGTGGGATACCGTGTGGCTTGATGCTCTTGAAACCCAGATGGCCGAGCTTGGCACAGCCATAGCTGCGGCACGCCAGAAAATGGTGCGATTACTTGATGCAGCCACAGAAAATCTCCTGCATAGGGGATGTTTTCCGCAAGCGGTTCTTTCTCTTGAAGGGTCTCTTGAAAAATCGATGATTTCCCTGCACGATATTGATGTGGCAGAAAATTTTCGTCGACAATTAAGAGAATACCGCTCCATAGACAGAAATGCTAAGCATACTCTTGAAGGCCCACATCGCACGGATCTTGGTGTTCTTCATAAGGAAAAATCAATTCCAGCGATTTTATGTTCGACTGGTGAACAAAAAGCGCTGTTGACAGGGCTTATATTGTCTCATGCTCGTTTAACTGGTGAATTATCTGGAATGAAACCGATTCTGTTACTGGATGAAATAGCTGCTCACCTTGACGTCCATCGTCGGCAGACCTTGTTTAACATACTGGATGATCTAGGCGCCCAGACTTTCATGACTGGAACAGAAAAAGCACTTTTCAGTGATCTTGATGGTCGTGCAGAATTTTTCTTTGTTCAGGATAACCATATCAAGTCAATGGGTTAGAGGTTATCAGTAAACTGTTGTGGATTTTTCAGCTCCCGTTTTATACGCGGAAAGCTAAGAAAAATAATTTATTGTTCTCATTCACTTAATCCTCAATAGGATCATGAAGTCTGATAGGAATTAATTCTAATACAAGCTGCGCTGGTGATATAGGTGATATCATGAGGGACTGACTCGTATCTATGGTGGAGAATATAATTTTGACAGCAATGATTTACGTATTAAACGGACCGAATCTCAATCTTCTTGGCTTGCGCGAACCAGAGGTATATGGAAATGAAACGTTACAAGACGTAGAAAACTTGTGCCGCTTAACAGCGGAAAAGAGCGGTGTTGCAATCTGTTTTTTCCAGAGTAACATCGAAGGTGCCATGATTGACTGGATCCACGATGCCATAGGCAAGGCATCAGCCATTGTTATAAACCCGGCAGCTTATAGTCATACATCTATTTCTATTCTCGATGCATTACAATGTTTTAATGGCTTGGTTGCTGAAGTACACATATCTAATATCCATCGGCGTGAATCTTTCCGCCATCATTCTTATGTTTCTTTACGTGCTGATTGTGTAATCTCTGGGTGCGGGATCGCAGGATATCGGATTGCCATTGATTTTTTAGCGGAAAGGCTGAAATCTTGGCATCAAGAGGAATAAAAGACATGAAGGGTATTCAGTTTTCTTGATCAGATTCATCATCGATAGAGTATCCTCGCGTAAACATATTATGATGCATTGGGGAGGCAAGTCAGGATGAAAAAACTCAAGAAGATATTAACGTTTTCTGAAGCATTGACATGCATGCTGTTATTATCCGGTTGTGATATAGCAGTACTTCATCCGGCAGGATTGGTTGCTAAAGCACAGAGAGATCTGATTGTGGTATCATTGCTCCTGATGCTTTGTATTGTGATTCCAGTCATGATTGCTATAGTTGCCTTTGCAATCAAATATCGTGTATCAAATAGCGCTGCAGAATATCTTCCTGAGTGGGGGGAATCTCACAAGGTCGAATTCTTCATGTGGGGAATTCCGATCTGTATCGTCGCAGTTCTTGCCGTATTAAGCGCATATTTTATTCATCAGTATGAGCCATCCAAGCCATTGGATCTCGCTCTCACCGATGATGGTCATAACAGGCTATTGAGAATTGACGTTGTTGCACTTGAATGGAAATGGCTATTCATATATCCCGAATATGGTATTGCGACAATTAATGAAATTTATGCACCAACCGGTCAGCAGGTTTCTCTTCAACTCACAGCTGAAAATACGATTAATGCTTTCTGGGTGCCCAAGCTCGGTACTGTCCTTTATGCTATGCCGCAAATGAATGCAAAGTTGCATCTTGTGTCTGAGGAAGATGGTCAATTTTCTGGTATCTCGGCAAACTATAGTGGGGAGGGTTTTTCCAATATGCGTTTTACCTGGAATTCAGTTTCTCATGACGATTTTAATCATTGGGTAGCTCGTGTCCGCCAGAGCAGTGTGACACTTGACAGTTCCACCTATCTGGCATTGACACAAAGGAACAAAAATACTCCTGTTACGCATTTCTCAGAGATTGAAAAGAATCTTTATTATCGCATTGTCAACCGCTGTGTAGTGCAAGGTTCGCAATGTAATGAATATCTGATGCGGCTCGCGGCTGAAAAATCACTGTGGGGTGAATTATGCTCGGTTTTTAATTTCAAGTAATAAATGCCATTCAGTCAAATCATTCTGTCCTGTTTAAACTGAGATTCTTTAGGTGTGGATAAAAAAATGTTTGGAAGATTTACAGACCCTGCAGCACAAGCATTTTCGGCGTTGCAACATGAACCAATCGTTTTGTACACCGTGGTAGCAGTTGGTATTATTTTTTTTCTCGTACTCGTAGGCATAACACTTTTTGGCTGGTGGGGAACATTATGGCGTAATTGGATAACAACGGTTGATCATAAACGTATAGGTATCATGTATGTAATCCTTGCCTTAGTTATGCTAATCCGCGGTTTTGTTGATGCTCTTATGATGCGCATGCATCAAGCGGTGGCAGTAGGCGGTGAAAGTGCAGGCTATTTGCCACCGGATCACTATGACCAAATTTTTACTGCGCACGGCACGATCATGATTTTTTTTATGGCGACACCACTGCTTTTTGGTCTATTCAACTACGTTATTCCCTTACAGATTGGTGCCCGTGATGTAGCCTTTCCATTTCTTAACAACCTAGGATTCTGGATCACATGTTCCGGGGCTGTCCTCATTAATCTCTCACTTGCTATCGGTAATTTTGCACGAGTTGGATGGCTTGCTTATCCACCACTATCTGAAGTGAGTGGGAGTCCTGATACTGGTATGGACTACTATTTATGGTCACTGCAATTATCAGGTATTGCGACAACAATAGGTGCAGTTAATTTCGTGGCAACAATCATAAAAATGCGTGCACCGGGTATGACGATGATGAAAATGCCTGTCTTTTGTTGGACAACATTGATAAGCAATGTTCTTATTTTGATGATTTATCCGGTCTTAACTGTTGCCTTTGCCCTGCTTGCTTGTGATCGGTATCTCGGAATGCATTTTTTTACCAACGATGGCGGTGGTAATCCGATGGCGTACATCAACTATGTGTGGATGTTTGGTCATCCTGAGGTTTATGTCCTTGTGCTACCTGCTTTTGGAATTCTTTCAGAAGTGGTTCCAACCTTCTCCAGCAAGCGGCTTTTTGGTTATACTTCAATGGTATGGGCAATCCTTGTCATTCTTGTTCTTTCCTTTCTTGTCTGGGTTCATCATTTCTTCACTATGGGCGGCGGCATTGCCGTGAATACATTCTTCAGCACAACAACAATGGTGATTGCTGTCCCGACAGGTGTAAAGATTTTTAACTGGCTCTTTACTATGTACAAGGGTCGTATACGCCTTGAAGCACCTATGCTATGGTGTTTGGGTATGATGTTCACCTTCGTTGGTGGTGGTCTAACAGGAGTTATGCTCTCTATTGCTCCAGCCGACTGGCAATTTCATAACTCGCTGTTTCTTGTAGCCCACTTTCACCATACCATTATTGGCGGCGTTGTTTTTAGCTATTTTGCAGGTTTTGTTTACTGGTTTCCCAAAGCTTTTGGTATAAAGCTGAATCGCTCATTAGGTATTTGCGCATTTTTATGCTGGTTCGTTGGCTTCTACCTTGCCTTCTTCCCACTTTATATCCTAGGGTTGATGGGTGCAACTCGCCGTTTACAACATTATATAGAACCTTCTTGGCAACCATATTTTATTATTGCCATGATAGGTGCCTTCATAATTGCACTTGGCATTCTCTGTACTGTTCTGCAATTACTGCTTGCTATCTGGTATGGTTTCATGCACAAAGGGATATTGCCTGTGCATGAAAACGACCCATGGGGTGATGCTCGCACGCTTGAGTGGTCTATTTCCTCCCCTCCACCAGCTTATAACTTTGCCATTATTCCAGATGTAAAAACGCTTGATGCCTATTGGGCAATGAAGATGACAGGCTCCAAGCGAAAAAAAACAGATTTTAGCGACATTCATATGCCATCAAATACCTCAGCTGGTTTCTTTGCCGGTCTGCTGTCATTGATTCTCGGATTTGCATTGGTCTGGCATCTCTGGTGGCTTGTTGCGCTTTCTTTTATTAGTATTATTGCGGTGATTATTCTCCATTCATTTGTAAGTGATCATAACGGGTACTATCTTTCTTCAGGAGACGTGCAAATGATTGAAGATCAGTTCACGACATATTTAGAATCAAAAGGAATACAAGCATGAGTGAACCCATCCAGGTGGAAAATCACTGCATTCATGATCATGATTCAACTAAAATATTCGGATTCTGGATTTATCTTCTTCAAGATTTGTTTCTGTTCGCCACGCTTTTCGCAAACATGGCGGTATTCTCAGCATCATACGATATAGGTCCTTCAGGCCGGGATTTTATTGATCTGACATTTGTGCTTGTTGAAACAGTTTTACTATTGGTTTCATCGATTACTTACGGTTTTGCCATGATACAGCTACATCGCAATAGCCTCGTAGGAATGCAGATATGGATGACGGTTACATTCTTTTTGGGATTGACCTTTATTATGATGGAATTGTATGAATTCAACCATTTGATTCATGCGGGTGCAGCACCTTGGGTTTCTGCTTACTGGTCCTCCTTTTTTGTATTAGTTGCTACTCATGGTGCTCATGTCACAGGTGGACTTCTCTGGATGATATGTATGTTTGTACATCTATCCTGGGATGGACTAAACACGAATAACAGAACACGTATGACATGTTTGTCCCTTTTTTGGCACTTTCTTGATATTGTCTGGATTGGCGTTTTCACCCTTGTTTATCTTCTGGGAGCCTTATGATGAAGGCAACAACTAATCATGGAATCAGTGTGACCAAATATATGCTGGGGTTTATTCTATCTGTTATTCTGACTCTTTTGGCATTTAGTGCTGTCATGATGGGTTGGATAGATCAATGGTTGACCGGTACAAAAATTATTTTTCTACTTGGTTTAGCTGTTATTCAGATGTTAGTACAAATTGTATTTTTTCTTCACCTTGATGAAGGTCCTGATGCTCAATGGAATATACGCAGTATGTGGCTAGCAGCGTCCTGTGTACTGATTATTATTGCCGGTACCTGGATGACCATGCGGCATCTCAACTATAATATGATGGGTGGTTCAGGCCGTGTGATCCGTAGTGACGTTCTTTATCCTGCGATACTTTCTCCACAGTCACCACAGAATGAAAGGCCAGCGGAAATTGTGCCAGAGACATAATCCTCCTGACACACGACATTACCTTCTCATTGGCTTATTACAATCTCCGAAGAGCAACTTTCTCAACCATATGATCAGCACCTTTCTGTAAAACAAGATTAGCTCGCGGGCGGGTAGGCAAGATGTTTTCTTTAAGATTCTTCAAATTGATATTGGTCCAAAGATCTTCTGCAGCGCGGCTGGCTTCTTCCAGATTCATTTTTGTATAACGGTGGAAAAAAGATTGTGGATTGCGGAATGCTGTTTCCCGCAATTTTATAAACCGCTCCATATACCATTGATGAATATTGGCAATTGTTGCATCAATATAGATGGAAAAATCAAAAAAATCCGAAACAAACAGCATAGCCTTGCCATCCCGCGGCACAGGATTGACTTGGAGAACATTGACACCTTCAACAATAAGAATATCGGGCCGGTCGATAGTCACGTATTCTCCTTCCAGAACGTCATAGGTTAAATGTGAATAGAGTGGCGCTTGAACATCAGGTACACCCGTTTTGATCTCGGAGAGAAAACGTATGAGAGAACTTGTGTTATAACTTTCTGGAAATCCTTTGCGATCCATATGGTTCTGCAGCTGCAACACAGTATTAGGATACAAAAAACCATCTGTTGTTACCAGCGCAACCTTGGGACTGGACTTCCAGCGTTTGAGCAGTTCCTGTAAAATACGTGCTGTTGTTGATTTCCCGACTGCAACTGAACCAGCAATGCCGATAATAAAGGGAGTCTTTACTGTATCTTGCATCTGCAGGAACTTGTGCCGCTGCTGAAATAATATCTGACTTGATTCCACATGAGATGATAAAAGACGCGACAAGGAGAGGTAAATGCGCTGAACCTCCTTTAGATCAACTGGATCGCCAATTGACCGAAGACGTTGCACTTCATCAGAAGTAAGAGTGAGTGGTGTATCAGCGCGGAATGAAGCCCATTCCTCTGATAGAAAAAGGCTATAGTTTGCCGGAAAAGGTATCATCCGTCAGTCTGCTGTTTTCTCGGGAAGAAGGACCGAGCCATGGGTTCGGTTCGTGCTGCTTTTTCCTGTAGCCCACTTTGGGTAGTGCGCTTTTCGAGTTCGGTCAGGACATCTTCAAGACTGATGCCACCAATTTTCCACACAACCATAAGATGGTAAACAAGATCAGCGCTTTCACTGACAAGTCGAGCTTTGTCTTCTTTCAGTAGGGCAATAACCGTTTCAAATGCTTCTTCACCAAGTTTTTTAGCGGCATAAGAAGCACCTTTAGTAACAAGACTTGCAGTGTAGGAATTCTCGTCTCTGCTATCTGCACGTGTGGTAATGATCTTTTCAAGATCGCTAAAAAAGGATCGTTCAGTCATCCTGTGTCTCCGCACCCATCAAGGCGCATGGGAATCCCAGCTTTTGCCATATATTGTTTTGCTTCGCTGATTTTATAACGGTCGAAATGAAAAATTGAGGCTGCAAGGACAGCTGTTGCATGGCCATCACGTATACCTTCAACAAGATGATCCAGTGTTCCCACACCACCAGATGCAATGACTGGCACACGGACACTATCAGCTACGGTGCGCACCAATTCGATATTATAACCTGTCTTGGTTCCATCACGATCAATAGATGTTAGCAAGATTTCACCAGCACCAAGAGTGACAACCTTTTGCACAAAGTCGATCACATCAAGACCAGTTGCCATCCTACCACCGTGTGTGCACACTTCCCAAGAGGAGCCTTGTTCTCTCTTTTCATTTTGTTTTGCATCAATAGCAACTACAATACATTGATCACCGAATTTGTTCGCAGCTTCTGCTATCAGATCAGGGTTTTGTACAGCCGCCGTATTGATAGAAACTTTGTCTGCACCAGCAAGAAGCAGTTTGCGTACGTCATTCACTGTACGTATCCCACCGCCAACCGTCAATGGAACAAAACAACATTCTGCCGTTTTTGCTACAACGTCAAAAATCGTATCGCGATCTTCAGATGAAGCGGTAATATCCAGAAAACAAAGTTCATCAGCTCCTGCTACATCATAATCTTGAGCAACCTTTACTGGATCACCTGCATCTATAAGATCAACAAAATTAATCCCCTTGACTATACGGCCACCTTTGACATCTAAACAGGGAATCAGACGCGCTTTCATGGTCATGATTGTATGCCCTTACGCAAAAGAATAAGAGCTGCCTCTGCATCAATCCGCCCATCATAAAGTGCTCGTCCACTGATTGCGCCATTTAGAATCGCAGCATCAGGCATAATCATGCGTTCAACATCCTCAAAAGACGCGAAGCCACCAGATGCAATGACCGGAATGGAAACCTGTTGTGCCAATTCAAGCGTAGCGTCCCAGTTAACGCCACTCAAGATACCGTCGCGGTCGATGTCAGTATAGATAATAGCCGCTACACCCATCCCTTCAAAACTAAGGGCAAGCTCAATCGCATTAAAACGCGATGTTTCCGCCCAACCCTCCACAGCAACCCTGCCGTTTCGGGCATCAAGGCCAACAATAATCTTGTCCGGGAAAAGCCTGCAGGCTTCGCGCAGGAATAGCGGATGACGGACAGCTGCTGTACCAAGAATAACGCGCGCCAACCCCTTGATAAGCCAGTGTTCAATCTGGGCAAGTGACCGGATACCACCACCCAGCTGAATCCGACTGGATGTTGCCCGTAAGATCGCTTCTACTGCAGCACCATTAATGCTTGCACCAGCGAATGCACCATTGAGATCAACTACATGTAGCCATTCAAATCCTTGATCCTGAAAACTCTTCGCTTGCGCTGCCGGGTCAACACCATAAACTGTGGCAGTGCTCATATCGCCCTTCTCAAGGCGTACGCATACACCATCCTTGAGATCAATTGCCGGATAAAGGATCATGGCTTCCATTCCAAAAAATTTGCGAGAAACTCAATGCCGAGGCGTTGACTTTTTTCAGGATGAAACTGCGTTCCAAAAACATTATTTTTAGAAACCACTGCGGTTATCTTACCACCATAATTAGCTGTTGCTAAACAATTTTTTTTATCTGTACAGTTAAAATGGTAGGAATGTAAAAAATAGGCATGAAGGCCTTCCGGTCCGGTTGGAATCCCTTTAAAAAGGGTGTGGTCTGCCGCAGACTCAGCAAGTTCAAGGGTGTTCCAACCGATTTGCGGCACTTTCAGTTGCTCATGCATTGGATTCATACGAATCACGTCCCCTTTTATCCAGTCCAAACCTTGGGTCGGCTCTTTTTCAAGCCCACGTGTTGATAGAAGCTGCATGCCAACGCAAATCCCAAGAAAAGGTTTTCCGGCTTTTAACACTATCTCTTCGAGAGCTTCAACCATTCCAGAAACACCGTCAAGACCCCTGCGACAATCAGCATAAGCTCCCACTCCGGGAAGAACGATACGATCTGCAACACGGACACGTCGTACTTCATTGGTAATTTCAATATTCGCTGGAACACCACGCTCATTGGCTGCACGCCCAAAGGCCTTTGCAACTGAACGTAAATTGCCAGATCCGTAATCAATAATGGCGACCAGCATTAGCTTTATCCTTTCAGCGAACCTTTTGTGGAAGGAACAATCTCTCTGCATCTTGGATCGATTTCGATAGCAGTACGCAACACCTGTGCAACTGCTTTGAAACAGGTTTCAGCAATATGATGATTATTGATGCCATAGTGATTAACTATATGCAATGTGATACCAGCATTTTGTACAAAAGCTTGAAAAAACTCCCGTATAAGTTCAGTATCAAATGTACCAATCTTTGCGGCATTAAATAGAACCTTCCACACAAGATGCGGGCGGCCTGATATATCAATAGCAGCGAGTGTACAGCTTTCATCCATGACGAGATCAAGTGAAGCATAACGCTTAATACCACGCCGCTCATCCAAGGCTTCAAATAAGGCATGCCCAAGCAAAATGCCACAATCCTCAACTGTATGGTGATCATCAATGTGCAAATCACCCTTGGCTTTCACACACATATCAATCAGCGAATGTCGTGCAAACTGTGCAAGCATATGATCAAAGAAACCAATCCCGGTTTTAATGTCAGCTGCTCCTATCCCGTCTATTTTTAGTGAAACTGATATATCAGTTTCACTCGTTTTCCTGCTCATTGATGCATTGCGTATCATTCTTATTTTCCGTTACCCAGTAATTTTTCTTCTTAAAGTTAAACATTACCAAGAGAATAGATTCCCATCTATTATCATTACCGGCAAAAATAGCTGAAAACAGGGCAAAGGTTGAGTTTCAGGCAGACACCACCTAAATAGAGAGACTGTACTCATTAATTGAGGATAAAAATTGATGATACAATCAAGGTATTTAGAGACAGGAGTAGTTTTGTGATAGAACACAACCGTGGTACCATATATGGTACGACAATTATTACCGTGCGTAAACACGGCGATGTTGTCATTGCTGGTGACGGTCAAGTTTCCCTTGGTCAAACGATCATGAAGGGCAATGCACACAAAGTGCGACGCATCGGGAGTGATCGGACTGTTATCGCTGGGTTTGCTGGAGCAACAGCTGATGCTTTTACCTTGCTTGAACGACTTGAAGGTAAGCTTGAGCAATATTCTAGCCAGTTGATGCGAGCAGCTGTCGAATTGGCCAAGGATTGGAGAACAGACCGTTATCTGCGTCAACTTGAAGCCATGATGCTGGTGGCAGACAGGCAGGTGACGCTGGCTTTAACTGGTCAGGGAGATGTGCTGGAACCGGAAGATGGTATCATGGCGATTGGTTCAGGTGGCAATTATGCACTGGCTGCAGCCCGTGCTCTTGCTGATACAAAGCTTGAGGCTGAAACAATAGCACGCAAAGCCATGGCAATTGCTGCCGATATCTGTGTTTACACCAATCACAATTTTACTGTTGAAACACTTCATACAAAATAAATTAACTCTTTTATATTTCGGAAAGCTTTATCTTCATGAGCCAGACATTTTCACCGCGCGAAATCGTATCCGAGCTTAACCGATTCATCATTGGGCAAAATGATGCAAAAAGGGCTGTTGCGATTGCACTACGCAATCGTTGGCGCCGTCAACAACTTGAAAGTTTGATGCGCGAAGAGGTTATGCCGAAAAACATATTGATGATTGGACCGACAGGAGTCGGTAAAACAGAAATTTCCCGTAGGCTTGCCAAGCTTGCCGGAGCGCCCTTTGTTAAGGTTGAAGCAACAAAATTTACTGAAATTGGCTTTGTAGGCCGTGATGTAGAGCAAATTATACGCGATCTGGTGGAGATTGCTATAAACCTTATCAAGGATAAGCGGAGGGAAGAGGTGTGTCCTCGTGCCCATATTAATGCAGAAGAGCGTGTTTTGGAAGCTCTTGTAGGCAAAAATGCAAGTCCGGCAACGCGCGAAGCTTTCCGCAAGAAATTGCGTGAGGGCGAACTTGACGACAGGGAAATTGAGATTGAAGTGGCTGATCACAACACTGCAACACCAACTTTTGATATACCAGGCATGCCTGGGGCTCAAATGGGAATCATGAATCTTTCTGAGATTTTTGGAAAACTTAGTGCACGTACCAAGACGCGCAAAATAACCGTGCATAATGCATTCAAGCCATTGATTGATGATGAATCAGATAAACTTCTTGATCAAGAACAGATTGTGCAGGATGCGCTCAAGGTTACAGAAAATGATGGTATCGTTTTCATTGATGAGATTGATAAAATTGCAACACGTCAGTCAAATAATCACACGACCCCACGTGAAGGGGTACAGAGGGATCTTCTCCCATTGGTTGAGGGCACAACCGTTTCTACGAAATACGGGCAAGTGAAAACAGACCATATCTTGTTCATTGCTTCTGGGGCGTTTCACACTTCTAAACCATCAGATCTTTTACCAGAATTACAAGGGCGCTTGCCTATACGGGTGGAACTTGCTGCGTTAACACGCGAAGATTTGCGCCGTATTTTGACTGAGCCAGAGGCAAGTCTTATTAAGCAGTATATAGCATTGATGGCTACAGAAGACGTTGTGCTTGAATTTACTGATGATGCTATTGATGCACTTGCTGATATTGCAGTACATCTTAATTCCAATGTTGAAAACATTGGCGCACGCCGCCTGCAAACAGTTATGGAACGTGTCCTGGACGACATTTCATATACAGCACCAGATAAAAGCAACACAAAATTCAAGATTGATGCAGCGTATGTGCATCATTCCGTAGGGAAGCTTGCTTCTAATACTGATCTTTCGCGTTATATACTCTAAAAACCTGATATATGCATTTTCTCCGGTTTATTTTTATGTCAATCGATCTGCTCAGCAAAGCAATTTCAATCTGATGCATTATGATCTATCTATTATAGAGGTTTACAAATAAAATTTATAAATCACATAATGAGTAAAAATAAGATAATAGTGCCGTATCTCCGTACAGTCAGTCCTAATTGGTGAGGTGGCATTCCAGACAGGATACTGATACTGTCAAGGGTGCCCTGAAAGAAAGAGCGGAACACCTTGCTTGCGGATGGTTAGTAATCTCAACATGAGCCATAATGGCTTTGTACATGAACATTAGATTGAACAGATGAGATGGTCTCTATTGGTAATTGATCCTAAAAAAGTAGCTAGACTAGATCTTAGCCTTGACTTTTCCAGTAGAGCAAGGGAGATATTCTGTATCGACCGATATACTAGTGCCGTAGGTAAAAACGGGAACTCATAGTAGACAATTTCTGTCAGGGAATAGGCTTTCGCTGGAATATATTTACTTCTATAGAGGAGATTGCTACGTGACCTATGTTGTCACTGATAATTGTATCCGATGCAAATATACCGATTGTGTCGAAGTCTGTCCTGTTGATTGTTTCTATGAAGGTGAGAACATGCTCGTTATCCATCCAGATGAATGCATTGATTGCGGTGTCTGCGAACCGGAATGCCCCGCGGACGCCATCAGATCTGATACAGAACCAGGCCTCGATAAATGGCTTGCGCTTAATGCTGAGTATGCTGCGAAATGGCCGAATATTACACACAAAAAAAATCCCTTACCAGATGCTAGGGCAATGGACGGGATATCAGAAAAATTAGAACGGTACTTTTCTGAAAAAGGAGGTGATGGTGACTGATTGATTTTCATAAAAGGCTATGGTAAAATACGCGACCTTGTCGGTAGTTGTAATGAGTGTTTTACAGAAACCGTTTTACCATCAGGAGGTCGTCGGTCGCAGGAGGGAGGTAAGATTGTGTGCACTTCAAAATGCTTTGCATGTTGATCTTATATCACGACATATTGCGTCAGATTGATGTTGTCATGCCTCTGTTTTTCGGCAAGTACTACCGGATACAGATACAAAGAGAGAAAGTCAATCTTATGTCATCCCCACAGAAAAAAGCAATAAATCGTCACGGATTCAAAGTAGGTGAATCGATTGTTTATCCAGCACATGGTGTTGGACAAATCATGGCCATTGAAGAGCAGGCAGTTGCCGGACATAAACTTGAACTGTTCGTTATTCATTTTGAGAAGGATAAGATGCATGTCAAAGTACCGGTTGCAAAAGCGCTTTCAATTGGCATGCGCAAGTTATCAGAAACCAGCTTTGTGGAGCGTGCTCTCAAGGTGCTTCGTGGTCGCGCACGCGTTAAAAGAACAATGTGGTCGCGCCGTGCACAGGAATATGATGCCAAGATCAATTCCGGCAATCTGATTGCAATTGCAGAAGTTGTTCGTGATCTCTACCGCGCTGAAGATCAACCAGAGCAGTCCTATTCTGAACGGCAGCTTTATGAAGCGGCTCTTGATCGGATGGCTCGGGAAATCGCTGCGGTTAACAAGGTATTGGCAACAGAAGCGATGAGTTTGATTGCAGTACATTTGACAAAAAATCCCAAGGAAGCAGTCAAAGATCAAGCTGCCTGATGAAATAGAGAGCCAAGGAATAGTGCGCCGTAGACATTGACGTTTTCCCCCTCCTGAGTTTTGTATATAAAAGACCTCACGCATTCAATCACAAATGCTTATATTTGATAGATGACAACGCCAAACACCCTAAACCATTGAGAGGATTCATAGACGCAGCAAATCATTTATAGATGTTTTTGAGCGTGTCTTTTCATCAACCTGCTTGACAACCACGGCACAGTAAAGGTTTGGACCCGTCTTGCCATCTGGGAACAGTCCACCAGGGAGGGTCCCTGCAACAACAACAGAATAGGGTGGAACCTCTCCATAAGAAATTTCACCGGTGGTGCGATCAACAATCTTAGTTGATTGTCCAATGTAAACACCCATGCCAAGAACAGCTCCCTCCCGGATAATGCAGCCTTCCACAATTTCTGAACGAGCACCGATAAAACAGTTGTCTTCAACAATGGTCGGACTAGCTTGTAATGGTTCTAGCACACCGCCGATACCTACTCCTCCTGATAGATGAACATGACGCCCAATTTGTGCACAGGAGCCAACCGTTGCCCATGTATCTACCATGGTCCCCTCGCCGACATAAGCACCAAGATTGACAAAGGAAGGCATTAGAATAACGCCAGGAGCGATATAGGCAGAATGGCGGACAAGAGCATGAGGCACTAAGCGAAAAGCAGTACGTTCAAATTCAGTCTTCGTCCAGCCATCGAATTTTGACGGTATCTTGTCCCACCAGCCTGTACCATTTGGACCACCGGTCATCATCTCCATGGGGTTAAGCTGAAAAGATAAAAGAACAGCTTTTTTTACCCATTGATTCACATGCCATTGTCCATCAAGACGGGGTTCAGCAACTCGCATAATCCCTTTATCTAGAAGATCAAGCGTAGTCTTTACTGCATCACGTACTATACCCTGAGTCGTCGTATTGATACGATCTCGCTGGTCAAAAGCTTGTTCAATTATCTGTTCTAGTTCATTCATATTGGAAGATGTCATAAAAATCTCCATTGAAAAATGAAATATATTAAATCCATGTTCACAAGACTTAAATAATGCTATAATATCAATTAACAAGAAGGATATTATAATGGCGCCTGAAGAAAGGAAAGGCGATACGCTTTCTCCTCATTTTTTTGAATGTGAGGCGGATGCTTTACCTGCTGGCACCTTGCAGACAAGGGCCTCTGCCTATCGGCTTGCTTATACGGATACAGATTTTCTTATGCGCCGAGAATTACGTCCATTGCGTCTAGCCCTTGAAATGATGAAACCTGAATACGGCTTACGTGAGAAAAACATCAGATCAACTGTTGTCTTATTCGGTAGTGCTCGTATTCCTGCACCTCCTGAACCAGGCTATGCTGTAAACGCCACCAACAAAGCCGCGCACAACAAAAACCTGACATCCGCCTCCTGTCACTATGAGCAAGCTCGTCAGTTTGCCCGTTTATGTTCGCAATATTCGGCAATAACCCATTATCGTGAATTTGTCATTATGACCGGTGGTGGGCCGGGGATCATGGAAGCCGGTAATCGTGGTGCAGCAGATGTTGGTGCACCAAGCATCGGTCTGAATATTATGTTGCCATATGAACAGATCCCCAATCCATATATCACCCAGGAACTCAGTTTCAGTTTCCGCTATTTTGCCATACGTAAAATGCATTTTTTGATGTGGGCTAAAGCTCTTGCCATCTTCCCCGGTGGATTTGGCACATTTGATGAACTTTTTGAAGCATTGACAATGATACAAACAGGCCGGATGGGACGTGTGCCAGTTTTGATGTTTGGCAAGGCTTTTTGGAAAAAGGCTTTAGATATAGATTTTCTTGTAGAACAGGGCACCATTGCACCCGATGACGTTGAACTTCTGAGTTTTGTTGATTCTGCAACAGAAGGTTGGAAGAAAATATGCTCTTTTTACAACTTGTGACCGATCAATAGATCAATGATACAAGTACAATTACAATAGTGGAAATTGGGAATGAGCACACTAGCAATCCTGAAATGGTCTGGATCTGGCCTTTCCAGTTGCCAGAAACGATTTTGAGCATTAAATCTGCAAGAAAATTGGGAGTATTTCATGTATGCATTGTTTTCAACAGTTGATCTCACATTGCAGAGTTATATCTATATTCTAATTGCCAATGTCACTTTTTCTTGGCTTTATGCTTTTAACATCATTAACCCACACAATCATTTTGTACATATGATCGGGACTCTTCTTTTTCAGGCAACAGAACCGGTTTTACGTCCTATTCGGCGTGTTCTTCCCAATCTTGGCGCAATTGATATTGCGCCAGTTGTTGTTTTTCTCGTCATTTACTTTATTAGAACCCTCATATGGCACACAATTTGTCCGATCTTTTTGTAAAGTAAAGATGCTGCATCGTAAAAGGAAGGACGACATGATCATGATTGAGAATGAGATTATTTCTTATGAATTTTTTCCCGCTTAATCGCTTGGGCGATTAGTTTTCGAGCGCACTCTTCATTCCCCCAGCCACTGACCCGAACCCACTTGCTTGGTTCAAGATCCTTGTAATGTCCAAAGAAGTGCTCAATCTGTTTGAGCGTTATTTTCGGCAGATCAGTATAATCATGTATATTAATATAGCGCTGTGTCAATTTTTTTGTTGGCACTGCAATAATTTTTTCATCTTGTCCTCCGTCGTCTTCCATCATTAACGCGCCGATTGGTCGCACATTAATGATACAACCAGGTACTAGCGGGCGCGTATTGCAAACAAGGACATCAATTGGATCACCATCTTCTGATACGGTATGCGGCACAAAACCATAATTGCCAGGGTAGGTCATCGATGTATAGAGGAAACGGTCAACAAAAAGGGCACCGGACTTCTTATCCATTTCATATTTTATAGGTTGACTGCCAATCGAAATTTCAACAACAACATTTATATCTTCTGGCGGATTTTTTCCAGCGGGTAGTGCGTCAATATTCATTGACTCCTCCTTTCATTAATAAGAACAACTCGTTTAGTCATAACGTCCTCCTTCCTTTCTGTCAGAGAATGCGCATTGAACGACTTTTCTCAAAGCGTTTGCGTTCATGTGTGGTCAGATAGCGCTTGCGCAACCGGATTGATTTTGGAGTCACTTCTACCAGCTCATCATCCTGAATCCATGACAAAGCCTGTTCTAGCGTCATTTTAACAGGAGGGGTTAATCTGACAGCCTCATCCTTTCTCACAGATCGTATGTTCGTTAGTTTTTTACCTTTGAGAACATTGACTTCCAAATCATTGTCGCGTGAGTGAATACCAACAATCATACCACGATAAACCCGAATACCCGCATCAATCATCATCAAACCACGGTTTTCAAGATTGAAGAGAGCATAGGCAACAGATTCACCATTGTCGTTGGATATCATGACCCCATTGACCCGTCCCGGAATTTCGCCCTTGAAGGGCTGGTAATCAAAAAACAAGCGGTGCATCACTGCCATCCCACGTGTATCAGTCAATAGCTGGGATTGATAGCCGATAAGCCCGCGTGTTGGTGCATGAAAAACCAGGCGTACACGATTACCACCTGATGGCTTCAATTCAGTTATTGTGGCCTTGCGTTCTGACAGTTTCTGTACTACAGCGCCAGAATATTGCTCATCAACGTCAATAAGAACCTCTTCAACTGGTTCAAATAATTCACCATTTACACCTCTTTTCATGATGACCTGCGGTCGGGAAATGCTAAACTCAAAGCCTTCACGACGCATATTTTCAATCAGAATGGCCAGTTGCAATTCACCACGGCCGGATACATAAAAAGAATCCTTCTCTCTTGATTCTTCTATTTGCAGAGCAACGTTGCCTTCGGCTTCCTTTAATAAGCGTTCGCGAATAACGCGGCTTGTTACCTTACTACCTTCTGTCCCAGCAAATGGGCTGTCATTAACTAGAAAGCTGATGGTCACAGTGGGTGGATCAATCGGTTGCGCGGCAAGAGGTTTCATAATTGATTGATCGCAGAATGTGTCGGCAACCGTACCCTTTTGCAACCCAGCAATGGCAATAATATCTCCAACAACACCCTCCTTAATTGGCCGACGCTGTAGTCCGCAGGACGCCAGGATTTTCGAAATCCGCCCACTTTCAAGTACTTCACCTTGTTGTGACAAGACTTTAACCAACTGATTGGGTTTGACAGACCCTGAATGAACACGCCCGGTGATAACCCTTCCAAGAAAAGGATGAGCTTCCAGAATTGTGCCAATCATACAGAAGGGACCGTCCACAACGGCTGGTGCTGGCACATGGCGAACAACAAGATCAAAGAGTGGTATCAGCCCCTGATCCTTTGGCCCTGCACGATCTGCCGCCATCCAGCCATCGCGGCCAGAACCATAGAGCACAGGAAAATCAAGTTGCCTGTTATTTGCGCCAAGTGCGGCAAACAGGTCAAATACTTCGTCAATGACTTCATCCGGACGAGAGTCAGATCTATCAATTTTATTGACTGCTACAATTGGGTGTAGCCCAACTCTCAGAGCCTTGCTAACAACAAACTTTGTCTGCGGCATAGGTCCTTCAGCGGCATCAACCAGCACGATGGCACCATCAACCATATTTAAGATACGTTCAACCTCACCGCCAAAATCTGCATGGCCCGGTGTATCCACGATATTGATACGGATATCTTTCCAGATAATTGATGTTGTCTTGGCAAGAATGGTAATACCGCGTTCCCGTTCAATCTCATTCGAATCCATCATACGTTCGAATATACGCTGATTTTCACGGAAAGAACCTGATTGTTTCAGCAGTTCGTCAACCAAAGTTGTTTTTCCATGATCAACGTGAGCGATAATCGCAATATTGCGCAATTGCATGAACAGATCTTCTTAGGACAAATAGGTTGGTCTTGAGCTCAAGGGGAGGTTGTGAGCCATATGGAAAGAGATCATCTAATCAAGTCATCAAGGCACCGTATGGTTCCATTTCATCATAGTTCGTGGACTCAAGTCAGCATTTTTTTCAACTCTTTGTTTCCTCCATTAGAGTCATTAGAGTAATGTGCCAGAAAGAACGACTGCTGCAATCGAGAAATAAATGATAATTCCGGTTATATCAACAAATGTCGCAACAAATGGTGCTGATGCACTTGCCGGATCAAAGTGCATCGCTTTCAGAACAAACGGCAGCATTGAGCCAACAAGGGAGCCAAACGTAACAATTGCAACAAGCGTACAGAAAATCGTCAGAGCAACCAGAAACCAGTATTCGCCATAATCATAAATTCCCATACACTGCCAGAGGATGACACGGCTAGAACCAACTGTACCGAGGATTGCACCTAATGCAAAACCTGTCGGCAATTCGCGCATGATGACTTGTCGCCAGTTGTCTATCCTGATCTCACGCAGAGCAAGGGCACGTATGATCAGCGACGTTGCCTGCGAACCAGAGTTACCCCCAGAACTCATAATAAGCGGGATAAACAGGGTTAACACTATTGCCTTTTCAAGGGCATGCTCAAAAAACTGCATAGCACTTGCGGTAAACATTTCTCCCAGAAAAAGAAGACAGAGCCAACCCCCACGCTTTTTGAGCATTTCAAAAAAACCGATCTGCATATAGGATTTGTCTATTGCTCCCATACCGCCGAATTTGTGTGTATCCTCGCTCATTTCCTCAGTCATAGCGTCAAGAACATCATCGACTGTTACAATGCCGATAACATGGTTCGTTCCATCAATGACAGGGACAGATAGAAGGTCATAACGTCGGAAAAGCCTTGCAACTTCCTCACGGTCTGTTAAAGCTGTGATTGTAATTGGCTTTGCATGTTGTGCCGCGTTTAGGATATTGTCATCGGGTTTTGCTAGAATAAGACGGCGCAATGAGATCGCTGATAAAAGACGACTTGATACGGAATCAACAATATAGGCTGTGTAAACAGTCTCTCGTGTGCGTTCAACTTCCCGGATATGATCAAGGGTGCATCGCACTGCCCAGTTAGAGGGAATAATAATGAATTCCGTGGTCATCAATGATCCGGCACTGTGTTCGGGATAACTTGTCAGCTTTTTCAATTCCGCACGTGTAACCGGTTGCAATTGCGCAAACAAACGCTGGCGTGTATGTTCATCCATTTCTTGGAAAACATCGGTTGCCTCATCCGCTGACATGCCATTAAGAATGGCAATGGCACGCTCTGCCGGTAAAGCTTCAATAATCCTTGCCGCCCGCTGTAATTCTGGCTTATCAAACAATTCTATAGCAAAGTCAGATGGCAAGTGTATAAAGACAAGAATTGCATCATCAAAATCAAGCCTGTTGACAATATCAATAGCATCAGCATACCGCATCCCGCTTAGTCTTGCAGCACGCGCCTCGGCTGAAACTGATAAAATATGTGAAAAGTCGCTGGCACAATCAGTCATACAGTCGCCTTTCCATTTGTCATGGGGCAGTGAAAATCTTTCGGAAAGAAGTTCTTTTTTACTACAAAGTCAAGTAAAACAATTTATAAGATCTTATTTAAATGCTATTTTCCAGATTAATGGTCTAATTTTTTATTACTGTCAATTTTTCTTATCATCTGTTAAAATTAAAGATATTTTCTCATTTTTATGATTCGCTTTCACATGATCCTGCAGCCAATTCATCCTGTAGTGCATGGTGCGTTGCATACTAAATGCTTTTAGGTTTTCGCGTCTTTTTGTGACATGACCTTTAAAGATGAACAGATTGATCGCTTATGTTAAAATAATCTTTCAAGTAACTAGGATAGGGCTAATGCCATGAGTAAAACAGACCACAACCCATTCGTGGAATGGAACGGAGCATTAGGACTTCCTGATTTTAGCATTTTGCGCGATGATGGTTTTGCTCCTGCTTTTGACGCCGCACTACAAGCGGCAGAAGAAGAAATAGAGGCGCTTGCTACATTACAGGACGCACCCACAATTGAAAATTTTTTGGTACCTTTCGAATTGTCAGGCAAAGACCTAGATCGTATCTCTGCCGTTTTTTTCGTGCGGGCCGGTGTGCACAGCAATGAACCAATCCAAAATCTTGAGCGAGATTTGGCGCCAAAATTATCGCGTTTTTATTCAAGATTGTTAATGGATTCCCGCTTGTTTTACAAAATAGATACACTTTACCAGCAACGTGAAACCTGCAAGTTCGATTCTGAAACCTGTAGAGTGATTGAAGAAACTTGGAAAAAGTTTGTGCGCAACGGTGCCAGGCTCGGTATCAAGGGCAAAGAACGCCTTGCAGAAATTAACGAACGTCTTGCCGTCCTGATGACGTTATTCAATCACAATGTGCTGAAAGATGATAATAATTGGGTACTTTACCTTGAAACAGAGGAAGAACTTGCCGGATTACCTCATGATCTGCGGAATGCCATGTCTCAGGCTGCACGTGAACGCGGCCGAGAAAAAGCCTGTGCCGTAATATTGACACGCGCAATTATTATACCTTTTTTGACCTTTTCCGACCGTCGTGATTTGCGTGAAGCTGCTATGGAAGCTTGGACTGGACGTGGTGCAAATGGTGGTGCTGCTGATAACAGCTTGATTATCACTGAAATAGCTCGATTGCGTGATGAAAAAGCAAAACTTCTTGGGTTTTCGTCCTATGCTGCATTCAAGCTTGACAGCAGTATGGCAAAAACATCGGACATGGTTATGGATCTACTCCTACCTGTCTGGGAAAAAGCGAAGAAAAAGGCAAAGATAGAGCAAGATGCGCTCCAACGTCTTGCGGCTGAATCCGGTCACGATAAGACTTTCACCGCTTGGGATTGGCATTACTATGCAGAAAAACTTAAATCTAGGCAATATGCTTTTGATCAGGCAGAGCTTAAACCATATCTCCAGCTTGAACATATGATTCAGGCAGCCTTCTGGGTAGCAAAAAAGCTTTTTGGCTTGATTTTTGAGGAAAAAAAAATGCCACTATGGCATGCGGATGCCCGTCTATGGCTGGTGAAAAACGCGGACGGCAGTGTCCTGGGAATTTTTATCGGTGATTATTTTGCCCGTGCATCAAAACAATCTGGTGCTTGGATGAGTGCACTGCAAAGCCAACACAAACTTGGTTGGAAAGGAGCAAAACCTATCGTTTATAATATTAATAATTTTGCTCGTTCAAGCCAGGCTGTTCCTACCTTGCTCACACTTGATGATGCATACACGCTTTTTCATGAATTCGGACACGCGTTGCATGGTCTGTTATCTGATGTTACCTGGCCATCAGTTTCAGGGACGTCGGTTACGCGAGATTTTGTTGAATTACCATCGCAACTTTATGAAAATTGGCTGACAGTACCCAAAGTTATGGAGAAATTTGCTCGTCATTACAAAACAGGCCAAGCCATGCCTAAAAAACTTCTCAAAAAAATTATTGAGGCCAAGTCTTTTAATTCTGGCTTTGAAACTGTGCAATATATATCTTCGGCTCTTATTGATATAGCTGTTCATAGCGGTAGATTATTTAATGATCCGGCACAATTTGAAAAAGCTGAGTTGAAAAGACTTGGCATGCCAGATACTATCACTATGATGCATCGCTTGTCACACTTTAAGCATGTGTTTTCAGGCGATGATTATTCAGCTGGTTATTACTCCTATCTGTGGTCGGAAGTACTAGATGTCGATGCTTTTGCAGCGTTTACGGAAAGCGGAGATGTCTTTAACCCTCAACTCGCAGTAAAATTGAAAGAATGTATTTATTCTACTGGTGGGAGTGCTGATCCTGTCAAGCTTTATAAAGCCTTCCGAGGACATGTACCTTCCGCTGACGCTATAATAAGAGAACGCGGGCTTGAGTGAGTGAGATATTTAATAGTCAGCCAACGTGGTGTCAGGTGTATACTGGCTGCCGATGACATCTTTTGTGATGGCCTGCCCACATTGCATTTGACCAGTCGCAGTATTCATTGAATAGCAGGGACTCCCATGTAGTTCCCAGCCTCTGTTCAAGGAATCTGTCACCTTATGGCAAAAGCTTGCGTCGTCCGATCCCGTTAAAAAACGATATAACCGCATTTTTTCTCTTCTTGACGTTTGTTTGTCGTTGTGCTTCCTGCAATCTTTTTTGTTGATGGCGGGGTAGCTACCCTACCCCCACTTCTCACTTCTAGTGGCGATACCTCTCCTCTACCTCTATATCCATCCCTTTTGTGAAGGGCCACCCTAACATGGTACACTTCCATAGAATGATAAATCTTGTCAAGATACTTGTCACTCAGAAAAGACACGGCACATTCCGCTGTAAGTAAATTTTTATGTCGCTTGTAGCCTCTCTCTCGAAATAGCATAAGCATACATGAGCTCGACATGGCGTAAAGCATAAATTGTCAGGTCAATGAGCCATGGCAATGTTTGTACTTTCGACCAGATTGGCAAGGACAGGGTTCATTACGACCAATTTTTCCCCATGTTAATTGGTTTTGCAGATTAAGATTACGATCACTGTTTCTGGGAATTTCTGACATCTTTTGATAGAATGGGGCTGCGTACTTGCTATTATCAAGATGGTTTGCATACATAACGAGATCAAAATGCATATGTTGTGATGTCACATTGCGCCGTAGATCGACTAACATTTTCTGGAAAAGTTCAAAAGATTCTGTCTTGTATTCATTGAGGGGATCACATTGGGCATAGCCGCGGAAACTAACCGCTGAGCGTAAATGTTCGAGATTGTAAAGATGTTCACGCCACAATGTGTCAAAGCCGTTCAGCAGAATCATTTTCTGGAAATAGTCCATTACATCATTACCAAAACGTTTATTCCTTTCTGCGACCCTCTCATTAAGGGCTGTGCAAACGCGGTCAAGAATTTTCTCCTCGCCGAGGCCATCCCGTACCCAGTCAACAATTGGCTGGTCGATCTTGAAAAGACGTCGTAGTTCATCTTGCAAGCCTTGCGGATTCCATTGTTCGGCATAGGTTCCATCTGGAAAATAATTTTCGATAAGATTCTGCACAACTTCTTCGCGCATTTCATCAAGAAATCCATTCAAATCAGTTGAATCCATCACTTCCATACGCTGCTCAAAAATAACCTTCCTCTGCTCGTTCATGACATTATCGTATTTGAGCAAATTCCTGCGGATTTCAAAATTGCGTACCTCAACCTTTTTCTGTGCTTTTTCAAGGGCTTTATTAATCCAGGGATGAATGATTGCCTCATTTTCCTTCAATCCGAGCTTTTGCAGCATAGAATCCATACGATTGGAACCAAAAATCCGCATTAAATCATCTTGCAAGGAGAGGAAGAATTTTGATCGCCCAGGGTCTCCCTGACGACCAGAGCGTCCGCGTAGCTGGTTGTCAATCCGACGACTCTCATGCCTTTCCGTTGCTAACACGTAAAGGCCACCAGCTGCAAGAGCTTGCTTCTTCAGACGGGCTACATCGATGCGGATTGCTTCAATGAAGCTTTCACGTTTAGGTCCTTCAGGCACGTCTTTCAGCTCTTGCTTAATCCGCATCTCAATATTGCCGCCGAGCTGAATATCGGTACCGCGACCAGCCATATTCGTGGCAATTGTCAATGCACCAGGAACACCTGCTTGTGCAATAATATAGGCTTCTTGTTCATGATAGCGGGCATTAAGTACCTGGAAATTACGGATTCCTTCTTTGCGTAGCCGTTCTGCCAACTGTTCCGATTTCCTGATTGAACCCGTTCCGACCAGAATAGGCTGGTGGTTGGCTAGTGCTGCTCTGATCTCACAGACAATTGCTCTGTATTTTTCTTCTTCTGTACGGTAAACTTCATCATTTTCGTCAATACGCTGCACTGGCAAATTTGTCGGAATTTCTACCACTTCAAGGTTGTAGATGCTGCAGAATTCTTCTGCTTCTGTTACTGCTGTGCCGGTCATGCCCGCAAGCTTTTTATACATGCGGAAATAATTCTGGAATGTGATGGAAGCAAGTGTCTGATTTTCTGGCTGAATTTGCACACGTTCCTTAGCCTCCAACGCTTGGTGTAAGCCTTCTGAATAGCGACGGCCTGGCATCATACGACCAGTAAACTCATCAATGATGACTATTTTCCCATCCCGAATAATATAATCTTTGTCGCACTGAAACAGCTTGTGTGCACGCAAAGCGTTGTTGACGTAATGCACTACTGTGACGTTTTCAATATCATAAAGACTTGCACCTTTGAGCTCCCCCGCATCAGCAAGCATCTTTTCTATTTTTTCAGCGCCGGTTTCGGTGAACGTTGCTGTTTTTTGTTTTTCGTCTATTTCATAGTCTTCTGACCGAAGTAGCGGAATAAATGTATCGATCCGATTGTAGAAATCAGATCGATCATCAAGTGGTCCGGAAATGATCAGCGGTGTTCGTGCTTCGTCAATCAGAATGGAATCGACTTCGTCAATAATAGCGTAGTGATGACCACGCTGCACCATCTGTGAGCGTGAAAAAGTCATGTTATCGCGCAGATAGTCAAAGCCGAGCTCGTTATTAGTAGCATAGGTAATGTCGCAAGCATAAGCATTTCGGCGGGCATCACTGTCCATATCGTGGAGGATAACACCAGTCGTAAGACCAAGAAATTCGTAAAGCATTCCCATGGTCTCTGCATCACGCGATGCAAGATAATCATTCACTGTTACAACGTGAACACCTTTGCCTTCCAATGCATTCAGGTAAACTGGTAACGTGGCCATAAGGGTTTTTCCTTCACCGGTACGCATCTCAGCAATCCCGCGCTTATGCAAAACCATAGCACCAATAAGCTGCACATCGAAGGGACGCATATTTAATACACGTTTGGCTGATTCACGGACTATAGCAAAAGCCTCTGGCAGCAACGAGTTAAGTGCAGCTCCAGCAGCAAGACGCTGCCGAAAATCATCCGTTTTATTTCTTAGCTGTTCGTCACCTAAGGCAGAAAATTGATCTTCTAGTGCATTGATTTCAGTGACGTATGGATGCAATATTTTTATACGCCGTTCATGTGCAGAACCAAAAAATTTGTGCACAAAACTACTTAAACTGACCATTGCTGGCCCTTTCCTCTATTTCCTTCAAAAGCCCTTCCGAAACACAGCTGATCCGGTCACAATATCGCTTTATCACCCGAAGAGTGTGTGATGCAACCAACTATGAGGATTAAGAAAGTAGATCTATCTAGCATCTAGTTAATTAATAATTCAGGATGTCGTGGATAAATAAACACTCTGGACGCTACGCTTTAGGAAAGATAAGAGTGAAAATTAATGATGTCAATGTTCGGAAAATTTGGAATTTCGCTTCATCTCTTTTCTTTATAAGCATGCTTCAAGCAACCAGTGTCATGTCATGCACATACATATAATATATTAGGGCGATTAGGGCGAGACAGAACATCTAAGTTCAGTCGGGACTATGTCGCATTTTTATCGATTAAACGTATTTTTACTATAGAGGAGTATCATGAAAAATGAGCATGAGTAAAAATTACAGAAAAGCCCTTATTGCGTCGTTATTCTTTTTTGGAAGTGGGCTGACGGTGATTGCACAAACGCCTGAAAAACCGCATGGCGAAACATCACAGAGACTGATAGATCCTTTTCAGGTTATGGCTATCATTAATGGCGAATCGCTAACGGCTGGCCAGCTTGATGATTGGTCAAAAATAATTCACCCTGAACAGGATGCAACGGTTGAGCAAAAACGGTTACAGACGTTACGTCTCTTAATTAATCTACGGGCATTTACGGATGCTGCACTTTCTGAAAAACTTGATGAGACACAGGAATTCGAAAAACGTATGGAACTGATGCGTGAATCGACATTACAGCAACTGTATATTGATAGGAAAATCATGACACCGGTTGCAGATACTGAACTCAAAGCTCGTTATGAAAAAGAAATGATAAATCGTCCAAAAGAGTTGGAAATTCGCGCTCGTCATATACTCTTGAAAACTGAGAAGGAGGCCAATGCCCTGATTCAGCAGCTCACCAGTGGAGATGATTTTGAAAAACTTGCGAGAGAAAAATCAACAGATGGCTCAGCTTCTCTCGGTGGTGATCTGGGTTATTTCACAAAAGGGCAGATGATAAAATCGTTTGAGGATGTCGCCTTTTCCCTCAAGATAGGAGAATATAGCACAGCTCCGGTTGAAACGCCATTCGGATGGCATATCATCAAGGTGGAAGATATGCGTCAAAAAGAACCGCCAACATTTAATGAAGCAAAATCGTATATCCAGAATCTAATTCTGCGTCAACGTTATAACGATCTGCAAAAGAATGTTCTTGCAAAGATAAAGGTTTCTTATCCAGATGACGCTATTGCCAAGGCCATGGAACAAGATCTTAGCGGTGAAGAAGAAATCGAAGAAATCAATGAACTTGAAGAAGAGTAGTAACTATGTCTGTGTCTAGGACAAGCAAATTATGACAGTATTTTCTCCTCTTACCCACAGAAAATTTCCGTTTATGCCACCACTGACGGGGATACGGATGGCAACCGCTGAGGCGGGTATCAAAGATGTAAACCGCCCGGATTTACTATTTCTGATATTTGACAGAACAGCGAACGTTGCAGGTATTTTTACACGCTCACGCTGTCCTTCTGCTCCCGTTGATCATTGCCGAGCCATCCTTGCTCATGGCAGGGCATGCGGCGTTGTTGTCAATTCTGGTAATGCCAATGCTTTTACTGGAAAAAAAGGTAGAACCGCTACGGCGCTTACTGCAGAAACGGCAGCAAAAGTTCTTAGTTGTCAGACAAATGAAATTTATCTTGCCTCCACAGGCGTTATTGGTGAGCCGCTAGATGCTACTCATTTTATTGACCTTCTTGCTCCGTTAGAGCAGCAGGCCAAAGAAAACAAGTGGTTTGAAGCAGCGCAGGCTATTATGACGACTGATACTTTTCCAAAAGGGGCAACACGTCAAGTCTGTCTTGATGGTCATGAGGTGATCATAAATGGAATAGCAAAAGGAGCTGGCATGATTGCGCCAAATATGGCAACAATGCTGTCTTTTGTGGCAACAGATGCTCCTATCTGTTCCAGTTTATTGCAGGACATTCTAAGGGAAGCCGCCAATACCAGCTTTAATTCTATCACTGTTGACAGCGATACTTCAACATCAGATACGTTGCTTTTATTCGCAACAGGAAGCGCCAGAAAAAAAGGTGTGAAACAGATACATTCACGTTCAGATCCCGGCTATCAGCCTTTTGCTGCCGCTGTCGCAGATCTTTTTCTTGATCTTGCCCTTCAAGTAGTCCTAGATGGTGAGGGGGGTAGCAAGCTGATAGAGGTACATATTACTGGTGCGGTGTCTACTGTTTCTGCTAAGAAAATTGCTATGTCTATCGCCAATTCACCACTTGTCAAAACAGCAGTTGCCGGTGAAGATGCCAATTGGGGTCGTGTTGTGATGGCAGTAGGTAAAGCAGGTGAAGAAGCGGATCGCGACCGGCTGTCAATTTGGTTTGGACCACATCGCTTTGCTGTCAATGGAGAACGTGATTCTGGTTACTCGGAAAAACTTGCTTCGCAATATATGCGAAACAGTCAAATATATATTCGTGCCGATATAGGACTTGGAACTGGCGAGGCCAAGGTATGGACGTGTGATCTGACTCAAGAATATGTGGTGATCAATGCCAACTATCGTAGCTGACGAAAGCACACGCCGCCCATAGGAAGGGAAGGGAAGTGTGCTTTTGCACGTGCAAATCTTAAATTTTTTTCTTTTATAGATAATAATTTAGAATATCAATATCATTGATTGTGACAAATATCCAATATCATTACACTGTTTGTTCTTTATCTTTTTTTTGTCACGAAACCCTAAACAAGGATCATCCCAGATGCCTGTTGCATTTTTTTTTAACACCATTCTCTTCATTATTCTGCTTGTTGTTATGGGATTAATCTTTAAGTTTAATGACTGGAGCCTTGCTCGCAAAGTTTTTATAGGCCTGCTTTTTGGTGCCATATTTGGCTTTTCTTTGCATATGATATATGCTGCGGACAGTCCTGTTCTTAAGCAATCGATTGCGTGGTTTGATATTGTCGGTAGCGGTTATGTTGCACTATTGCAAATGACTGTTATGCCATTGGTTTTTATATCTATTCTTTCTGCTATCACACGATTGCATGACGCTTCTGCACTTGGAAAAATAAGTATTCTCACTATCGGTATTCTGCTTTTTACGACCATGATTGCAGCTTGTATTGGTGTTATCATTGTCAATATTTTTGGCCTCAGCGCTGTGGGAATGGTGCAAGGAGTAGCAGAGACAGAACGCCTCAATCTCCTTGAGACGCACTATACTAGCCGTATTTCCGATCTAACATTCCCACAGATTATTTTATCCTTTATTCCGCGGAATCCCTTCGCTGATCTCACAGGAGCCAATCCGACGTCGATCATGGCTGTAGTCATTTTTGCAACATTACTCGGTGTCGCTGCCATACAACTTGCTCGTGATGATGTTCATAGAGGAACTAATGTGCTGTCTGCTGTTAATATATTGCAGCTTTGGATTATGAAGCTTATTTTTCTGATTATCCGTCTGACGCCTTATGGTGTATTCGCCTTGATAACAAAAATGGTATGGCTGTCTGATACTGGCACGTTTGTAAATTTTGGTTTTTTTATCATTGCTTCCTACATTGCCATGGCAATCATGTTTGTAGTACATGGCAGTCTTCTTGCTATTTTCGGCATTAATCCATTCCGTTTTTCAGTAAAAGTTTTTCCAGTTTTAGCATTTGCTTTCACTAGCCGGTCCAGTGCAGCTAGTATTCCGATGAATATTGAGACGCAAACCCAGCGTCTTGGTGTTCCGCAAGCAATTGCTGGGTTTTCAGCTGCATTTGGTGCAACGATTGGTCAGAATGGCTGTGCTGGAATCTACCCTACCATGCTTGCTACTATGATTGCACCAACAATGGGGATTAATCCACTTGATTCTATCTGGATAACAACACTTGTCGGCGTGGTCACACTAAGTTCCATCGGCGTTGCGGGTGTCGGTGGTGGAGCGACTTTTGCTGCTCTCATCGTGCTGCCTGCCATGGGACTGCCCATTACGCTTGCAGCACTTCTCATTTCTATTGAACCATTGATTGACATGGGGCGTACAGCACTCAATGTCAACGGTGCAATGACAGCTGGAGTCATTACAAGCAAGATTTTGGGCAAAAAGATAAAGGATAAAAGACTCTTTGACAAACATGATAAATGCGAACTACCAATCACGGAGGGATAAGCATATCGCCGGGTGCTCTTCTCGCGACTTACTGATTGACTGCTTGAGAGTCAATCATGGTGCCCAGCCCGACATCCATATAAAGGAGAAATTTGCCCGAATGCGTCTATCAGGATCACTGAATCTCTCAGCATAAATTTCTGAAACCCGTTTGAAGAACTGACGTGAAACCGGATGTCGAGAGCGATTCACAAGCGCATTCTGCATGCCCATGGCTCGTAGATCGCTCATCAATTCAAAAGCAGTGTCATAACGTACAACGATATTTTCAATATCTGTGACAGGTATGGAAAACCCTGCACGTTGCAGTAATAGCCCTGCATACCGGATATCGGGAAAAGGTGCAATCCGTGGATGTACCCCGCCATAAAGTTCACTTTCTGCCTGTAACAAGCTTTCACGCAACTCGCTCAATGTACCGGTTCCACACATTGCAGCTAGAAAGAGTCCATCTGGTTGCATGCCCTGTCTTATTTGGATGAGCATGCCCAGTATATCATTCGTTAGATGCAGCGAAAGCAATGAAATAATTAAGTCTGCTTGTTGCGGTTTCAAGGCAAGTTCCTCGCGCAAGCGGACATACGAGGGATATTGTGATGTCAGGAATTCTGGTAGTGTTTCAATCCGTTCAACGGCTGCTACCTTGCCAGAACGTTCCATAGCTTCCGTGGCAAGGCCAGTATAACCGTGAAGATCGATAGCATGTTCAAAGAATCGGTCAACCGCTGCCAAACGTTCTGCAAGGTCATTTGCTACGTGTGCAAGCAGAAAATCTGCATCCACTACAGCTTTTTTTGCAGCGCGCTGTAGAAAACGCTCGATTAATGCACTGTCGAAAATTTGAGAATTTTGCATCATAATAACAATTCTCTCACATGCTGCTCGTAGCAGCCAACTTCAATTTAGTCTGTCACTCAACTTCCTGATCGCGCCGTGTTTGTATCTTGCTAGTTTGAATGTGATAATACGAATACAACACCACTCGTGCAGTGCATGCCGTCGAGATTCAACCTAATAATGGAGAGGCGCACGTAATGATTCCACAGAGAAGTGAAGTGAATATTCTCAGCCTTATATTAATGATAATGATACGTATTTTTAATACGTGTCAAAAAACAATATGTTAATGAAATAGCCTTGGCTATTCGCGATTCCGCTTCATTGATATACGTTTATAGTCAATATCAAAAATACCATCAGCAAAGTGGACTCCAGTCCGAGAATTGACAAGCTGTACTGTTGTTTCAAGGTGTTGCCGGTCAATCATCGTCCATTGACGCAATTCATAAGTCTTTGGGTCGAAAATCATTCTGATTGTTCCTGGACTGCTACCGCTAGCACCATAGGCCATGAGCATTGTGACAGCTTCTGGCGTCTGCCTGAATTCTAATAGCTGACCATGACTCAGATCGATTTTGTCGCTCAGTAGAATATTCATCGGGGTTTGCCGCAGTTGATAAATACTCCATGTATCAAGTTTGTTGTTATTGATGACAAGAGATTTTCCATCAGAAATGATCCGGATAGGCGAATCTTGATAGATAAAAAGAATTTTACCCGGCCGTTCTAGATAAAATGTTCCTTGTGTCATTTTGCCACGCGGGCTAAACTGGATGAAATTACCGGTCATGGTGCGGATCCGCGAAAAATTATCGGCAATCTTCTGGGCGATGCTGAACTCTGTTTTCTCTGGTATCCGAGCACATGCAACGATGGTGCTACCTATCCCAAAAAAAGTTGCAGTACATATAACAATAGCTGACTTAGAAGATAGCATAAATGTTTACTCTCGGGTGTGGGATACATTCTTACCATTTGGACCCCATATTACACTAGATTACAGTCTAATAATCGTCATTCAGAAAATTACTGCCTATTCTACATTGTTTTTCTCAACTTCTTCTGTAATGGCACTGAGGTACTTTGGTGTACCTTGTTTTTTAAGATGAGCGACAACCCGTTCCACTTCGCAATCCTCGACAAAAGCTCCATGAATACGCTGAATCCGTCCTCCTCCCATCATAAAAAGCATATCACCTTGACCTAACAGCTGCTCAGCTCCCTGATCCCCCAGGATAGTGCGGCTATCAATTCTGGATGCTACGGCAAAGGAAATCCGTGTTGGAAAATTTGCCTTGATTGTGCCAGTGATGATATCCACTGACGGACGCTGTGTTGCCATAATGACATGAATTCCGGCAGCACGCGCCATTTGTGCAAGGCGTTGCACCACACTTTCTATATCTTTTCCAGCAACTATCATCAGATCTGCCATTTCATCAATAATGACAACAATATAGTACATGGGCGCCAATTTCAGTTCTTCTGTTTCAAATATTGGTTCCCCTGTTTCCTGGTTAAACCCGGTTTGCACGGTACGTGACAGATTGTCACCATGTTTTGCCCGGACGCGATGATTGAAACTTTCAATATTTCGCGCCCCTATTTTCGCCATCTTTCGGTATCTTTCTTTCATCTCGCGGACAGCCCATTTCAGTACAATAATGGCCTGCTGTGGATCCGTAACGACAGGTGTCAGCAAGTGGGGAATGCCGTCATATACTGATAGTTCAAGCATTTTCGGATCAATCATGATAAGACGGCATTCTTCTGGTGTCAGACGATAGACAAGGGATAGAATCATAGCATTGATAGAAACCGATTTACCAGATCCCGTGGTCCCGGCAACCAGTACATGCGGCATTTTTGTCAGATCAGCAACAACAGCCGCGCCCGCAATAGTTTTCCCAAGCACCAGGACGAGTTTTTCTTTGCTTTTTTGAAAGTACGGTGATTCTAGCATGTCACGCAGATAAACTATCTCTCGTGTTACATTGGGCAGTTCAATACCGATCGCATTTCTTCCTGGTATAATAGCTATGCGGGCTGAAATAGAACTCATCGAGCGGGCTATGTCATCAGACAGACTGGTAATTCTTGAAGATTTAACACCAGGCGCAGGCTCCAATTCATAGAGTGTGACGACAGGTCCTGGATAAACGTTGATAATCTCTCCCTTCACACCAAAATCCTCCAGGACAGCAGATAACCGCTTGATATTTTGTTCCAGCATTGTCCTCATTGCATTGTCATCACGTGGAATTTTTTTCACTAAAGATAGATAGTGAGTGTGTGGCAGCTGAAATTTTTTTTGTTGCAGTGCTGTTGTTCTGAAATGAGGCGATTTCATCGGAACGGTCTCACTTTTTGTGGACATCCCTTGAGATTGGGCGCAAGTTGTTGCTATATTGTCTCGGAAATAAGGATCGACTCTTGTGCCGCTTGTCTTAATGGGGAAAAAATTCACGGCATTATCAGATTGCCGCCTATCAGAACGATGGAACGAAACAAGACGCATAAAAATATGCATCAACCATCTGATCCTGGTCATCAGTCGATTTGTTTGTATCAGGTCTTCATTATCAACATCATGAGCGATGATGTGCATGTCTGGTGTACAAATAGCTCCTCCGGCATAAAACGCCATGATCAAAGATAGCAGAATAAACAGCAATCCGATGATGGGTTCTGTTATATGCGGGAATATATGCGGGAAGCTACTCATTAATTTATCACCGAGGACTCCACCTGGTCCGATTGACATTGGCCAGTTTGCTAGCGTTGGGAACATAGAGACAGCCGCACTAAAGAAAATAATACTCAGGATCCAGAAGAGAAAACATCGTGGGAAACATGGCATGTCACGCTGAAAAATCAGTAATATAGCCCATAGAAAAGGTGGTAATAACGCAACAACCCCAGAAAGTCCGAAAAATTGCATAGTCAGATCAGCATAGACTGCGCCCCAGAACCCAAGCATATTCGCCACTATATTATCGGTAGCATGACTTAATGAAGGATCTGCTATATTCCATGTCGCCAATGATATACCGGCTAAAACGACAAATGTCAGTATAAATATTCCAAAAACGGCATTGATCTGACGAGAAAAGACTTCAAACATACCTTTTGCTTGATGGGGGTTTGTGGAACATCGCGAACTCAATACCTCTTGTGCATAAAACGTGTCTGCCTGATTACACCATGAACAAGCTAAATGCTGTTCTAATATGGAATGCACAGATTGATACCGGACTGTCCGCCTGCACCAACATTTGCAAAATTAAGCGACTGTGTCATAGTTGTCCTATTAAGAAAGAGGATGCACTCCACTCTGTAAAGACCTTTGATTGACTATATTATATATGCTTTTTGAACGATACTCAAGCATCTGGAGGTCTGGGAATGGTATCGCGCGTTTCATTTTTTTTTAAATCAGCAGTCAATATTTTATTCATTGTTGTTTTATTTTGTCCGCTTGCGTTTGCTATCCAATCCGAACAGGCAATACAAAGCGAGATCGGTCAGAGTGGACTTTCTCTACCACGATTTGTCAGTCTAAAATCAGATCGGGTTAATGTTCGTGTTGGGCCTAGCCAACATCAATACGCTATTGCATGGTCCTACCGCAAGCAAGGACTGCCTGTGGAAATTATTCAGGAATATGATAATTGGCGACGTATCCGGGACAGTGATGGAGATTTGGGCTGGGTTAACCAAGCACTTCTTTCCGGCAAGCGGACCGTCATGATCACTCCCTGGAAAAAAAGTAAAAATCCATTACAGACAATGCGTGGAAAACCTGCGGACAATGCTGAGATAATTGCTCATATAGAATCAGGGGTTCTTTGCAAAGTCCGCCAATGCAATGGTGAATGGTGTGAGCTGGAAACTGGAAGAATACACGGCTGGCTGAAACAGGATCTGCTGTGGGGTGTTTATCCAGGTGAAAAAATTTAATAAATTATAAAAAAAAGGCGGGTTCCGAAAGAAAACGGTCTCAGAAAATCGCATCTACACCGTTGAGAACGCCTCAGTAGGTCGCGCAATGTTTTCTTTGGGAAAGAGTTTGCAAGTCTATGACGGTTTCAGCAAAAGCTTGGAGGGGTGCTTCCTATGGAAAGACAGGCGGCCTTGAGCGTATTGGCCATCAACATAGCAATGGTCATTGGTCCAACACCGCCAGGAACTGGTGTAATAGCCTTTGCTATCATTGAAGCTGTATCGTATTCTACATCACCGACAATGCGAGTTACTACTTCACTTTTGTTGTGCGTAGAAATGCGGTTAATGCCAACATCAATAACTGTAGCACCTGGCTTTATCCAGCTGCCTTTTACCATTTCCGGTTGCCCAGTTGCAACAACAAGAATATCTGCGCTGCGGACCACATCTGGTAAATCACGTGTGCGACTGTGAGCTATAGTCGTTGTTGCATTGATAGAAAGCAGCAGGGTAGCAACAGGTTTGCCAACAATGTTGGAACGACCAACAACCACCGCATCAAGTCCGGAAAGATCATTCCCATGCAGCCGGCGTATCATCATCATGATACCTGCGGGTGTACATGGCACAAAGCTATCGTTTAGCATTGTGCAAGCAACCAGCTTTCCAATGTTATTGTAATGAAACCCATCGACATCCTTTACGGGTGCAATGGCCTGAACAACAGCTTGTTGCCTGATCTGTTCGGGGAGTGGTAACTGCACCAGAATTCCATGAACCAGGGGATCTTCATTCAATTCATGAATAAGTTCGATGAGCGTTTCCTCACGTGTATTGACATCCAATTGATGAGTAACAGAATGAAACCCACATTCCTTTGCCCGGTTATTTTTGGATGCAACATATATCTGACTTGCAACATCATCACCAACAATAATAACGGCAAGGCCGGGATGAATGTTATGACTTTTTATAAGCTTGACAGTTCCTTCTTGCACTTGGTTGACAATCTCTTCAGCAAGCTGTTTTCCATCAATTTTCCCGACCATATCGTACTCCTTGTCTGAGCTATACTGACTGCGCTCTCCTATGACCCGATTCAGGAGGCGACCTGCAAGCAGCAGTATTAGAACATATTTTTATGGATATATCATCTTGTTTATCCATATTTTTGGATCGCAGGTCCCAGACTTCACGCAGATATGATGGTCTTTACACATGATGGATTAGGCACATATGCTACATTGCATAACTGATGTATTTCAGTAATGGTCATGATAAAGAGCGTATTAGCCTTTGCGGTGGATGAGAATGTATGTATTGTAGCATGCGGTTTATCGGTTGATCAAGGAGACAGAACTTGAGTGAAATCATCTTCGTTGCTAAAGAAAGGGTCAAAGTTGAAGCGCGTGTTGCCGCTTCACCAGAAACTGTGAGAAAATATACAGCACTCGGGTATTCCGTGATCGTTGAAACAGGTGCAGGTATTTCCTCATGCATGCCAGATGCTGCATATGAGGCAGCAGGGGCAGAAATCGCTGGGACAGATGCTGCCAGAAAGGCGGATATTATCCTTAGGGTTCGCAGACCGATAAAACATGATGCCTATAAAAAAGGCGCGATTATGCTGGCCATATTTGATCCTCATGGCGCTGAAGATGAGATAATTGCTCTTGCAAAAGCAAAGATAACGGGTTTCTCCATGGAATTTATGCCCCGCATTACACGGGCACAGACGATGGATGTTTTATCCTCACAGGCCAGTCTTTCTGGTTATCAGGCAGTGATTGATGCAGCTGAAGTCTATAACCGAGTTATTCCTATGATGATGACAGCAGCAGGTACTGTCCCCGCTGCGAAGATTTTTGTCATGGGGGCAGGCGTTGCTGGCCTGCAGGCTATTGCAACAGCTCGTCGTCTTGGTGCGGTGGTCACAGCTAATGATGTACGGGCAGCGGTAAAGGAGCAGGTTGTTTCATTGGGAGCAAAATTTATCGCTGTCGAGGATGAAGAATTCCGCACAGCTGAAACTGTTGCTGGCTATGCTAAAGAAATGTCGAAAAAATATCAGGAAAAGCAGGCGGCCTTGATAGCACAGCACATTTCCAGACAGGATATCGTTATCACAACGGCCCTTATCCCTGGTCGTCCCGCTCCCCGTCTGATAACGAGGAGCATGCTTGAAACAATGCAGTTAGGATCCGTTTTGGTGGATCTTGCAGTTGAGCAGGGTGGTAATGTCGAAGGAGCAGTTGCTGACAGAATTATTGAAGTTAACGGGATAAAAATTGTTGGCTATGCTAATGTACCTGGTCGCATTGCAGCTACTGCTTCTCAGCTCTATGCACGGAATCTTTATGCATTTCTTGAAAAGATGACAGACAGGAAAGCTAGAAGACTAGCGATTAATTTTGAGGATGAACTGGTGAAGGCAACGCTGATCATCCATGATGGCAAGATTGTGCATTCAGCACTGAGTTCTCTATGCAACAGTAAAGAAGAAGCGGTTTCCTGTAAAAAACAGCAAGCAGTCACGATAGAGGAGATGAATCATGATGGTGGCTTTTGAGAGGTCCCTTGATGGCCTGCATCAGGCAATACATGCTGTACGTGCTGCAGCAGCTAGCAATGATCTTGCTTCTACGCCTACTGGCAGCAGCGTTGATCCATTCATTTTTCAACTGGCCATTTTTGTACTATCGATTTTTGTTGGCTATTATGTTGTATGGGCAGTAACACCAGCACTACATACACCACTTATGGCTGTGACAAATGCCATTTCATCGGTTATCGTTGTCGGTGCACTTTTAGCAGTTGGGTTAGCATTATCGGGTTATGCAACCTTTTTCGGCTTTCTCGGTCTTATTTTTGCAAGTATCAATATTTTTGGCGGTTTTCTTGTTACCCAGCGTATGCTGGCTATGTACAAGAAAAAGGAAAGGTGAAGGAGTGAGACATGAATGTTAATTTTGCAGCCTTTCTTTATCTTTTTTCAGGAATACTTTTCGTTCTAGCTTTGCGCGGTTTTTCCCATCCTGTTACAAGCAGAAGGGGGAATATTTATGGCATAACGGGGATGGTTATAGCCGTTATAACAACGCTTTTGCTGGCAAAACCGAGTTTAAACGGATTTCTACTTATTCTTCTTGGTCTTAGTGTTGGCGGCATTATCGGTGCTTGTATTGCAAGGCGCATTGCTATGACAGCGATGCCGCAGCTTGTTGCTGCATTTCACTCACTTGTCGGCCTCGCTGCTGTTATGGTGTCAGCCGCAGCTCTTTATTCGCCATCTTCTTTTGGTCTTGGTGAAATTGGTTTTATTCACGGACGGGCACTGTTTGAAATGGCAATCGGGGTTACAATTGGTGCACTGACCTTTGCCGGTTCTGTCATTGCTTTTCTCAAGCTGGATGGACGCATGTCGGGAAAACCGATCATCCTGCCTTCTCGCCATGTCATTAATGCAGTGCTTAGTATCGCCATTGCCATCCTTGTTATCATTTTTCTGATCAGTGAGAGTCATTTTGTTTTTTGGTTAATTGTACTTCTGTCATTCATTTTCGGTATTGGCATGATCATTCCGATTGGCGGTGCAGATATGCCAGTGGTTGTCTCTATGCTCAACTCCTATTCAGGATGGGCAGCGTCTGGGATCGGTTTTACGCTTGGCAATATGGCACTCATTGTTACCGGTGCTCTTGTTGGCTCTTCTGGTGCAATTTTGAGCTATATTATGTGCAAAGGAATGAACCGTTCATTTATTTCAGTCATCTTCGGCGGTTTTGGTGGTGAGGATACTGTTTCTTTGAACGAAGGCGGGGAAAGGCGTCTAGTCAAACAGGGATCGGCAGATGATGCCACCTTTTTTATGAAAAATGCTTCTAAAGTCATTATCGCACCAGGTTATGGCATGGCTGTTGCACAGGCCCAACATGCATTGCGTGAAATGGCTGATAAACTCAAAGCTGAGGGTGTGGAGGTGAAATATGCTATTCATCCTGTTGCTGGGCGCATGCCCGGGCATATGAATGTGCTGCTTGCCGAAGCAAATGTGCCTTACGATGAAGTCTTTGAGCTGGAGAACATCAATTCCGAGTTTGCGACTGCGGATGTGGCTTTTGTCATCGGTGCAAATGATGTAACCAATCCAGCGGCTAAGACTGACCGTTCCTCGCCAATTTACGGCATGCCCATTCTTGAGGTGGAAAAAGCGGGAACAGTCCTGTTTCTCAAACGTGGTATGGGGGCCGGCTATGCCGGTGTGGAGAATGAGCTGTTCTTCCGCGATAATACTATGATGCTCTTTGGCGACGCGAAAAAAATGGTGGAGTCTATTGTAAAATCATTGGATCAATAGGGAGAGGTGATCGATTTTGATCGAATCAAAAAGACAACGAGCTGTAAAATTTTACAATCCTGACTCTAGGAAAGGGAACTATTGTGTTACGATCTAACACACCCTTATTGGATAAGGTCCGGGTGCCCTCCGATTTGCGTAAACTCTCAGAAGCAGAGCTTCCGCAATTAGCAGATGAATTGCGTGCGGAAACAATTGATGCTGTTTCCATGACAGGTGGACATTTAGGAGCAGGACTTGGTGTGGTTGAACTGACTGTCGCTATTCATTACGTTTTTGATACACCATTGGATCGCTTAATCTGGGATGTAGGACATCAGACATATCCTCATAAAATATTGACCGGGCGTCGTGATCGTATCCGCACCTTGCGGCAGGCCGGTGGGCTTTCTGGGTTTACTAAAAGGACGGAAAGTAGATATGATCCTTTTGGTGCAGGACACTCATCAACCTCTATTTCTGCCGGGCTTGGCATAGCGGTCGCGAGCAGTCTGAATAGTATTGAACGTAACGTTATTGTTGTGATCGGGGATGGTGCCATGTCCGCCGGTATGGCCTACGAGGCGATGAACAACGCTGGTGCACTTGATGCTCGATTAGTTGTTATTTTAAACGATAATGACATGTCAATTGCACCACCTACCGGCGCAATGAGTGCCTATCTTGCCCGGCTTGTGTCAAGTCCTTCCTACCGCACTTTACGTGAACGTGTGAAAGCGTTAAGTAAAAAACTACCGAAGTTCTTTTCGGAAAAAGCTAGACGTTCGGAGGAATATGCCAGGGGATTTCTTACAGGCGGAACCTTATTTGAAGAACTTGGCTTTTATTATATCGGACCAATCGATGGACATAATTTTGACCACTTGTTGCCAATCCTAAAAAATGTCCGCGCATGGGCAAAAGGGCCGGTACTGGTCCATGTCGTAACTTGTAAGGGAAAGGGCTATCTTCCTGCTGAAATTTCTGCCGATAAATATCATGGCGTCAGTCGCTTTAATATTATAACTGGTGAACAAATCAAAAAAACAAGCAATGCACCGTCCTATACCAAGGTTTTTGCCTCTGCTTTGATTACAGAAGCGTATCATGATGATAGGATTGTTGCCATTACTGCAGCAATGCCAGGAGGTACAGGTCTCGATGTGTTTGCGAGGCATTTCCCGGAGCGGACATTTGATACAGGTATTGCTGAACAGCATGCAGTGACCTTTGCTGCTGGTTTGGCAGCTGAAGGGTTAAAACCATTTGTAGCAATTTATTCAACCTTCTTGCAACGTGGCTATGACCAGATCATCCATGATGTTTCCATACAGAATTTACCAGTCCGCTTTGCCATTGACAGGGCAGGCTTTGTCGGGGCTGATGGTTCAACCCATGCCGGCAGTTTCGACACCGGTTTTTTAACTGCATTGCCAGGTTTTGTCGTTATGGCTGCTGCCGATAATCTAGAACTGATGCACATGGTTCGTACTGCTGCTGCCTATGATGCAGGGCCAATTTCTTTCCGCTATCCGCGGGGTGAGGGTATTGGTGTAGAACTGCCCCAACGTGGAGAAATTCTGCCAATTGGCAAAGGCCGTGTCCTGCGTAAAGGTACCCGGGTTGCCATTCTCTCTTTGGGGACGAGGTTAAATGAAGCACTTGCGGCAGCGGATGAATTACTCGCAGCCGGTTTCTCAACAACAGTTGCGGATGCTCGTTTCGCTAAGCCACTCGATGAAGAACTGATTATGTGGATGACCTGTGAACATGAGGTTCTTGTGACCATTGAAGAAGGTGCTTTGAACGGTTTTGGTGCGCAGATCTTACAGTTTCTTGCTTCACATGGATTGCTCGATCATGGTCTAAAAGTCCGTACCTTGACCTTCCCAGATCTCTATCTCAGCCATGGCACGCAGGAAAAAGTTCTTTCACAGATTGGCCTTGACAGGGAAGGAATTGTTAAAACCGTTTTTACTATGCTGAATCACGAAATGATAATTAGTCCACGAATATCAGCTATGATGTGATGTAGAGAATATAAATCGTCAGGGATCACCGATTTTCTATTATTGATGGTGCTGGAAGCAAGTCAGATACTGACTTACAGTCCTTAAGCCAAACATCATAAACAGGATGTTCAACAGCATTTAGCCCAGGACTATCGGTAAACATCCATCCCGTGAAAATGCGCCGGAGATTCTGTGTGAAACTCATCTCATTAACCTCAACAAAACCGTCTGTTCGAGGAGGTTCATCTTCAGAGCTTGTATAGCAAACACGTGGAGTAATTTGTAGTGTGCCGAATTGGTATGTTCCATCGATTGGTATCTCAAATGTGACAATCCGTCCGGTGATCTTATCCAGCCCTGAAAATACAGCCACAGGACTACTTAAACGTTTCGCCTGAACAGATGTAACTGCCATGATACCACTGCAAATAGCAATGACAAGTTTGTATAAAAAAAAATTACAGCACGTCCTATTTTTCAGGTGACCATGCATCATAATCTCCTGTAATGTGTGGACACTTTCTTGATTCCTTTGAGGAATAAGCTGCATTCGTACCAGTTAAATTAGGCTGATAGGGTTTTTCCCACTTATGTGCCTTATAATGTTCCTGTGAAGGAGGCACATCTGTTCTATAGTGAATCCAGCCATGCCAACCAGGCGGAATTGTTGAAGCTTCAGAATAATCCTTGTAAATAACCCAGCGGCGCGTCTTACCCTCCTGATTAGGACGACCTTCATAATAGACATTACCGAACTGATCTTCTCCAACAGCTTTACCCTTACGCCAAGTAAAAAAACGCGTACCAATTGTATTGCCATTCCACCAGGTAAAGGTTTGCTTCAAAAAACCCGCCATGATTTCTCACTCCGACCCGATATTTCGGTTGCGTTAAATTGCATTTAAAGACTAGACTTCCATAATTAACTTTTTTCGTTAAGTTATATGATAGTTTTGCTATTTATCAAACATGGTGGTGTGAAAATCGGGGTTACAAAACGTATATTTCTTGACCTACATTTTTCCAAAATTTTATAAACTGCCTGGAAGAGTCCGCCCGCAGTTGCAGTATAGTCAGTAGTCAATAGGCACATCAGGCTTATTTCAGCAGTTTTTCTTTTAATATGGCATTCACTTTTTGTGGATTTGCTTTTCCGCTTGTTGCTTTCATAACCTGTCCAACAAACCAGCTGGAAAGTGCAGGATTGCCCTGTGTTTGTACAATCTTGTCAGAGTTGGCAGCCAGAACTTTATCTATAACTTTTTCGATAGTATCACTATCAGTGATCTGCTTCATGCCACGTTGTTCAACAATTGCAACTGGATCACCACCTTCATGCCAGATGATCTCAAAGAGATCCTTGGCAATTCTGCCAGAAATTTTTTCCTGTTTAATAAGATCAATAATGGCGCCAAGCTGTTCAGGTGTCACAGGAGTTTCCTTAATACCTAATCCTGCTCTGCGCAAAGCGCCAAGGAGATCATTGATAACCCAATTAGCTGCAGTTTTTTTATCTCTCCCCTTTGCAACCGCTTCAAAATAGTCGGCAGTTTCTTTTTCTGCTATGAGGACAGACGCATCATAAATAGTAAGACCCATATCAGCTATCAAGCGATTTTTTCGATCATCTGGAAGTTCTGGTAGATTCGATGCAATCTCGTCTACAAAAGATTGATCAAATTCAAAAGGTAAAAGATCAGGATCTGGGAAATAGCGGTAATCATGTACTTCTTCTTTCAATCGCATGGAGATCGTTGCACCTTTCTCGGCATTGAACAGGCGTGTTTCCTGATCAATTTTGCCGCCAGCTTCCAGAATATCAATCTGGCGGCGCGCTTCATAATCAATAGCCTGACCAACAAAACGGATTGAATTAATATTCTTGATCTCACAGCGGGTACCGAAGGATTCTCCCGGTCGTCTGACAGAAACGTTGACATCGGCTCGCATCGAACCTTCATCCATATTGCCGTCACAGGTCTCTAGATAACGAACAATGGTGCGGAGTTTACTGAGGTAGGCTTTAGCTTCAGCAGCTGAACGCAGGTCTGGCTTTGAAACAATCTCCATAAGTGCGATACCAGCACGGTTCAGATCAACAAAAGAAAGAAACGGATGCTGGTCATGCATGGACTTGCCAGCATCCTGCTCAAGATGCAGACGTTCAATACCTATTTCAATCTCTTCAAACTGTCTTCCTGATTCTGGACCGAGGGTGATAGTCACTTTCCCTTCTCCCACAATCGGTTGCCAAAATTGTGAAATCTGATATCCTTGTGGTAGATCTGGATAGAAGTAGTTCTTACGATCAAAAGATGATCTGAGGTTGATCTGTGCTTTTAGACCAAGACCTGTCCTGATAGCCTGCCGTACACATTCTATATTGAGAGCTGGCAGCATACCTGGCATTGCCGCATCAATGAGCGAAACATTCGCATTTGGTTCAGCACCGAAGTTGGTTGGTGCACTTGAGAATAGCTTGGAACCAGAGATTATCTGAGCATGTGTTTCTATACCGATGATCACTTCCCAGTTCCCTGTCACACCGGCAATCAGACGTTTGGGATCAGAGACCCGAGTATCAATGATGGTCATCACTTATCCATTATCAATATCAATTTATATAATTTATATGCAAATGTTAGAAATACAACTTCTTTGGCTAACCCAAAGCAGAACGCAAGTCTCTCTTTTCAAACCAAGAGCTGAGGCAATGGTAAGCGTCATCGTTCCATGCTGACAGCTGCACTTCTTGTTTTTTTATAAGTAATAAAATCCACTATATCATATAATACTGTCGATGGTTCTGGCTATAGGAATAAATCATCATAAAAACATGGTGAATATCGTTTGCATTCATTTACTCAAGTCTATTCTTATGACGGCGTATATCAGGAGGCGTTGCTTCTTCGCGCAGTTGGGCAACCACATGATCGAGTGGCAATTCCACCGGACGAAGCCGCGAGCCAAAACGACGGACACTGATCGTACCCTGTACTTCTTCGCGTTTACCGCAGACTAAGATAACCGGAACTTTTTGCAATGAATGTTCACGCACCTTATAGCTAATCTTCTCATTGCGCAAATCGGCTACGGCAACCAAGCCAGCGGCTCTAAGTTTTGCAGTCGCCTGTTTCGCATACTCATCCGCTTCGGATGTAATGGTCGTAACTACAGTCTGCAGCGGCGCGAACCACAGCGGCATATGTCCAGAAAAATTTTCAATCAGAATACCAATAAAACGCTCAAGAGAGCCACAGATGGCCCGATGAATCATCACTGGCTGATGTTTTTCGGAGTTTTTATCTATGTAGAAAGCACCAAATCGTTTCGGTAGATTAAAGTCAACCTGGGTTGTGCCACATTGCCATTCACGGCCAATGGCATCTTTCAATGTGTATTCAAATTTCGGTCCATAAAACGCCCCTTCACCTGGTAAAATATCCGTTCTAATACTACCTTGTTGCTCAATCATTTTAAGCACTTCACCCATTATGCTCTCTGCACGGTCCCAGAGAGCCTCAGAACCAACACGCTTCTCTGGCCTCGTAGAAAGTTTGACCGTTACTTCATGAAAGCCGAAATCCGCATATGTGGAAAGAATAAGATTATTAATTCGTAAACACTCATCCGCAAGTTGTTCATCCGTGCAGAAGATGTGTGCATCGTCTTGTGTGAAGCTGCGCACACGCATTAACCCGTGCAGCGCGCCTGAAGGTTCACAACGATGTACTGTGCCAAACTCTGCCATTTTGATTGGAAGATCACGGTAGGATTTCAGTCCATACCTGAAAATCTGCACATGACCAGGGCAGCTCATGGGTTTCAGCGCATAGACCCTCTCATCTTCTGCATGATCATCGGCAGATGTTACCTTGAACATCTTTTCTTTATACCAGTCCCAATGACCGGACATTTCCCAGAGATTCTTGTCAAGTACCTGTGGAGCATTGACTTCTATATATCCATCACCATCGATTCGGCGGCGCATATAGCTTACCAGATTCTGGAACAGTTTCCAGCCCTTTGCATGCCAGAAGATTACTCCAGGGCCTTCTTCCTGAAAATGGAAAAGATCCATTTCACGTCCAAGCCTCCGATGGTCGCGTTTTTCGGCTGCTTCTAGCATAGTCAAATAGGCTCTGAGATCGTTGTCATTGGCAAAGACTGCACCATAGATACGGGTTAGCATGGGATTTCTGGAATTACCACGCCAATAGGCACCGGCAACCTTCATTAGCTTAAAGGCACTTCCGATTTGTCCAGTAGAAACCATATGTGGTCCACTGCACAAATCAAACCAGTCTCCTTGAAAATAAATCTTAACATCCCGCCCTTCAGATATTGCGTCAAGCAGTTCAATTTTGTATATTTCCCCTCTTTCAGTAAAGATTTTTCTTGCTTGTTCACGTGACCAGATTTCCTTATGATATGGTTTGTTCTGGGCAATGATTGCCCTCATCTTCTTTTCAAGAGCGGTCAGATCATCAAGGGTAAAAGGCTGGGTTCGGGCAAAATCATAATAAAAACCGTTTTCAATGACCGGACCAATCGCTATCTTTGTTTCCGGAAACAATTCCTGAACCGCTTCTGCTAAGACATGAGCGCAGTCATGACGAATAAGCTCGAGGGCTTGTGGATCTTCTCGTGTGATGATTTCTATCCTCCCTGATATAGTAATTGGATCAGAGAGATCGCATAAAATGCCGTTTAAATTATAGGCAATGGCCTCTTGAACCAGCGACTGGGAAATGGATTGGGCTAGATCTGTTCCAGTGATACCGAACGTGTAATCGCGCCTTGATTTGTCAGGAAAGATCAGGGAAATTATGGAAGACATTTATAGACTCACTATCCAGTTCTGCTAACAAGTGCGAGTGGTAGCCAGAGGTCTTAGAAAAATCCAGTGTCGTGCTTAGTTTATAGATACGCAAAACCATTTAAACCCGTTCAGCTGAAAATAACTTTGTTCTTCTGAGAAGAAAATCTGAATTATCTAGCGTGATTATACTAAAAATAAACTTTGAAACATCTTCATGTTGCACAATCATCTTCTCCATCAATACAAAGACACCTAGCTGTAGTATATATAGATGCATGGAAGTCTTTTTTCCAGCAATATTATTAGGCCGTTCTATTCCCACTCAATGGTACCAGGAGGTTTGGATGTGACATCATAGACAACACGATTAATCCCCTGAACCTCATTAATGATACGTGTCGCTGTCCGACTCAAGAACTCCATATCATAGTGATAGAAATCTGCTGTCATTCCATCAACAGACGTGACAGCACGTAATGCACAAACATATTCATATGTGCGACTATCACCCATTACGCCAACCGTACGCACTGGTAACAGTACGGCAAAAGCTTGCCAAATCACATTATAAAGTCCAGCCTTGTGTATTTCATCAAGATATATGGCATCCGCTTCACACAGGATTCTTAGCTTTTCACGCGTCACAACACCAGGACATCGGATAGCAAGGCCGGGACCGGGAAATGGATGGCGATGAATAAAATGCTCAGGCAAGCCTAACTCATAGCCAAGCGTCCGCACCTCATTTTTGAATAATTCACGTAATGGCTCAACAAGTTTCATATCCATTCGATCTGGCAAACCACCGACATTATGATGGCTCTTAATAGGAAGAGATGAAGTCCCGGCACAAGATTCAATCACATCAGGATATAATGTCCCCTGCGCCAAAAAATCAGCGCCTCCAATCTTTCTTGCTTCTTCCTCAAAGACCTCAATAAAAAGGCGACCGATAATTTTTCGTTTCTGTTCAGAATCACGGATGCCTTCTAGCGCATTGATGAATAAATCAGAGGCATCAACATGCACCAACGAAATAGCATAGGCTTCACGAAACATTGAAATGACTTCTCGTGCCTCATTTTTGCGCATTAGCCCGTGATCTACTAGAATACAGGTGAGTTGGTGCCCTATCGCCTTATGAATCAGCACTGCCGCCACAGCAGAATCAATTCCACCAGACAAACCACAGATAACCCGGCTATGACCAACCTGCTGACGGATCATGGCAATCACCTGCTTTCGATAGGAATCCATTGTCCACTCATCTTTTACGCCAACGATGTTGAGAACAAAATTTCTGATAAGCTGTGCACCATCAGGTGTATGCACCACTTCCGGATGGAACTGCACCGCATAAAATTGGCGTTTTTCATCCGCAATAGCAGCAAAAGGTGCACCAGCAGAAGTGCCAATTACACGGAAGCCTTCTGGTAAAGAAGTAACACTATCACCATGGCTCATCCACACCTGATAGCATCGGCCCTTCTGCCAGACACCGTCAAAAAGTGGGCTTTCATTCTCAATTTTTAGAAAGGCTCGCCCAAATTCGCGCTTTCTATCAGTCTCAACCTGACCACCAAGCTGCACGCACATTGTCTGTTCCCCATAGCAGATTCCTAAGACAGGAACACCAGAATCAAAGACTTCCTGAGGTGCATTTGGACTATTAATCGCCATGGCTGAGTATGGGCCACCTGACAGAATTACGCCCCTCGGCTTGATACGGGCGAAATCTTGTGCAGCGGATTGAAATGGTACTATTTTTGAATAGACACCTGCTTCCCGGACACGTCGCGCTATAAGCCGCGTCACTTGGCTGCCAAAATCAATGATAAGAATGGTTTCAGGATAGCCCATATATGCAAGTACTAAAGAAAGTTGAGAACAAACGCAAGATATTTCGGACAGCAGTCATTAGGGAAAAAGCACTCATAATCTCTAGAATGCTATCAATCTTTCTGCAGAAAGAGAATGATTATATAATGATTTTGTGACAGTAGGCAAATCTCAGCCTAGCTATTGGAGCAGATTATGTTTGCATAATATGAAAAAGGAGATAAATTTCAGTGATTATTTGAAATAAAAGGGAATCTTGTTATTCACAAACAAGTTATAATCTTATAGGTTGAATATACATCAATCAGTATGATGCTATCAAATTTTCATTAGACAGGGTGTCAATGGCTAAAAAAGAAGAAGTGCTCGAGTTTTCTGGTATTGTTACCGAACTTCTCCCTAATGCAATGTTTCATATCAAACTTGATAATGACCATGAGATTATTGCACATACTGCTGGCAGGATGCGTAAGAATCGTATTCGTGTACTAGCAGGTGATAAGGTGATGGTGGAAATAACCCCTTACGATCTGACCAAAGGGCGGATTACCTATCGTTACAAGTAAGATTAAGCGGTATGAATGTGGTGCAGGATGGAGTTTTTACGGAGAGACGCGCTGCCGCGCTGGTTCTTGCTTCTGCATCGCCGCTTCGTCTTGCTCTTCTACGCCAGATTGGTGTTGAACCACAACACCTGCATGCATCCAATATTGATGAGAGGCCTAAACGAGGTGAGTATCCACGCTCCCTTGCAAAACGGCTTGCACAGGCCAAGGCGAAATATGCTGGACAGGCCACTCGGGACATACCTGGCCTTGAAAAAGCGTTGATTCTTGCTGCTGATACGGTTGTTTCTGTTGGCGGCACAATATTGCCTAAGCCAGAATCGAAAGATGAAGCGTATCAATGTCTGCGTATTCTTTCTGGACGCACACATAAGGTTTTTACCAGTATCTGTTTGATCAGTGCAACGGGAAGATTGTATCACAGACTTGTGAAAACACGTCTACGGTTCGCATTTTTGACTCATCAGGTGATTAATACCTATGTTGCATCAGAAGAATGGCGTGGGCAGGCTGGTGGCTATGCTATTCATGGTCGGGCAGGTGCATTCGTTGTGTGTCTGTCTGGGTCCTATAGTGCTGTAATTGGGCTTGATCTTGCTGAAACGTTTCATCTGCTACAAGCACAGGACTACCCATTTTATGAAGGCTAGTTAAATCAGCATCGCTAAAAAGAAGCGCAAAGTATGAGTATGCTGTTTCCTGAAGCTGAAAACAGCAAGCTCTATATTTTTTGATTCAGTTGCACATCGCAGTCCTAAATTTCTGGTTGTTATGTGCTATCAGGTATACAAGTTTATAGGACTGATAGTGAGCCAATGGCTTGCTGTTTTCAGAAATATCACCATATTTCCTTCTGGAATCCTCCAAAAGAAGCGTTCAATCAATAACGATTAGGAGATGCTTGCGTGAATATTGAAAAGTGTACGGAGCGGGTACGCGGTTTTATTCAGGCAGCGCAAAGTTATGCGCTGTCTTCTGATAATCAACAGCTTGCACCTGAGCATTTGCTAAAAATGCTTATTGACGATACTGAGGGATTTTGTGCTGCATTGATTCAGCAGGCTGGCGGACAACTTTCAGATATCAAGATGGCTTTAAAAAACGCGCTTGATAACTTGCCAAAAGTGAGTGGAGGGAACGGTCAACTTTATTTAACCCAGCCACTTCTAAGAGTTTTTGCAAGAGCTGAAGCATTGGCTGATCAAACAGGGGATAGTTATGTAACTGTTGAACGTTTGCTTCAGGCTCTCTCGATGGAAAAAACCGCGAAAACATCAGAAATTTTGAGGCAGAGTCAAATTACACCAGAAGTCCTTGAGAGAGTCATTAATGAAATGCGTAAAGGCCAAACAGCAAATTCAGTATCATCGGAAAGCCAGTATGATGCCTTAAGAAAATATACGCGGGATCTGACTGATGAAGCACGTGAAGGTCAATTGGATCCTGTTATCGGGCGTGATGAGGAAATTCGCCGGACTCTTCAGGTTTTATCCAGGAGAACAAAGAACAATCCTATACTGATTGGTGAGCCTGGAGTCGGGAAAACTGCGATTATTGAAGGCATGGCCCTGCGCATTATTAATGGCGATGTCCCTGAATCGTTGCGGGCAAAATCGTTGTTGGCACTTGATTTAGGTGCGATGATTGCTGGTGCAAAATATCGCGGTGAGTTTGAGGAGCGCTTAAGATCCGTTTTATCGGAGATTCAAACATCTGCGGGGCAAATTATTCTATTCATTGATGAGGTGCACACGCTTGTTGGTGCAGGTCAAACAGATGGTGCCATGGATGCATCCAACCTTTTAAAACCGGCGCTCGCCCGCGGGGAACTTCACTGTGTTGGTGCTACCACACTTGAGGAATACCGTAAATATGTTGAGAAAGATGCTGCATTGGCGCGTCGTTTTCAACCGGTTTTCGTTGATGAACCAACAGTAGAGGATACTATTTCAATGCTGCGTGGCATCAAGGAAAAATATGAACAACATCACAAGGTGCGTGTTTCTGATGCGGCTCTTGTCGCAGCGGCGACATTGTCAAATCGCTATATTGCTAACCGGTTTTTGCCTGATAAAGCCATTGATCTTGTTGATGAGGCAGCATCTCGTTTGCGTATGCAAGTAGATTCCAAGCCGGAAAAACTTGATGAAATTGACCGTCGTATTATGCAGCTGAAAATTGAGTATGAAGCTTTGAAAGCAGAAAAGGATACAGCTTCAAAGGATCGTCTAGAATGTCTGGGAGATGAACTGAACAGTCTTGAAGAAACATCTCGGATAATGACTGCCATTTGGCAGGCAGAAAAACAAAAACTTGGGCATGCTGCTGATCTGAAAAAAGAACTTGATAGCGCCCGCACTGCCTTGGCTATTGCACAGCGCAATGGTGCCTTTCAAAAGGCTGGGGAGTTAGCATACGGAAAAATTCCGGACTTGGAAAAACAGCTGAAAGCAGCGGAAAGCCAAGAATGCCAAACTTCCATGGTCCAGGAAATAGTGATACCTGACCATGTTGCTCAGGTTATAGCGCGTTGGACAGGTATTCCAATTGATTCTATGCTTGAGGGGGAACGTGAACGTTTGCTAAGAATGGAAGATGAACTAGCAAAACGGGTGATTGGACAAGATAAAGCCGTGCAGGCAGTTGCCCGTGCAGTACGGCGTGCCCGTGCTGGGCTGCAAGATCCCAATAGGCCAGTTGGATCCTTTATTTTTCTTGGGCCAACTGGCGTCGGGAAAACAGAACTTGCAAAAGCATTGGCTGCATTTCTTTTTCAGGCTGAATCAGCAATGATTCGTATTGATATGTCTGAGTTTATGGAGAAGCATTCTGTTGCCCGGCTGATTGGTGCACCACCTGGATATATAGGATACGAAGAAGGCGGGCTGCTGACTGAAGCGGTTCGCCGCCGTCCCTATCAGGTGATTTTGTTTGATGAAGTTGAAAAGGCTCACACTGATGTCTTCAACGTGCTTTTACAGGTTTTGGATGACGGGCGTTTAACTGATGGTCAAGGACGTACGGTGGATTTTTGTAATACACTGATCATTATGACATCTAATCTTGGTGCTGAATTCATGCCTCACGTTGCTGAGAATGATGAAGATACAGAACAGGTGTATGATAAGTCTCATAATGATGTCATGGCTGTAGTGCAAAATACTTTTCGCCCAGAATTTCTGAACCGCATTGATGAAATTATTCTATTTCATCGTCTCCATCGCACGGCAATGAGTGCAATTGTTGATATTCAACTTGCACGGTTGCAGTCACTGCTTGCCGATCGCAAGATTAAAATTGAGATTCATAATGAGGCTCGCCAGTGGCTTGCCGATCGTGGATATGATCCTATTTATGGGGCTCGTCCATTGAAACGGATCATCCAGAAGAATGTGCAAGATCAGCTTGCTGAGCGCATCCTCTTTGGTGATATTCGTGATGATTCAATTGTTCGTATCACTTGCGGATCAGATAAACTGCATTTGCATTCATGCATGTGATGTATCTTGATAAGATCATATAAAAGGTGCATACAAAAAAGCAATCCTCCAGAGGACAAAGAAGGGACCGTATAGGTTTCAAACTGCCTGTCACGGGTGTTATGTTGCTTCATCCTGAGTCGTTATTAGAGACGAGTGCGTGGTGTCCGTCAGTTGATTTAAGTTGAATGTTCCTGTTGACAGCTTCCAGGGTTTGTTCAGAATCTGCACTTAAAGTGATTGCTAGAAGAATCATAGACAGTTTAGGTTGGTTTTAACTTCATGAAGGGATTTTTTTAAAAAGTCATCTGATATTGATTGTGTCATTTCACCACTGATAATCTTCTCAACAGCGCCAGCAGCCAAGTCAATAGTTGCAGCAAGAATAAGATCATGAATATCTGCTTCAGCTCTTGCAATTTTTTGGTCAACAACCCTATTACGACGCTCAATATATTCCATAGTCTTTTTATGCGCATCAGTAGTGATCATCCTGGCTTCGTGCAGAGCTGCGCTAATAATATGCTCTGCTTCCCTTTCAGCGTCAAAACGTCTACATTGAGAGTTATCAAGAAGAAGATGTGCTTCTTCACGCAGACGACGCGCTTCCTCTAACTCGTTTGCAATGCACCTCGCTCTGTCATCAAGGCAATGCTTTATCCACACTGGAACCCTTATAATAATCAGCAAAAACATAAAAAGCAAAAGTGCAATAAGAGTCCAAGATGTGTCATTCATTCCTATTTGCTACTCCTAAATCATGCTCTCTTTTCACTGCTTTTACGATTGTTTTCTTATCAATTTTTCTATCTATAAGTTTTTTTATAATATCTGTTGCTACTTCTTCAGCGCTCATCCCTGTAACCTGCTGCATTGCTTCGCCATAAATGCGGGCAATACACCTATCAGATGCAAAAAGCCTATTCTCAAGTACAGCATTCGCCTCTGCACGTTCAGTCTCTAGCTTTATTTTTGCTTCATGACTTGCCGTGCGTACAATAAGATTCGCACGTTCACGCGCCTCGTCCAATTTCTTTTCACAAAAAGCGCTAATGGCGTCAGCTTCAGCCTTGAAACAAGCAGCCTGGTCGAGATCATCGGCAATCCTCTTACGGCGCATATCAATAATACCACCGATCCTCGGCAAAACAGTATAGGCCATGAATAAATAAAAGATCCCGAAGCAACCAATGAACCAGAAAATATGCGATCCGACAAATGAGAAATCAAAAGGAGGAAAGATACGATCAGCATGATCGTTAACACCAGACACCTGATGCTCAAAGACATGTGCACAAGCCGCGGATACAAACATCTATATTATCCTCCATACAGACTCCGGGTGACCCTCCACCGCACCATGCATGATGCATGCGATGGATGCATATGTAGGATATATTAATCAATCCTAAGAAAAGGAGAGGGATCAATCTTTTGCAAAATCGCTTAAACAGCGAACAGAAGGAGAAGCGCAACAAGCAATGAGAAAATACCCAGAGCTTCAGTTACGGCAAAGCCAAAAACAAGGCGGCCAAATTGACTATCAGCTGCAGATGGATTGCGCAGTGCGCCAGCCAGATAGCTGCTAAAAATATTGCCGAGACCAAGAGCAGTTCCAGCCATCCCGAAGCAGGCCAGACCAGCACCGATGTACTTTGCAGCTTCTACTTCCATGTCATTCTCCTTTGAATAAAGCACAAATTTCTATTTTGACGGATAACCCCCCGCCGGGATCTCTAATGAACCACTAATGATCCAGATGTATCGCATCGTTGAGATACATACAGGTCAAAACTGTGAAAACATAGGCTTGCAGAAATGCGACCAAAAACTCAAGGGCTGTGATCGCAATTGTCATAATAAGCGGTAAAATAGCACTGCCGATACCCAGTGGACCTAGAGAAACCAAAGAAACAATGAAACCCGCAAAAACCTTGAGTGTGATGTGGCCTGCCAGCATATTGGCAAAGAGACGTATGGACAGACTAATCGGACGCGAGAGAAATGAAATGACTTCAATAGTTGTGATAAGCGGCAATATAAAAATAGGAACATCGCTAGGAACAAAAATCCTAAAAAAACGAGTTCTATGTCTGAAAAATCCATAAAAAATCACAGTTAACATAACCAGCACTGCCAACACGAAAGTAATTGTGATCTGTGAAGTGACAGTATAACAGTATGGAATGAGACCAATGCAGTTGGCAACCAGAATAAAAATGAACAGCGAAAAGACAAAAGGGAAAAAGTGCATCCCTTGAATCCCAGTAGATTTGCGAAGTGTTGAGGCAATAAATTCATATGCTATTTCCGAGATAGACTGCATCCTTGTTGGTACAATCCCACGACTCCGTGATGTCATCAGCAGAAATATTGTGGAAATAATGACAGTTAACATCATGAACAATGATACATTCGTAAAAGATACATCCAACCTGCCAATTGATATATTGATCAGACGTACAACTTCGAACTGATGAATCGGATCCGGACCTTTTGTCAACTTCAACCTCACTTGTCTAGCTTTACAGCCTGTCCTTTTTACGAGCCTCCGTCTTCCTTGATGGTGTCAACAGAAAGAGGATTTGCATACCGCAATATGTCCAATACACCCGAAGCAAATCCCAAAAGGAGAAAAATAACCAAACCCCATGGCGAGATGCTAAAAACTCTGTCTATACAGAATCCCAAAATACCTCCTGTTACAACTGCTGCGAAAAAATCACTTGATACCTTGATTAACCGGCCGTCACTAGAGTAACGAGATGGTATACTTTTCACATTGTGTTTTAGATCTTTCAACGTACGTACGTACCTATTTCTAAAGACGTATCCTATAGGATTGAATGCTCTTCCTTGTCGATGTCTGCATGCGATGGTGTAACATTTTCCCAAAGCGGCTGCATCCCTTTAATTCTGGTCATCAACCTCTAACAACTAGCCATGTCATGCAACAAGTGCAACGTATTGTTCTTAGAAGAATTTGTCAAGTTTGGAAAATGATCTGTAACCGATGAAATGATATGTTTTTCTGTGAGCGGTATATCCTTGTTAGAATAGGGTCATATATTTTAAATGCCAGTACCGCTTACGCTTACAGTTATCAGTTATACCGACCAGATCTACTCTCTCTACTCTTCTTCATAATCGCTACAAAAATCAATGTTTTAAAGATTGATTAATGAACGGAAATGAACGGATTTGCCGTTTTTCTCATGAAAATCCGGATAGGTATCCCAGGGATATTGAAATCCTGCCGCAAACCGTTTACGAGATACCGTAAATAGGATGTTGGGATGATATCCGGGCGCGAACAGTATATCATGAAACCCGGTGGCCGTACCTTTATCTGGGTTATGTATTTTAGCTTTAGGTGTCGTCCTGAAATCGCTGGAAGTGGATGCAGTGCTACCATCCTTTCAAGCCAGCGATTGAGCTGACTCGTAGAAAAACGACGATTCCATAGACCATGCACCGTCTCAACATTTTCCATAAGGCAGTCTATGTCTTGGATGCTTTTTCCCGAAATTGGCAACATCCTGACGCCGCGTATCTGTGGAAACAGAGACTCATACTTCTGATAAAGTCTGATGATTTTTTTCTGACTTTTTTTGATAAGATCCCATTTATTAAAAACAATAATCAAGGCACGACCCTCACGAACAACAAGATCAGTAATTTGTAAATTCTGTTTCTCAAAGGGTGCAGTAGCATCAAGTACAATGATCACCACTTCGGCAAAACGGATGACCCGTAGAGTCTCTATTACAGCAAGCTTTTCTAGTTTTTGATGAACCTGTGCTTTCCGGCGCAAACCCGCTGTATCATATAGTTGGATTTTACGGTCGCGCCAGATCCAATCCACCGCGATAGAATCACGGGTTATACCGGCTTCAGGCCCTGTTAATAGGCGCTCTTGCCCTAACATGGTATTAACGAGAGTTGATTTTCCAACATTTGGCCTGCCGACGATGGCAAGACGTAATGGTTGTGTTGTATCGTACAGTGATTCTTCTGTCTCTGCATCATTATCGCTTGCGCTTACTCGTTCTGCAGTGACCGGCTGTTTCTCCGCATGACCTTCAAAGGCTTTTTCCTCACCAATGGTCTTGATGATTGCGTCTCGTAAATCATCAAGACCCTGCCCATGTGCCGCCGAAATAGCACAGGGAGCACCTAGACCTAGTTGCCAAGAGTCATAAATACTCTCATCATGATGTCTCTTGTCTGATTTGTTCGCAACAAGCACAATAGGCTTACCTGCTTTGCGGACAATAGAAGCAAAAGTTGAATCAGCTGGAACCATACCAACGCTGGCATCAAAAACAAAAAGAATAAGATCCGCTTCTTCAATCGCGCGCTGTGTCTGCGCACGCAGATTTTCTTTCAGGATGCTGTTTCCAGGTTCTTCTAACCCTGCAGTATCAATCACGTCAAAGGATAAATGCTGCAACCGTGCTATATGCATATGACGGTCTCGAGTCACTCCTGGTGTATTGTCCACGATTGCAAGCTTTTTCCCTATAAGCCGGTTGAAAATGGTTGATTTTCCAACATTTGGTCTGCCTATGATCGCGACAGTAAAAGCCATAACTTTAATCTTCTGTTTTGGTTTGTCTGCCATGGATAAGATGCAGCATTATATATGCACGCTGGTAAAAACCGGTCCCAGTAGCATCCTCATCCTGACAGATTCTGTTAAAGTAATAGATAGCATCTTCTGTTTTCCCCGCTTTCCATGCAGAGAGACCAAGTGCTTCCCACGCGGAAAAACGCATTGGATTTATGTCCGTTGCAAAAGATTTGACACGGTTTTCCACATCTGTAAATAATCCTGTATCAACAAGAAGATAAGAAGCACGAACTGATGCTATCGCTCGAAGAACCTGCGGTGCAGAAGGATTGTCTGCAACCGCATCAAACGCTGTAACAGCAGCAATCTTATCACCACGTGCAGCGAGGATGGAGGCCCTGTACATTTTTGTCAGAAAAGGATAAGCTCCGAAACCACTTTTTTCTATTTCATCTAGCTTGATCAGCACAGCTGCATAATCAGCACGATCAGGCATTGCAACAATTGCTAGAAAAGAATCTCCAATCTGGGCTGCCTTATGCTCAATCTGTGCAGAATATATCTGAAAGATAATGGTCATCAGTACGATAGCAAGAGCAGATCCAATCAAAGCAAACCTATAACGACGCAAGAAATCGCCAAGTTGATACTGCCGTATTTCTTTATTCACTTCATGAATAAAATTTTCTACCATAACACATACGGACCCTGTTATTGCAATGCGCTTCAGACATTACTGATACAGTCAAATTTGCAGAAACTTCTGTGTTGATCAAAATGAGAAGATATTGTCCCAATTCTTACATATGCATAAAACGTATAAAAACGCATTTAAGTTCATTCCGTCCACAAAAAAAACTGGATGCCAATTTTCGTTTATTATTGTGGTTCATATCACTTGCCGACACGCTTCATGTTCCATAAATAGAACAGGCCAAAGATGACTCCAAGCACAGCTGAAATAGTTGAGCCGAATAGTACACCTATTTTTGCAACAGATAAATATTCCATATCATTAAATGCTAACATGGAAACGAAAGTCGCTACAGTAAAACCTACACCAGCTAATATGCCAACAAGAATCATACCCTGCCACGATACCTGTGCTGGCAACCGACATATCCTACTTTCAACAGCGATAAAACTTGTTAGAAGAATCCCAAGAGGTTTACCGATAACCAAGCCAAGACCTATGCCGCTCAAAACAAAGGCAGAGCCATTGGACGAAAAGGTCACGTCAGCCACCCGTATACCAGCGTTCGCAAAAGCAAACAGCGGCATGACCGCAAAGGCCACCCACGGATGTAGCGCCATTTGCACGCGTGTCACCGGCGGTACCATATCACGCTCACCCGTCCGAATATCACGCAATGCACGCGTAACAGTTTTTGTATCCAGTTGTCCATTATCTGGCTGCTGACTTATTATTTTTACGGCCTTAGCAATACGATCTACATCCTCTGACTTAACAGGTAAAACCGGTGTCAACAGCCCAAGAATAACGCCAGCAAGTGCTGGATGAGTTCCTGTTTTCAGTAAACCAAACCATAAAAGCACAGCGGGCACAACATAAAGCCAAGCAGAACCCAATCCAAGCCACTGCATCACTAAAACCAGTATAATACTGCAAGCCGCGATAAAAAGTCCTGTAGGATCAAGTCCATTAGAATAGAAGAGTGCTATAATAAGAACAGCAAGAACATCATCAATGATTGCGAGTGATAGAAGCATAATGCGTACGTTGTCAGGTATTGATTTTCCCAGTAATGCCAGAATGCCAACCGCAAAGGCAATATCTGTTGCAGTAGGAATAGCCCAACCGTGACTGCGATTCGGAACATCATTCAAAAGAAGATAAATCAGTGCCGGAAAACATACTCCACCCAATGCCGCAATGACAGGCAACGATGCCTGCTTGAAATCAGAAAGCGCTCCATCATAAATTTCACGACGAATTTCCATGCCTGCAACAAGGAAAAAGAGGGTCATAAAAATATCATTCACCAAAAAATGCAAATCCCAAGCGATTGTGTAGCTACCAAATGCTATAGATACAGGGGAATGCCATAATGCGCCGTAGCTTTCATAAAATGAAGAATTGGCCCAAACGACTGCAACAGCAGCAGAAAAAAGCAAAACAACTCCACTCATTGCCTCAATATGTAAAAAGCGCCCCACAATATGTAATGTATGTTGCGTAATGACATGAGCACGGGTTGGTAAGCGATGTTGAAAAAATAAAAACATAGCTTGATGTCCAAACTCTAGCTGCACGATCAATATTCTGTTCGCAGATTCTTCTGCTGAAGACCTCGACACCTAGATCGCGCTTTATATGCTATATAACTATGAAGACGGATGCCTTCTTTAACCAAGCCATCTTGAATAGCTGTTCTCTTATGCTGAGATCAAGTTCTATTTTAAAATCGCAAACATTTTCAATGGCGAATATCGCCTGATAGCAGGGCGCCTATGCATTCTAATGTTCTTTATTAAAAACCATCTTCTGTATTTCTGCATGTCAGAGGTGAGGCACAGAAACTAACGCTATGTTATGAACACGAGCTTACCCATATTATGTCAAATTACGATACTGTAAATTATTGAAAAAAGCCCTTTGGTTTCTCAATTTATAGTAGAACTGCTCCACAGTGAATTGTCATATATCTCTTTATTAGGTTGCAGTCAGTCGGAATGCCATGCAGCTCCTCCGACTGGGTAAAGATTATGATTACGGCTTGGCAACATGACTAGGGGGGGCGCTTTAAATGAAGATTTTTGCCCTAGTTTAAGTTTATCACTGACAGCAAAAGGGTCGGGTCGGTCATAAGAATAGTTGGTCTTGCAATGTGCTTGGATCTAGTGCGGGGACCTGGCGGTACAATCAAATTACGGTCAGACTATAAATAAGACGCGCATTTTGAATATGTATTCCCAGCACAAACCTTTTGAAAAGTCTTTTTTTAAAACCAGAGGCTTGCAATTCATTATCCATCAAGCTAATTAGAAAGCGAAAAGTGCCAGCGGATACAAGATACAAGTAGGGTGTGCACCCGTAGCTCAGCTGGATAGAGCATCAGACTACGAATCTGGAGGTCAGGAGTTCAAATCTCTTCGGGTGCGCCATTATCTTTTCGAGTGTTTTTATATATCTGGGAGTGGCCAAGTTCAGGTTGAAGATCAGTTTCTGAAGAAGTCCTGCGTTTTGAGTCAGGACAATCCACCCTAGATGCTCGCTGCTCATCAAAGGCAGAACTACAGATGATAGGACGCCCTGCACGCACACTGCATTGTGTTCATGGACAAAAATGATGACAGCTTCTATGCCAAATACCTTATACAGGCATCCAACTACAGAATGGGATTTCATCACGAAGGAGTTTGTATTTTCCATGCCGTTGATCTACGGACGGGATGGTCTCTGTTGAAGACGCATACGTTCAGAGGTTTAATATATGAGTTATTCTGCATTTTACAGCCAATGGCTTTTTTCCTGTTCACCTTGGAATTGGAAAAAAACGTGCTATCTTTCGAAGATGATCTTACCTGTAAGGGCTGTTTATAAACAGAAGAATTCCCTCCATGATCTCGCAAAAGACATGGCATCAGGTGTCAAGCTTGAATTTCCTCAATATGTTTCCTTTTCACTAAAAAAAAGACTTGCTCAAAATGCAAGACTTATCCTTCATGCTTTTCATAATGCTGCTAATGATGTCGAAGGTGCAACTGTTTGCAGTGACAGGGCACCAGCAACACGGTGGCTGGTTGATAACTATGATACGATTGATCGATCTATCCGCCAAGCAAAGCAGAGTTTCTCAAAAAAAAATCTACGTCAGTTCCCATCTTGTCCGACTTTGAAAGATGTTCCAGCAATTTTTGCTTTAATGTGGCTATATGTTGCTCACACAGACAGTCGTTTTTCTGTCAGGACCTTGACCACGATGATAAAAGGGTATCAAGAAGTCATACCTTTTCAAATCAATGAGTTATGGGAAATACCTTCAGCAATACGTTTTGTCCTGATTGAAAATGCGCGCCGTATTGCTATGACAATCGAATACGAAAACCTTATGTGCCAGTTTGCCACTCAGACAGCGCATAAAATTGCTTTTATCACAGGCCAAAAAAAATTGGAATGCTTTCTTTCTTTGTATGCAAACTTTATGAAAGATACAACCTTTTCCAGCCATCTATTTTATCGGTTACGTGCTATATCCTACGATGCTGCCCCGTCCATGAAATTTCTTGAAAAGCAGTTTTCGGGAACTGGTCACACTATTGAAGAAATGACCGCTACCGAACGTAACCGTCAGCTATCAGATGGCCTGACTATGGGCAATATCATCCACTCTTTGAAAGCCATTGATGATGTTGACTGGACATTATGGTTTGAAAGTGTCAGCCATGTTGACAATGTGTTGAAAAGCAAGAGTGATTTTTCAAGCATTGAGACCCATGCACGCAATGCTTATCGTACTGCTATTGAACAAATAGCACACGGCTCTCCTTTCACTGAACTTGAGGTCACTCATAAGGCTATACAATGTGTTGTCTCAGTCTCAGATCAACAAAAAACTTCCTGGAACAGTACAGTGGCCTATTATCTTGTCGGCGAAGGGCGTCCTAAACTAGAGGAACTCTGTTGTTATCGGCCGCTTTTTTCAGAATGTCTCATGCAACATTATCGAGCCATGAAAATCTGGAGCATTGCTCTTCCCGTTGTGTTCCTAACCATTGCTATCATTTCGGCTGTTCATGGTGTACTACGCTATGTGGGTCTGACGTATAATGTGTTGTATTCCTTTACAGCATTGGCATGTTTCCCTGCTACAGATATGGCGTTTTCATTTTTCAATACTATTATTGCGTGGTGTGTCGCACCAAAACGGTTGATTGGGTTTGAATATAAAGATGGTATCCCTAACGAAGCTCATACACTAATTGCAATACCTACAATGATAACATCACTGGAAGCGATTAACGAGCAGATACGTAATCTTGAGATTCACTATCTGAAGAATCCGCATGGCGCCATTAGTCTTGCCCTTGTCACAGATTGGGCGGATGCTCCATCTGAAAAAGTTGACGGTGATTCTGAATTATTTGATCACGCCCAAAAAGGCATTGTAGCCCTTAACAGTTATTATTGTGGTGATGGTCAAGCAATCTTTTTTCTGCTACATCGCCGCCGGATATATAATAACGCCGAAGGATGCTGGATGGGATGGGAGCGCAAGCGCGGCAAGCTGCATGAATTGAATCTTCTATTGCGTGGAAAAACAAACACAAGCTTTCTACAGCATGACCTGCGTTTGTCATCGAACATCCGTTTTGTAATGACGCTTGACTCCGACACACGTTTGACACCTAATGCTGTCACTAGACTTGTTGGAAAACTCAACCATCCGCTAAACCGTCCAGTCTTTTCCTCAAAAACCCGCAGTGTGATACGCGGCTATGGCATTTTGCAGCCAAGAATAACTCCACCACTTACTATAGGAAATGATACTTCTTTTTTGCAACGGGTTTTTTCAAGCGAGCGCGGTCTTGATCCCTATGTTTTTACGGTCTCCGATCCCTATCAGGATCTATTGAGTGAAGGCACCTTTATTGGAAAGGGTCTTTACGAGATTGACGCCTTTGAAGCGTCCTTGGAAGGCAAAATTGAGGAGAATACAGTTTTGAGTCATGATCTGCTGGAAGGTGGGTATGCTAGAACAGCCTTCGTCAGTGATGTTGAAGTGATAGAGCATTACCCCATGGCTTACCATGTAGACACAGCGCGTCATCACCGATGGGTCCGTGGTGACTGGCAACTTTTGCCTTATCTTTTTAAGAAGAACTGGATTAGTCATGTGACCCGCTGGAAGCTGCTGGACAATTTGCGCCGTACCCTAACACCCTTCGCTTGGATTACAGCTGCAATTGCCGGTTGGTGTTTTCTACCGCCCACTGCAGCTATTATATGGCAAATGTTCCTGCTAGTTAGCATGTGTATTTCACCTTTTTTAGTCATTTTACGCAACATGGTTTCCATAAACAGAGATCACCTTTTTCTCGGCCATTGCCAGTCTGGCTTCACCGATATGATAAGATCGACAGCCAATGTTTTTTTCAGAATCATATTCCTTGCTCATACAGCTTGGTATATGCTTGATGGGATTATACGCGCCTTATATCGCATGGGAATTTCTCATAAAAAGCGACTTGAATGGCGTATTTCAGCAGCAACACAATCCCTTCCAAATACGCTACCTTATTACATGCGCATGATGTCTCCAGCGTTATTTATTAGTGTCATCACATTTGCTCTGCCAGTCTGGCTGAACAGTAGTGCAATGTTCCTCACTTATCCCTTTACTTGTCTGTGGTTTCTTTCCCCTTTTATAGCATGGTTTGTCAGCCGTCAGACGGTAAAAAAAGGTGCACTGAAGTATATAAGCGATCTGCGTGGCATTGCCCGACGTACATGGCACTTTTACGAAACTTTTGTAACTGCAGAAAACAATTACCTGCCTCCAGACAATTTTCAGGAAGAGCCTATCTCTATCACGGCCCAGCGTACCTCGCCCACTAACATCGGTCTGTACCTGTTATCCATCGTATCCGCACGGGATTTTGGCTGGATCAGTCTCAGTGAAGCAAGAGAGCGGATCAAAGAAACGTTGCATACTATTGGACTGATGGCAAAGTATCGTGGTCATCTTTATAATTGGTATGCAACCGATACTCTACAGCCTCTGACACCACTCTATATATCAACAGTTGATTCAGGAAACTTAGCAGGACACTTGGTTACACTGTGTTCGGCACTGAAGGAATGGGCTATTCTCCCAGAGAAAGCCTTACGAAGTGACTTATCAGGTTTGCTTGATGTCAGTGAAATTTTTGCTGAAATCCTTGAGAATATAACCGTTGATGGCATGCTGACACTGACATTGCAGCCGTTGCGCAAGCGCATTACAGAGAAAATCATTGAATTCCAACATGATACCCGCATAGCAATCAGAGAATCAATCAATAATGGATTCCCATGTATCACTCATTTGATGCTTTCAGCATATGAAATAAGCAAACTAACAGATAAACTGAATGAGAAACTGAACACAGACGAAACCCGCTTTGCTGTCGAATGGGCGCATCACCTTGTTACAACATGCAATGCACATATCCATGATACAATCGATGGTCAATGCGACAGAGACAGCCTCAGTAAACATCTGAAAAATCTTGGCGAGCTTGCTCGCCAATATGCATTGAACATGATGTTTGACTTTCTTGAGTGCAAAGAACGCAAGCTCCTATCCATCGGCTATCGGGTGCAGGAAAAAGAGTTGGATGAATGTTGCTATGATCTTTTAGCATCTGAAGCCCGTCTTTCAAGTTTTTTTGCAATTGCCAAAGGCGATATCAGAGATGAACATTGGTTTCGGCTTGGTCGTATACTTGTATCTGTCTGCTGGAAAGGAGCCTTGCTTTCATGGTCTGGTTCCATGTTTGAATATCTCATGCCACCTCTTATCATGCATGAACCACCTGGGTCGCTGCTTGGGCAGAGTAACCAGCTGGCTGTACGCCAGCATATCGCCTATGCAAAGAAGCATGGATTCCCATGGGGAATATCAGAATCTGCATTCAATGCCCGTGATTCAATGATGAATTATCAATATTCTAGTTTTGGCGTGCCAAATTTGGGGTTCAAGCGGGGGCTAGCACAGAATATGGTGGTTGCACCCTATGCAAGTATATTAGCTTCACAATATATAATAGATCAAGCTGTGGCCAACCTGAAGCGTTTGCGGGATCTTGGTGCGCTTGGTCGCTATGGCTATTATGATGCTGTGGATTTTACATCATCGCGTCTCCCAAGAGGGAACAGGAATGCGATCATTCGCAACTATTATGCTCACCATCATGGTATGTCGATTTTAGCTATCGATAATGTTGTTTTTGATGGACGTATGCGTAAGCGTTTTCATGATGATCCAGTGATTGAGGCAGTAGAGCTGCTACTACATGAGAAAGCTCCACGTACAATTCATCCATGCTAAAATAGCAAATCCCATCTGCTCAGATACCAAGCATCCTGAGGAAGAACCGATGAGTGTGAGTAAAAAGTCTCATGCGACAATTTTAGGCAGGGGGAAGGCGCTGGAGAAAACTGGGTTTGGGTTAGCGAACAATCGTTGTGCTGGGTGTGAGACCTATACCTCTGAAGCTCATCAAAGAATTCTGCTATTCCTGCGTGATATGGACACAAACCATTCTGGTATCTCAAAGAGGGAATCAAACAGGGTTTCTTGCTAAGGTAGCCGGTACAAAATGATTCACGATATAAAACAATCATATTCTGTTCTACGGGGATATACCACCCATCCGCTTTTTTTACACAGGTCAATATCCATAACACCGATGTCAGGATGTCAGCACGTAGTGAGCAACAAATCAACACCGGCTTGTCCTCAGGAGAGCAGCTCTGCCATCTTCCATTCAACCTCATAAAAGGTTAAGAATATTTGCAATGGGTGAAACAGGAAAAGGGTAACATTTTATGGCACGCATTGATATTGCTGATCGCGTCTATAATCATACCTGGAAGCTTGACCCAATTATCCGATCCCTGTTGGATACGGATTTTTACAAGCTGCTGATGTTGCAAATGATCTGGGGACTTTATCCTACAGTGAATGTCACATTTTCTCTCATTAATCGTACAAAAAAGATACATCTTGCTAATGAAATTGATGAAAATGACTTGCGAAGCCAGCTTGACCATGTCCGTTCTCTCCGCTTTACCAAAAAAGAGATGATTTGGCTTGCCGGGAATATGTTTTATGGCCGTCAGCACATTTTTACACCGCATTTTCTCGGTTGGCTCGAGCATTTTCAATTACCTGCATATGATTTGACACAGCGCAATGGTCAGTATGAACTGCGTTTTTCTGGACCATGGATGTATACCACTATGTGGGAAATCCCAGCGCTTGCTATTATAAATGAATTGCGCTCACGGACTGCCATGAATAATCTCGGCCGTTTTGCCCTGGACGTGCTTTATGCACGGGCAAAAGCAAAAATGTGGAGAAAGGTAGAGCGCTTAAAAACACTCTCTGGCATAAGAATATGCGATTTTGGAACACGTCGTCGCCATTCTTTTCTGTGGCAGCGCTGGTGTGTTGAAGCGTTAAAAGAGGGCATTGGCGACGCTTTTACCGGTACGAGCAACGTGCTTCTTGCCATGGATACAGACCTAGAAGCTCTGGGAACGAATGCCCATGAGCTTCCTATGGTTATTGCGGCATTGGCCAAAACAGACGAAGAACTGCGCCACGCGCCATATAAGGTCATGCAAGACTGGAGCCGCTATTACAGCGAAAATTTGCTGATTATTTTACCAGATGCATTTGGAACTGATTCTTTTCTGAACAATGCTCCAGATTGGGTATCTGATTGGACAGGTTTTCGCTTGGATAGTGCACCACCGATTGAGGGTGGCGAACGTATCATCCGCTGGTGGAAAGAGCACAATAAAAATCCGTGTAAGAAATTGCTGATTTTTTCCGACGCGCTTGATGTTGATACGATCGAAAAAACCTATCTCCATTTCAAAGGCCGTGTTCGCATGAGTTTTGGCTGGGGGACAAACCTGACAAACGACTTTTCAGATTGCGCACCAGAACAGATCACTGGTCTGGCAGCAATTTCACTGGTCTGCAAGGTCACACATACCAACAATCGACCGGTTGTCAAGCTATCAGATAATTTACAGAAAGCGACCGGAGAGCAGACGGCAATCAACCGCTATATCAAGTTTTTTATCAATAGCAAAAAAATAAATGGATAAAAAAATACTCTCTGATAACAGGAAAAAAGCATGTTTATTCTCTGTGAGAACGTTGCCCGTGCCCCCTAGATTATCAGTATTTTTATGCTTCTGCTCGGTTCGTTACATTGTAGAATCGCCAAAAGGAATTTTCCAAAAGACCAGGGTTCGAAAAGGTGTCAATAAATGAAATGCCTTGTGTTATCTGTAGTGGTGTTGCTTGCAGGATGTGCAAGGACGCCGACACAGATCAGCAACATTTGTGCTGTTCTTAGCCAAAATGACGGCCCCGTTTTCAACTGGCAACGCTCATCAAAAAGAGCAGAACAGAAATATGGAATTCCTATGCCGATCATTCTGGCGACCATATATGCTGAATCTGGCTTCCAACAGAGAGCAAAACCGCCAAGAAAAAAACTGCTTGGTCTTATTCCTTGGAAAAGACTGTCAACTGCTTATGGGTACTCACAAGCCGTTAATGGGACTTGGAAAGAATATCGCAGAAAGACCGGGCACAAGACTGCGTGTCGCACCAGTTTTGATGATGCTGCACAATTCATTGCGTGGTTTCATCGGGAAAGTATTCGTAAAAACGCTATCTCACCAAATGATGTCTACGGGCTTTATCTCAATTATCATATGGGACATCGTGCTTATGCTCGTGGCAGCCACAGTGCATTCGCAATTCAGAAAGCTCAGCAGGTGCAAATGATGGCACAAAGATATGCGATACAATTACGCAATTGCGGTCGCTGGTAAATTCCTTTGCAAAGCTCGCCTGCACTGAAAAAGGAATCAATAAAGTCAGGCCGACCTCATATGCTATCAACAACAGAGAGAATAGCATCAATCACATCATCAACGACACGTTCAACAAGATAGGAGTCATCTCCTTCTGCCATAACACGTATCAAGGATTCTGTCCCAGAGGGACGGATAACCAATCGACCGTTTTTACCTAATTTCTTGCCGGCAGCATCAATAACTTTCCTGACCCTTTTGTTTTCAAGAGGTCTTCCCTTCCCGATACAGACATTCTTTAATAACTGGGGCACAGGCTCAAACTTATGACATAGCCTGCTCATTGGCCAACCAGTCTCCTTGACACAACCGAGAATTTGTAATGCACTAATAAGCCCATCGCCTGTAGCACTAAAATCAGACAAAATAATATGCCCAGATTGTTCACCACCGACATTGAAACCATGGGTGCGCATCTGCTCGACCACATAGCGATCACCAACGCCTGTTCGTATCAATATCAGCCCTTTATGGCCAAGGAAACGCTCAAGGCCCACATTAGACATTATTGTTGCAACGATACCACCACCCTGTAAGCGACCGCTTTGATGCCATGATTCAGCGATTACTGCCATTAATTGATCCCCATCCACGACAGTCCCATTCTCATCTGCAACAAGAACACGATCACCATCACCGTCCAGTGCAATACCGACATCAGCCTGTACCTCGCAGACCTTTTTTGTTAATGCTGCAAGATGCGTTGAACCACAATCCTCATTAATATTCATGCCATCCGGCTTGTTATTGATAGTTATAACCTCAGCGCCAAGCTCCCATAGAGCAAGCGGGGCCGCCTTGTAAGCAGCACCATTAGCGCAATCGATAACAACGCGCATGCCTTCAAGTGTAACATCACGTGGCATTGTACGCTTAGCATATTCAATATAGCGATAAATATCACCCTCAACACGTTTAGCCCGTCCGATATCAAGCTGTCCAGCAAGTTGGTCGGTCATATCGGTTTCAATCAACCTTTCAATCTGCTGTTCAGTTTTATCCGAAAACTTATATCCATCAGGACCAAATAGTTTAAAGCCATTATCATAAAATGGATTATGGGAAGCGGAAATCATAACACCGATGTCAGCACGTAGTGAGCGACAGAGCATAGCAACGGCCGGTGTTGGTACAGGTCCAAGCAGGAAAACATCAACACCGGCTGCTGTAAAACCGGCAACAAACGCATTTTCAAACATATAACCAGAAAGTCGTGTATCCTTACCGATCACAACGCGATTTCGATGTCCTTCCCGTCTAAACAGAATGCCAATAGCCATACCAAGCTTCATGGCCGTACCGGGCAGCATCGGAAAGCTATTAGCCTTTCCACGCATGCCATCTGTTCCGAAATATTTTCTTTTCATTTCCACTCTTTCCTGTCAGCATGACATTACCACCTAGGCCGTCGAATCAAGCCTGCAATTGTACTGATTGCTCGCGCTATGCCAACATCTGTATTCGTCATTAGAATCGAAAGAGAGAGTTGAATTCTTAGGCCCAACCCGCTCATCATCCTGAATTAGGGCTGAGGTTCAATATTTTTCTCAGAGTTCTTTGATACCGGCTTTACTGCTCTAGCCACCTTAGGTACACCAGAAGTTCGCGCTGGGACCTCATCCCCCATACTGCGGGAAGGAGGTCTTCCAGCAATAATTTCCCTAATTTCATCGCCTGTCAGTGTTTCATATTCAAGTAAACCTTCTGCAAGAGTCATCCACTCCTTTCTGTTTTCAGACAAAATACGCCGGGCGTCCTGACAGGCAGCCTCAGTCAGTGACCGCACCTCTGAGTCAATTAATTTAGCAGTCTCTTCTGAAATATTTTGCTGACGTGCTACCGCATGGCCAAGAAAAACCTCATCCTGATTATCTCCATAAGCAACATTGCCAAGCTTCTCGGAAAAACCCCAACGCGTTACCATTGCCCTGGCAAGCTTAGTGGCTTGCTCAATATCAGAAGAGGCACCAGATGTGATATTATCCTTACCAAATCTGATTTCTTCCGCCACACGTCCACCCATCATGATAGCAAGGCGAGAAATCATCCAACGATAGCTCATGGAATAACGGTCACCCTCAGGTAGCTGCATAACCATGCCCAAGGCACGGCCGCGTGGAATAATAGTTGCTTTATGAACAGGATCGGCTGCTGACACATTCAGTGCCACAATCGCATGGCCTGCTTCATGATAGGCTGTCAGTTCCTTCTCAGCCTGAGTCATAGCTGATGAACGACGTGCGGCCCCCATCAAGACCTTATCCTTAGCATCTTCAAATTCCTGCATAGTAACAAGACGCCTGTTCCGCCGGGCAGCCATCAAAGCTGCCTCGTTAACAAGGTTCATAAGATCGGCTCCTGAGAAACCGGGAGTTCCACGGGCAAGTATCTTTATATCTACATTCGGAGCTACTGGGACATTCCGTATGTGTACATTCAAAATCTTCTCCCGTCCGCTTATATCAGGATTTGGGACTGTGACCTGACGGTCAAAACGACCTGGACGCAACAATGCTGGATCAAGCACATCAGGCCGATTAGTAGCCGCAATAAGAATGATATTCTCATTGGCCTCAAATCCATCCATTTCCACTAGAAGCTGGTTCAGTGTCTGCTCGCGTTCATCGTTTCCACCACCAAGACCGGCACCACGGTGGCGACCAACCGCATCAATTTCGTCAATAAAAATGATACAAGGTGTATTTTTCTTGGCTTGTCCAAACATATCACGGACGCGGCTTGCACCAACGCCTACGAACATCTCCACAAAATCCGAGCCTGAAATAGTGAAAAAAGGTACGTTTGCTTCGCCTGCAATCGCTCGGGCCAACAGCGTTTTCCCAGTTCCAGGTGGACCGACAAGGAGCACACCACGCGGAATACGTCCGCCAAGCCGCTGGAATTTCTGAGGATCCTGCAAGAATTCGACTATCTCTTCCAGATCTGCCTTTGCTTCATCGACACCAGCAACATCATCAAAGGTAATACGTCCATGGCTTTCTGTCAGCAGTTTTGCCTTGGACTTGCCAAATCCCATAGCGCCGCGTGATCCGCCCTGCATTTGTCGCATAAAAAATATCCATACTGCAATCAGGATAATCATTGGCATGGAAGTGCCAAGTAGGCTGAAAAATGGGTTTGAACCACTGACTTCTGGTTCAGCTCGTATCATTACATTTTTACTTTCTAACCGCTGAACAATAGTATTGCCACGCGGCACATAGGTAACGAAACGCTGATCGTTCGTCGTAACCCCCGAGATATTCGCACCCTGAATCGTTACTTCCTTAACCTGACCAGCATCAACCCGCTGTATAAAGTCAGAATATGAAAGTTGATTTATAATGCCCTTCCGTGAGTTTCCCTGAAACAGGGAAAACAACAAAATGACAAGAAGGGCAACAATACCCCATAGAATAAAAGAACGGTAATTTGGATTCATATCAATTCCACTTGACAAAAAGACACGGCACGGGCATGCTCAACAGATTTTTTTGTAACATAATTATTCCAAAGATTGAGTTCAGTGAGAGATAAGAGTATAATTTTTTTCCCGTATTTTCACAGTAAAAACCGATTGGAAAAGACGAAACATCGCCAGATCATGACCGGATACAAGCCAATCAAACGGCAACATGATACGCTCGATTCTGATATCCTTGTTGCATGATTCATGTGTTTTCAAAACCGGTAAATCAAAGCCGCTACGGCCACAAATCATACATGTTGTTTCAAGCGAAGGAAAGTGTAGATCCTGTTCAGGTGTCTCATTGTGAGAGAGTGTTGCAGCGCTTATGATCTGCTGTAGTTTTTTCCAGCTTGGTGGACGCAACATCACAACTTCGTCGCTGTCATTGATTACACGATAACGGCCATCCCAAACCGTACTTTGACCAGGCTTGAGTATACATGACTTAATATTACGTTTTTCACGCCAGATACGCAAAAATGTTTCTGTCATTTCAATAACAGAACCGGATAGGGTCATACGGCGGCTGGTTGCAGAACTTTTGCGCATAAGAAAATCTATCAGGGACCTTCGTCCAATGACAGGATATTGCACACCGCCCATGATTGCCGCGCTCATAGCGATAAGTACTGCAAAATTCTTCATATCATTTGTGCGAAGCGAGGTCAGGTTAAACCAGAGTCGCTCACTCCGTAAACACATGCGAAGCCTGATTGCAAGACCTGCAACAGCCTCCGATTCTTTCTGTCTTTTTTGTGCTGCAACCGATACCGCGCGGCATGCATACATAACCGCATCGTTATCGAGGCATTTCCGCACTCTCGACCGCTCATAATGCAAATCATCATTGCTTGGATCGTCAAACCAAACAATCCTCAAGCCAGCGAGGTAATGCCGTAATGTTAAACGTCGGACACATAGTAAAGGACGCAGGAGACGGAATTGCTTCCGTAATAATGCGAGACGTGGCATTGCGGCAACGCCGCGCCCACTCCTTCCCCTCAGCGCGCGCATAGTGTAAGTTTCTGCCTGATCATCCAATGTATGACCTGTTACAATAACACCAGCGTCATGTATTTCAGCTGTTTGACACAAAAGATCATAACGGGCAATGCGCGCAAGGTGCGCAACTGCCTTCTGAGGTTTATCTCCATGCCAGACAAGTGTTTCATGTGCAATGTCATATGCAGCGCACAAATATGCGACACTAGAGCTTTCCTGTGCTGATGCAGGCCGTAAACTATGATCAACAGTTACAGCTACAAGGCGTTTCTTGCAAATACTGTGGGTAAAATAATCGCGCAGCAAAAAGAGCATGGCCAAAGAATCACTACCGCCAGAAACGGCAGCAATAACACAGTCCGTCCCTGCAAAATCATCAACGCTAAAAAAAGAAGGTAGTTTAATTGCCAAAAACCCTTGATAATATACGGTTACATCCTCCGCCTACCCGTTAAACAGGTTTAACCTTTTTGTAACCATGATCTTCTGCCATTTCTAGTAATACAGTGCAAGCCCTCTTCCCTTGTTCATCAGGGTCAACTGTACACTGAAAGACATTTACGTAGACAACATCGGGGCTCTTGCATGTGGATTGCATTACATACCTATTCAGACATGACTCGCATCATACCAATCTCTCTGTCTAGCAAAACGTCAACTGTATGACAAGAGATGAAAAATGCCTGTATTCAGGATGACTGATGACCGTCATTGTGGTAGACTATCATTTTCCAATAGCACTTCACCGGCAAGATAGAGGGACCCACAGATCAGGACAAGTGATGGTGAAGATAATTTTTTAGTATCTAGAATATTCTCCAAAGCATCGAACAGTGATTGGAATGCTTGGGAGTTCAGGCCAATACTGCGTGCGAGCTGTGCCAAAGTTGTTGGTAGAATTCCGTCATCACTCAAGCGGACCGGTACAGCACATAGACGTGTTGTAATATTTTTGAATGCCGTCAGATATTCTACAGCGTCTTTGGTTTTTATCATGCCACAGATCAGAATCAATGCTCTTTTTTCTTTTTCGCATAGCTTGCGAAAAAACTGTGCAGTCACTGCGCCGGCCGCAGGATTGTGTCCACCATCAAGCCATAATTCAACATGAGGAAAAAGCCGCTTGAAAAGCTTGCCTTTTCGAATATGTTGTATACGTGCAGGCCAGAAAACGTTATCCATACCATGGACGATAGCAGATTTCCTTATCTTAAAACCAGCAGCACGAAGGCCTTCAATAGCTGCGGCAGCATTGCTTATCTGAAAGCCACCAGCAAGACGTGGTAAAGGCAAATCCATATGTCCATTGCAATTCTGAAAGATCATGCGCCCATGTTTTTTATAAGCGATGTAATCTTGCCCATAGACTGAAGATGGCACACCCATCTTCCATGCCTTATGAATAAGGATATTGCGTACAGACTCGCTTTCCTGAAAGCCAATAACAACGGGAGATGCTGCTTTTATAATACCGGCTTTTTCTTTTGCAATATCTTCAATCTGATTGCCAAGAAAGGATTGATGATCCAAGGAAATTGGCATAATCAATGAGGCGGCTGGTTTTGTAATAACATTGGTGGCATCAAGCCGTCCTCCAAGACCAACCTCAAGAATGGTAGCATCCGCTGGATATTCTGCAAAAAGTAAAAGCGCTGCGACTGTTAGCACCTCAAAAACGGTTATCGACTGCTCATTATTGGCAGCGGTAACGGTAACATGTTTCAATACCTCTGCAAGTTGAGCGTCATTAACAAAACGTCCACCACCCTTGAAACCGATGCGGTAACGTTCATGCCAATGCACAAGATGGGGAGAGGTATATACGTGCACACTATAGCCTGCAGCTTCCAACATTGACCGCAAAAAGGCACTGGCCGATCCCTTCCCATTGGTTCCAGCAATATGAATGACTGGCGGTATGTTCAAATGGGGATTACCTAATAATCTCAGTAATTGCATTATTCTCCCAAGTGAAAGATCAATGTCTTTACAATGAAGATTCAACAGATCTCCAATGTGTTGTGCTGCTGTTTTCGCCATGAATTAGATCTTTTTTCCCTCACAATCCCAGGGCTGCTTTGCTTCATCATCAGTCGCAAAAGCTGTGCGATGGTTTTTTTCATTTCTAAACGGGAGACAACCATATCCACCATACCGTGCTCTTTAAGATATTCAGCTTTCTGGAAATTTTTTGGCAAGGTTTCACGGATTGTCTGCTGAATCACACGCACACCTGCAAAGCCGATTGTCGCTCCAGGTTCAGCAATATGGACGTCGCCTAGCATGGCATAAGAAGCGGAAACCCCGCCCGTTGTGGGGTTCGTCAAAACAACAATATAGGGCAAACAGGCTTCCTTCATCATTTCAACCGCGATAGTCGTCCTGGGCATCTGCATAAGTGATAGAATGCCCTCCTGCATCCGTGCCCCTCCTGACGCGGTAAACAAAACAAGTGGCCGCTTCTCAGTAATTGCTATTTCGAATCCCTTAATAATCGCTTCACCAGCACTCATTCCGAGAGATCCTCCCATAAAAGCGAAATCCTGAACCGTTGCAATAATCGGCATGCCTTCGATTTTACCGCTCGCGTTAATAATAGCATCATCAAGACCCGTGCGAGAGCGATAATCCTTGAGCCTATCAGTATAGCGCTTTTTGTCACGAAATTTCAGAGGATCTACAGGTGCTTTAGGATTTGCAATCAAGTCATATTGCCCAGAATCGAAGAAATGCTTCAACCGCTCCTTCCCTGCAATGCTTGCATGATATCCTGATGATGGCACGACGTACTGATTTTCTTTAGCATCTCCAATAAACACCATGTCACCACTACCAGGGTCTTTACACCAGCAGCTTTCCGGCATTTTTTTACGTCCAAGTACAGAATTGAGCTTTGGGCGAACGAAATTTGTTATCCAGTTCATCAATGATACCTTTTCTTTTATAAAGAAGGTCACAAAAATGTAATTATGAAGTTTTGATACGCAGTACTGCTATCTAAAATGAAGAGGCCTAAAAAGACTGTTACTCTTCCGAGTCTATCCCTCGCTCCAAATAATGATGGTGATCGGTTATTCTTCCATATGTGATTCACACGCTTGAGTGCAGGTTACGGACAAGAATATCAACTGCTTCAATCGGATTGCCCACTATTTTCCCCTGCCCGTCAAGTGTTGATGTAATGGCATTTATAATCGCTGTGCCAACGATAACACCGTCAGCTATTGCACTCATTTTTGCTACCTGATCAGCTGTCTTTATACCAAATCCAACGGCGACCGGCAAAGCTGTATGGGCCTTTATCTGTTTGACAGACAAGGCGATCTCCATCGAATTTGTCAATGTCTGACCAGTAATACCAGTCATAGAAACATAATAAATAAACCCTGATGTATTCTGGAGGACTATGGGCCGCCGTTTATCATCTGTTGTTGGCGTGGCAATACGGATAAAGCTGATACCAGCTTGCCTGGCAGGAATACACAATTCTTGATCCATTTCTGGTGGGAGGTCCACCACCAGAATACCATCAACGCCTGCTATCTGTGCATCCCGCAAAAAGCGGTCGACTCCATAAACATAAATTGGATTATAATAACCCATAACAACAACAGGCGTTTTATTATTATTTTGGCGAAAAGCATGAACCATTTTTATGGTTTTCTGTAGTGTTTGCCCATTTCTAAGCGCCCGCATCCCAGCGACCTGAATGCTTGCTCCATCTGCTATAGGATCGGAAAAAGGTATCCCTAATTCAATAACATCTGCACCAGATTCTGGTAACGTTTTCATGATCGCCAGTCCTGTCTCATAATCAGGATACCCAGCCATAATATAAGTTATCATGGCTTTCTGTCCTCTGACTTTGAGGGCGGCAAATATCCGATCAATCCGTGTAATCATTCCATCTCCCGTGAAAGTTACATATCCAGGCCACGCGCTCTTCCAACCGTGTGGATATCCTTATCTCCGCGTCCAGAAAGATTCACGACTACCACTTTGTCCTTTGTCATTTTCGGCGCTCTTTTTACTGCTTCTGCAAGAGCATGAGAGGACTCAAGTGCAGGAATAATACCTTCTACACGTGTTAGAAGTTGGAAAGCTTCTAGTGCTTCATGATCAAGAATAGGGACATATTCCACACGACAGATATCCTTGAGCCAAGAATGTTCAGGGCCTATCCCCGGATAATCAAGGCCTGCAGAGATTGAATGTCCGTTGCATATCTGTCCATCTTCGTTCTGCAGAAGGTAGGTCCTATTGCCATGTAGCACACCGGGGGAGCCTGCGGTTATAGAAGAACAATGTTCATGTGTATTCAATCCTCTTCCTCCAGCTTCAACACCAATAATATCCACATTTGTTTCATCCAAGAAAGGATGAAACAAACCAATGGCATTAGAACCTCCGCCCACAGCAGCAATGATCATGTCAGGCAGCCGGCCTTCACGTTCAAGAATCTGTTTGCGTACTTCTTTGCCAATTACTGACTGGAAGTCCCGTACTATTTTTGGGTAAGGATGAGGGCCAGCTGCGGTTCCGATAAGATAATAGGTATTGCTGATATTTTTTACCCAATCGCGTAATGCCTCATTCATAGCATCTTTCAAGGTACCATGTCCGGCTGAGATAGGTTCAACCGTTGCGCCCAGAAGATTCATGCGAAAAACGTTAGGTTTTTGCCGTTCAATATCCTTTGTTCCCATATAGACTATACAGGGAAGACCAAAACGGGCTGAAACGGTTGCCACAGCAACACCATGTTGTCCTGCTCCCGTTTCAGCAATAATACGGGTTTTCCCCATACGAAGGGCAAGCAAGATTTGACCAAGACAATTGTTAATCTTATGGCTTCCAGTATGATTTAGATCCTCGCGCTTCAAATAAATTCTAGCCCCTCCTAGATGTATACTTAATCGTTCCGCATAATAAAGTTTCGACGGACGACCAGCATAATCCGTCGAAAGCTCTTCCAATGCAGTTTTAAATTGGGTATCAAGGCAAGCTACTGTGTAGGCGGCATGTAATTCTATAAGGAGTGGCATAAGAGTTTCCGGGACAAAACACCCACCGAACATTCCAAACATACCCATTGCGTCTGGTCCATTACGGTAAGAATTAAGGTCAACAGGCTGAGTCACAACACGATGCTCCATCTTATTTCACTGTCGCTGCCTGACAGATATTTACAACAACTTCAAGAAATGCCTTGATCAAACAAACATCCTTTACACCTGGCACTCTTTCCACCCCTGAAGAAATATCAATACCCCCCGCACGAGTAATTGCCAAAGCTTCAGCAACATTATCCACCCTCAATCCTCCAGAAAGCATGTAATCAGCGCTTTTATTTAACCCATCAAGTATATGCCAATCAAAAGGAATACCATGGCCCCCAGGACGTGCTGCACCTTTTGGTGCTTTTGCATCAAAAAGTAACCGGTCAGCTATGTTATAGTAAGGAACAATATTTTGTAAATCCGGTCTACTGTGAACAGAAATCGCTTTCACGACCGGCAATTTATAACGCTTCTTAATGTCTGTAACCCGACAGGGTGTTTCAGATCCATGCAACTGAAGAAGGTCAGGTCTCACCTGAGCAACAATTTCATCCAGTAAACGATCATCAGCATTCACTGTAACAGCAACAACTCGGGCACGTGCATCAATACCATCACACAAGGCCGCTGCGAGCGGCACGCTAATATTACGTGGACTCATTGGAAAAAAAACAAAACCAATCTGATTAGCGCCATTGACCAATGCCGCATCAAGGGCTTCCAATGTCCTCAGACCACAAATCTTTATATCGCGTGCTAGTGTCATACCTGTCACCTGATCCACTAAATAATGGTTTTGTTAAGGTAACATAACATATCTCAAGTCCAGAAAACCAAATGCTCATGATCTTTTGGAAAGAGAAAAGAGAGAAAAGCAAGAAAACTATGCATCACTCTTCACTGTAACAGCAACAACTCGGGCACGTGTATCAATACCATCAGCGAGCAACCTGAGAGCGACCTGAAGAAAGGTCTAGAATTAAAATGCCTGGAACAATTAAACACAAAATACTGTTTCTACATAACCCTCTAAACGGGGAGATTAGAATCGTCAAAAAATTAGTTCATACGCAAGCACGCCTTACGTGCGATTGCTGGAATATCTGCACGGTAAATACCAAGATCATTCAGTTCATGAGTCGAAAGCCGACTCAGTTCATTGACTGTCATACGATACCGACGCCATCTATTAAAAGAACGGATTAAATTCATTGTTCCCACCTTACTTCTTACTTTCATCACCATGATGCCTAAGGCATACAATAATGCTTAACTATAAAAATGAAAAATGAAAACTTTGCATAGCTGCCTTGCAAAAGAAAGAGTCTCTTCTAAGAACTATTTTAGTGTTTAAAGTGGCGTACACCAGTCATTACCATGGCCATGTCATTGGCATCAGCAACGGCAATGATCTCCTCATCACGGATAGAACCACCAGGTTGTATAGCAGCGCTTGCGCCAACTTTAAAAGCTGAGAGTAAACCATCTGCAAATGGAAAGAAAGCATCAGATGCAACAACACACCCTTTTGTCAAAGATTCTGATAAACTAGCCGCGTTCACAATCTTTCTGGCTTTGTGTGCAGCAATGCAAGCACTGTCAAGACGGTTCATCTGACCAGCACCAATACCAAGCGTTGCCATATCCTTCGCATAGACAATTGCATTAGATTTGACATGCTTAGCGACACGGAAGGCAAATTTCATATCTTCCCATTCACGTGCTACCGGTTGGCGTTGAGTGACAACTTTCAAATCCGTTTCCTCAAAAATGCTGTTGTCACGAGTCTGGATAAGCAGACCACCACTTACAGAGCGCACTACAAGACTAGAGTCATAAGGATCAGGAACACCACCAGTGACTAACAAACGTATATTCTGTTTCTGCGCTAGAATACAGCGAGCATCTGCAGTAATATCTGGTGCAATGATAACTTCTGTAAAGACTTTCACTATTTCTTCCGCTACTTCTGCATCTAGAGAACAGTTGAGGGCAATGACGCCGCCAAAGGCTGAAACAGGATCACAAACAAGCGCTTTAAGATAAGCCTCCTTCAAGCTTTTCCCTTCTGCTACCCCGCAGGGGTTAGCATGTTTAATAATGGCAACGGCTGCTGCCTTCTCTGGATTAAATTCCGATATCAGCTCAAAGGCTGCATCAGCATCATTGATATTGTTGTAGGACAGCGGTTTTCCCTGCACCATTTTAGCTGTCGTCACGCCATAGCGTTGTTCTCCAGTGACATAAAACCCTGCAGCCTGATGAGGATTCTCCCCATACCGCATAATCGAATGGCGTTTCCCGGCAATGGTGTACCACATAGGATTCAGTATCTCTGTCTTTCTAGAGAACCACTTGGAAATAGCGACATCATAGGCAGCAGTTCGCATATAAGCACGCTCTGCCAGTTGGCGACGATACGCAAAGGACAGATAGCCATCATGTTTATTCAGTTCATCCAAGACCTGATCATAATCATCTGGATCAGTGACAACAGCAGTATAAGCATGATTCTTGGCAGCAGCACGTATCATTGACGGGCCACCGATATCAATACTTTCAATCACAGTATCATTATCGGCACCCGCACCCCATTGACATACTTCCTCAAATGGGTAAAGGTTCACAATAACAAGATCAATTCCTTCAATGCCATATTGTCTCATAATTTCTGCATGTTCTGGATCATCCCGTATACCCAGAAGAGCACCATAAACAGCTGGATGCAGTGTTTTAACCCGGCCATCCATGATTTCAGGGAAATGTGTTACATCTGAGATATCTTGGACTGGCAACCCAGCCTTTTTCAGTACATGGGCTGTTCCACCTGTTGAAGTCAAAATGATTCCTCTTTCGACAAGGCTTGTAGCGAATTTAACAAGTTTTTGTTTATTGAAAACAGAAACAAGCGCCCGGCGAACTAGATGCATATCAGGTAATTGAGTACGTTTTTTAGATTTAACAGCCATAAATTGTGTCCTGAAGTGATAAATAAATTCGATCTTACATAGCAGAAACGGACAGAGTGTCCAAAAAAAACTGAGACAGTCAAAAATTCTACAAGCATTGCAGACGAGACTAAGTGAGATTATGCCAACCGTCTGTTGCTGTGGCTGCACGAGTTGTTAAGTGTTTAGTAGTGTTGTCGTTTACACTTGTGTCTCATCTGCATCCACTTCGGTTTTTTCACTATTTTTTCCATATTTTGATATGATCCAATGCTAATGTTCATTGCCTGAGCCATTTTATGAAGGGCAGCAATGCGGTTTTCCGTAGCCGGATGTGTTGAAAAAAGATTATCAGTACTTTTGAGAGGATTTATAATGAACATATGCGCCGTTGCAGGGTTATGCTCAGCTTCGGTATTGACAATTTCACGAGTGTCATGTGCAATTTTACTCAATGCCGAAGAAAGCCACAGCGGATTACCACAAATCTCTGCTCCGCGATGGTCAGCAGCATATTCCCTTGTTCGGCTAATAGCCATCTGTATTATAAGCGCTGCAATAGGTGCAATGACGAGTGCAATAATAGTGCTGATCACACCAGTCGAATTTTGGCGTGGGCTATCATCACATTCATAACCAGAAAAAAGGGCAAAATTGCCAAGCATAGAAATTGCCCCAGCCAGCATTGCCGTAATTGTCATGATGAGAGTATCTCGGTGTTGTATATGAGCTAATTCATGGGCTAAAACACCAGCTTGTTCATTTTTAGACAGTCTTTTTAAAAGACCTGTCGTTGCTGCAACAGCGGCATGCTGTGGATTGCGACCGGTAGCAAATGCATTAGGTTGCGGATTATTAATGACATAAATCTGTGGGCAGGGTACCCCTGCCTTTTTTGCGAGCGTGCTGACAATATGATAATATTCGGGCGCAGAATCCAAATTGGCTTCTTTTGCATCATACATGCGTAGCACCATTGTATCTGAATTCCAATAAGAGAAGAAATTTATAGCAGCAGCGATCAAAAAGGCAATAACCGCTCCACTGTTGCCACCAATAAGATAGCCAACAGCCATGAACAGAGCCGTCATGAAGGCCAGAAGCATGGCTGTCCGTATTATATTCATAATATAAAAACTCCCTTCTTTATTTATTTTATTATGTTATCTGATATACTGTAAGAGTTGAGAAGAATGCTACTTCAGTCAAGGATAGATGATATGAATAAAAATATCAGAATTGAAAATCAAAGGCGACTATTATCTCTGGAGGCGTCAAGAGCATTAGGTGAGGCTGATACACGGCATAGGATAAAAAAAAAGAAGAAAGAGGATAAGGAGATCGGCGGACGAGGAGGAAAAGACCCTGCGCGTTATGGTGATTGGGAAATAAAAGGCAGAGCTATAGATTTTTAAAAAAAGAGACAGTGTATGTCTTTGAACGAGAATCCTTATGTGTGTTTGTGTTATATAACCGTACCAAATAAAAAAAACAACGAACTGACATTACTTTCTCTTTTCAAAAGGACCAGGTACGTGCTTTTTTGAAAATAAAATCACGAAATGCGCGCAACTTCGCTGAATCCTTCAATGCTTCCGGATAGCAAAGAAATGTATCAAAGGAAGGAATATCCGTAAAATCTGGAAACAACCGTATCAATCCATCACTCTCGCTAATGATATAATCAGGCAATACGGCAATACCTAAATGACATAAAACGGCATGTCGGATGGAAATAACATTATTAATCTGCAGTGCAGGAAGATGGAAAGGCCCTTTGCCACATCCAACCTTTTCAAGCCAATTCAAACCAGAGAGATAGCTTGGAACGGGCTCACCAAAAGAAATGATTCTGTGTTTTCTAAGATCACCTAAGCTTTCTGGCCGACCATGCTGTGCAATATACATGGTAGACGCATATACATGCATGTGTACCGTAAAGAGACGCCGTCGTATCAAACCCGGTTGTTGAGGATGATGCAGTCGAATCGCACAATCAACATGTCGCATAGCGAGGTTGAGCTCCTTATCATCAAGAAGAAGCTGAATCTGTACATCAGGATACTGTTCAAGAAACTCTGGCATACGTTTAACCAGCCAGCCCGATCCCATGCCAAAGGTTGTCGTGACTCGCAGATGTCCACTCGGTTTCTCTCTACTTTCTGAAAGTCTTGAGCAAACATTTTCTAGCCTCATCAAAACATCACTTGCGACATGGTAGAGAATTCGACCCTGTTCCGTTAAAATCAAACCGCGCGCATGCCGATGAAAGAGGGACACGCCCACATCTTGCTCAAGCGCACTGACCTGGCGCGAAATCGCCGGTTGCGATAGACGCAGAATCTGTGCTGCATGTGTAAACGAACCAGCCTCTGCAACAGCATGGAAAATACGCAATTTATCCCAATTAAGTGCTGCCAGCACAGCTTCCTTTCCTCCGTTTGCCAGATTGATTACAACTTATTCCTGTTGCTGATCCTTTGTGGACCTTGCAATTTCAGGAAACGTTCTGCCTCAAGTGCTGCCATACATCCACGCCCTGCTGCTGTAACAGCCTGACGATAAACATCATCTGTCACATCACCTGCAGCAAAAACACCGGGAATATTTGTTGCAGTAGAGTCTGCAGCAGTCCAGATATAACCACCCTGCTTCTGCTGCAACTGCTTCTCGAATAATGAAACAGCAGGTGCATGGCCAATGGCAACAAAAACACCTTCTGTATTCATGAGCTTTTCTTCACCGGTTTTAACACTTTTAAGGAGAACGCCTGTAACACCTCCCCCCTGTGAGAAGGATGTGTCTGCAGTACCGATGATTTCCTCAACGGCATGGTTCCATATCACCCGTACATTTTTACAAGAAAACAAACGCTTCTGCACAATCTGCTCAGCACGGAAGTGGTCCCGGCGATGTACAATCGTCACAGTCTTAGCAAGCTGTGAGAGATAAAGCCCCTCCTCAACAGCTGTATTCCCACCACCAACAACCATCACATCCTTGCCACGGAAAAAGAACCCGTCACATGTTGCACAAGATGAAACGCCATTCCCTCTCAAGGGTTCCTCACCGGGGACTCTCAACCATCGTGCCTGCGCTCCAGTAGCAATAATGAGCGCATTTCCAGTATAGACCGTACACGAATCACCCCTGAGAGTAAAAGGCGTTTTGGATAAATCTGCATGAATAATCACATCATGGATAATTTCTGCACCAAAACATGCTGCTTGCTGGCACATCTGTTCCATAAGCCAAGGACCTTGAACCGGCTCTGTAAAGCCAGGATAATTTTCAACAGCGGTGGTCATGGTCAACTGACCTCCCTGCTGTAACCCTGTAATCAAAGTTGGCCTGAGCAAGGCACGGGCAGCATAAATCGCGGCAGTGTAACCTGCAGGACCAGATCCAATAATCAGGACAGGGATATTATAGTGAGACATGATTTCCCTTTCGTAAAAGCAGGCATGGTATGGGTATGATACATGGGACCTATCGCTTTTTTTGTCAAAGAATGGTGTACCTATCACCCTTGCGTCCTAGGAATCTCATCCACTGATTTTTTACTGTATCAGTGTGGAGCAGTTTGTGCTGACAATCAGAAATCTTGGTGTCCATTCCAATTTTCTTTGAAGCCATATCCGTGGCTGGATAAACTCCTATGTATATATATGACCATTTGGCAGGATAGAAGGAAGCATATAGCTGTATAATGATACCAATGTTAGATAATCTTAAGAATTATTTTACCAATGTGGTTACTTTTTTCCATATATTCATGGGCCTTGCCCGCTTGTTGTAGGGGGATAATTTTAGCAATTATTGGAACAATTGCACCGGTCTCTAGCAACGGCCAGACTTGCTGTTGCAGTACATTAGCGATGCGAGCCTTGAATATGACATCTTGTGCTCGCAATGTTGAACCAGTATGGACAAGTCGTTTCATCATCAACGTGCCAAGATTGCTTGTCACCTTATGGCCTCGCAGAAATGCAATCTGCAAAATCCGACCGTCCATGGCTGCCGCCCTGTAGTTCCGTTCGGTATAATCCCCCCCGACCATGTCAAGAATAACATCGACACCTTTATTCTTCGTAAAGGTTTTGACTTCTTCAACAAAATCCATATTTTTGTAGTTAATCGCAAGGTTGGCACCAAGATCGAGGCAGGCCTTACATTTTTCATCTGAACCTGTAGTGACAATGACAGGTGAGCCGAAGGCTTTTGCAAGCTGGATTGCCGTTGTCCCAATTCCAGAACTACCGCCATGCACAAGCAGCGTTTCTCCTTTTTGCAGATTGCCACGATGAAAAACATTGCTCCAAACAGTGAAGAAAGTTTCCGGGATTCCAGCAGCATGGATATAACTTATATTCTGAGGAATAGGTAAAACATTGCGTTCATCAGCAGTGGCAAATTCAGCATACCCTCCACCAGTCAGGAGGGCCATGACTCTAGCACCTACCGGATAACGGTAGGTATTTTTTCCATGTGCAACAACTTCACCGGCAATTTCAAGACCAGGCAGAGGAGATGCATCTGGCGGTGGCGGATACATCCCCTGGCGCTGCACCACATCAGGTCTGTTGACGCCGGCTGCATGAATGCGAATCAAAACTTCACCATCACCAGGGTGTGGTACGGAAAATGTATTGATTCGGAGAACATCAGGTCCACCCGGTTCAATGATTTCAACTGCGTGCATTTTCTTAGGAAGCATGAATTGGTCCTTTGATCCTGGCTCTACATTTTAGCTTTCATCTTCAGCTGTTGTACAGTATGTTTGATCTAAAAAAATCAAACATGATATGATTCTGTCAACCGGTCCACCATTGCTAGTTTTCTAGAGAGCACCACCTCTTGCCGAGATGGTTCTCAAATTGTCCAACCTCTTTATTCTTAAAAAAAGAACACGGGCCAGAGGACTGACTGAATCAAAACGCACGTGAGCCTGCTGCAGCAGCTCAAGCGGAGCAGAACAGGTCAGGGCATGCATGATGAACGACCAACTTATTAACCCAGGCTGTTGAGATTCTGCCTATTATCACATACATATATCCAGATTAATACTATGTCGGATTACTTGTGCGAGTAGAGCATGGAGACTGTTTCTCATACCCCACCCCTCCCTCTCTGGAGAACCAGCATGAAAAAGCAAAGCAATAAGATGTGGGGTGGCCGTTTTACCTCAGGTCCTGATGCTATAATGGAAGCAATTAATGCTTCTATTGACTTCGATCGCAAGCTTTATGTACAGGACATACAGGGGTCGGTTGCACATGCTGCCATGCTTGCTGAACAGGGGATTATTTCAAAAGAGGACTATCATGAAATAGAAAAAGGCCTAAAGATCGTTTTGCAGGAAATTACTGATGGGCAATTTGTTTTCTCCCGTCAGCTTGAAGACATTCATATGAATATCGAGTCAAGACTTACTGAATTGATCGGCCCAACGGCTGGCTGTTTGCATACAGCACGTTCACGAAATGATCAGGTAGCAGTTGATTTTCGCCTATGGGTTAAGAGACAAGCAGAAAAAACGGCGGAAGAGATAGAAACCCTTATTATTTGTTTGTTAAATCGTGCAGAAGAACATACTGCAACCCTGATGCCGGGATTTACTCATCTGCAAATAGCCCAACCTCTCACTTTTGGTCACCATCTCATGGCGTATGTGGAAATGTTTGGGCGCGATCTTTCCCGTGTACGGAATGCCATTGAGCGCATGGATGAATCGCCGCTTGGTGCTGTTGCCCTTGCTGGGACCGGATTTCCTATAGACAGATTTACGACCGCAAAAATGCTAGGGTTCAGGGAGCCCACCCGTAATTCCATTGACAGCGTCTCAGACCGCGATTTTGCGATTGAATTTCTTGCGTCTGCTTCCATTGTCGCAATACATCTCTCGCGTCTTGCAGAAGAAATTGTTCTTTGGTCTACATCACAATTTAATTTTATCTCCCTTTCAGATGCCTTTTCCAGTGGCTCATCCATCATGCCACAGAAGAAAAATCCTGATGCAGCAGAACTTGTCCGTGCTAAAACAGGTCGTATCAATGGCGCGCTTGTAACGTTGTTAACTATTATGAAAGGGTTACCGCTGGCCTATTCCAAAGATATGCAGGAAGATAAGGAACTGGTATTTGATGCTGCAGAAACTCTTGAACTTTCATTGGCAGCCATGATGGGAATGATAAGTAATTTAGTTGTTAATGCTGTTGCTATGAAAAGGGCAACAGAATTGGGTTATTCTACTGCAACAGATTTTGCTGACTGGCTTGTCAGAGCACTTGGTCTGCCCTTTCGTGAGGCTCACCATATTACAGGACAGGCTGTTGCCTTGGCAGAAAACAAAAAATGTGACCTTGGACAGTTATCGCTGTCTGAATTGCAATCAATTCATCCTGAGATTACGGATGATGTTTTTCAATATCTGACTGTTGAAAAATCGGTCGAAAGTCGTACTTCCTACGGGGGTACCGCACCAAAAGAAGTATGTCGTCAGATTCTTTATTGGAAAAAGCGCCTTTTCACGGTATAAACCGCAACACATTTTATGCCTATAAGCCTTCCTAAGGACCACAGAATCAGGTGTGTCAGAGCTTTTTGAGGAAAAATTATGATAAGGTGCTTTTTAGCCAATTTGACATGTGCCGTCTTGATCAGCCTGATTCTGACAGGATGCGGACGCAGAGGTGAGCTAGAGCCATTTGTTGTAATGGAAAATACAAAGGACAATTTTGCGCAAAAACCAGAAAAATCTTTTATTCTTGATCCCCTTATCAGATAAGATGGATCGTCTATTGTGAAGTATTTTCAATATCGTAACGGTATTTTGCATGCTGAAGATGTTTCTTTAGCATATATTGCCTTGTCGGAAAAGACACCATTTTATGTTTACTCTGCTGCAGCCTTACGATCTAGTTTTCAACTGTTGCGAGATGCATTTCTCAATGAGAAAATACTTGTGGCTTATGCAGTCAAAACAAATTCCAATCAGGCGGTTCTGACACTTTTGGAAAAAGAAGGTGCAGGTGCTGATGTCGTCTCTGAAGGGGAAATGCGTCGGGCGCTGGCTGCTGGTATCCCAGCCCAGCGTATCGTTTATTCCGGTGTTGGAAAAACGGTCAGAGAAATGGATTTTGCGCTTGCACAGAACATTTATTGTTTTAATGTCGAGTCAGAGCCAGAGCTCATCCAGCTGTCAGAGCGGGCTATATTTGCAGGCAAGGTCGCACCGGTTGCACTGCGTATAAACCCAAATGTTGATGCCAGAACACATGAAAAAATTTCAACTGGAAAATCAGGAAGTAAATTTGGCATACCTATAAGCAAGGCATATGAGGTTTACAGGCTGGCCGCGGCGCTGCCTAGGATCCGTATATGTGGAGTTGATGTCCATATCGGCAGCCAAATTTGTGAGCTTGCACCATTTGACGCTGCTTTTTCTATAACAGCACAATTTGTCAAGGATCTGCGAAGTGAAGGACATATCATCACCCATGTTGATGTTGGCGGTGGTCTTGGCATTGCCTATCAGGGTAAACCACCTCCCACACCGCAGGATTATGCCAAGGTCGTACAAAAACATATTAGACCGCTGAATGTCAACTTAGTGATAGAGCCAGGCCGTTTTATTACTGGCAATGCGGGGATGCTTGTAACATCCGTTATTTACCTTAAGGAAGGGGAAGGAATAAATTTTATCATTGTTGATGGCGCGATGAACGACTTGATCCGCCCTACACTCTATGATGCTTGGCATACGATTTTACCGGTTGTCGAAGCAGACCACAAGACTGATCTGATCAGTGCAGATATTGTTGGGCCTGTTTGTGAAACAGGGGATTACCTCGGACTTAAACGACAGCTACCCCCTCCTACATCTGGTGATTTTCTGGCGGTTTCCAGTGCTGGTGCCTATGGAGCTGTGATGTCAAATACATATAATACACGGCTTCTGGTCCCAGAGATTCTTGTTGAAGGTGGCCGTTATCACGTCATCCGTCCGCGCATCCGTTACGACGATCTCCTCGGCATGGACAGTGTTCCTGATTGGCTCGACCCTACAGCTGGCCCGCCAAAGGCTGCGGCGAACGGCGAATCTTCAATGAAGATATAAGCAAACGACCATGCCCTCCCGCAATACGTACGATCCAGGAGACGACACTACACACACATTGGTCTGAAGCGTGTCTCCTAAAACCTCAGAATATGTTGTAAAAGACCCAATACTTCCAAGATTCTTTGAAAAGGCTTTTAAACCATACATGTGATCTGTCACTTTTTTAGAATGCAAGTCCTGAAAAAAGGAATAATAGCAAAGATAATAAAAGCATATGATAATATAAAGAATATGTAAGTGCAGGACCAGAATAATACTAATAAATGATGATGTTTGTCAAGAATCAGTTTTTTAAACACATTCTAGGCTTTGTATGATGAATATGATGAAACGGTCATCCCATCTTTCTATGAAAGATCTCTACCAGCGTACAAGAACTGCTCCCCATGTGAAACCCCCTCCCATTGCTTCAAGCATGATGAGATCACCTCTCTTGACACGTCCATCTCTTACCGCAACGGCAAGAGCAAGAGGAACAGAAGCAGCAGATGTATTGCCATGGCCATCAATAGTTACCACAACCTTTTCATCGGCAATGCCCAGTCTATGTGCAGAAGCCTCAATAATGCGTTTGTTAGCTTGATGGGGCACAAACCAGTCAAGACTCTCGTGACTGATGCCTGCAACCTTCAAGCAAGTATTGACTACATCAGTAATTGCACCAACAGCATATTTGAAAACCTCACGTCCTTCCATACACAAATGACCTATTGTTTGTGTTGTTGAAGGCCCACCATTAACGTACAGTTTTTTCACATGTCGGCCGTCTGATCGCAATATAGATGCCAGAATACCATAGTCTCGAATATCTCCTACCCCATCGACTGCCTCGAGCACTACTGCTCCAGCACCATCACCAAACAGAACACAGGTTGTACGATCCTTCCAGTCAAGAATGCGCGAGAAGGTTTCAGCACCGATCACTAGAACACGTCTTGCCATTTGGCAACGCAGATAAAGATCAGCTGTTGTCAAGGCAAAAACAAAACCAGAACACACAGCTTGCACGTCGAAGGCAACACCATGTTTCATTTCTAGTGCCTGCTGAATCTCTGTTGCTGATGCAGGAAATGTATGATCTGGCGTCGATGTAGCCAGAATGATAAGGTCTATATCCCCGATCTCCAATCCAGCATTTTGCAGTGCTTCACGTGCTGCGCGCGTTCCAAGTGTGACGGTCGTTTCACCTTTTCCAGCAATATAACGCTGACGAATACCTGTGCGCTGCACAATCCATTCATCCGACGTATCAACAATCTCTTCCAGCTCAGCATTTTTCACAACACGTTTTGGCAAAGCTGTTCCGATACCACAAATTGCTGAGCGTATCATTTTCATCCCTTGGAACACCCGCTGACTTAGGTTGCCTACTTCATCAGGAACTATCCTGATCCGTCTTTAGATGCAGTAAAAATAGGCTTTTTCTCATGAAAATGACGTAAATCAATGGCAATCTTATCAAGAAGCTCGTTCTTAATCATCTCATATCCGACATGCAAAGCAGATGCAAAACCTTCTGCATCTGTTCCTCCGTGGCTTTTGACGACCACTCCATTTAATCCTAAAAGGACACCGCCATTAACCTTACGCGGATCAAGTCTCTGACGAAAATAGCGAAAAGCACCGGAGGACAAACAATAACCCAAGCGGGAAAAAATGGACTGGTGCATGGCTTTATTGAGGATTCTCGATACCTGCTGTACAGTACCCTCAGCGGTTTTTAAAGCAATATTACCAACAAACCCCTCTGTGACAACAACATCTACAGTCCCTTTTCCAATGTCATTGCCCTCAACAAACCCCTTATATTCGAGAACCTCGGATGGTATCGTTCTAAGAAGATGGGCGGCCTTTCGTATCTCTTCAAGCCCCTTGACCTCCTCCACGCCAATATTCAGTAAACCAACACTTGGCTTTCTAATATGATAGAGCGCGCGAAACATTCCTGCTCCCATCACGGCAAAATCAACAAGTTGATTCGCATCAGCACCTATTGTTGCTCCAATATCAAGAACAATACTTTCTCCGTGTATGGTAGGCCAGATGCCAGCAATACCTGGCCTTTCTGCTTCGGGAAGCATCCGTAGACAAAAATAGGACATAGCCATGAGAGCCCCGGTATTTCCTGCAGAAACACAGGCATCAGCTTCCCCGCTTTTCACAGCATCAATAGCATGCCACATAGAGGACTTGCCGCGTCCGTTACGCAATGCCTGACTTGGTTTTTCATCCATTGCTGTTGCGGTTTCTGTCGCGTAAAAAGGACATGTAATCAGATTCGGATGTTGTTTCAGAATCGGTTCCACCTTGTTGGCGACTCCATAAAAAATCAACCGGAGATTCGAATGGCACTTCAGAGCCAAAGCAGACCCTGCAATCGTAACTTCCGGACCCATATCACCGCCCATAGCATCAACTGCAATTGTGATCACAAAAATCTTCCTATTAAATTAATACTAATACACACCATTTTTGGCATCTTATAATCATTTAAAAAAGCGCGTGGGGAAAATCATGTTACTGTACGTACATACGCTATGTCCAGGATCATTCCTGCTCTTTTAACCTTTTAACCGCTCAAGAATAGCGAAAGGTGAGCAGCGGCTATCTACTCGGTCATCCTGAACGCCATCAGCGGTGTGAATAACGCATCAGGTTTGCGTGGATAAGGATCAATAGACAGCTCAAAAAATTCTTCAGCAACAGCACCGGCATCAATTTCATTTCCACGCAAAATATCAAGTGTCTCCGGTCTTGTCCCGTCTTCAGAAAATCCTGACAGCTTGAAATCTTCAGGTACATAAATTACATCAACTGTCTGATTTACACAATTTTCCAAAGATTCGGCTGTTATAATGCATTTCTGTCTAATTAATGCCTTTATATATCCCTGTATCCTTCTGCCACGCTTTTTCCACGTTCCTATATGAAAACAAGCAAAAAAATCATCCACGGTAAGAAGACCATGGTTTTTAGCCAATTTGCAGCGTGTACGCTCATCGGCTTTCAAAGTAATATGGAAGCCCTTCAGCGGGACACAGCGCACATCTACTGGATAAGAGAGCGCAAATTCCATCACGGATTTAGACTGAGAGAACATTATTTGCCTTGTCCTTTGGTCATTCTTCTGTTGATCATTCATAATATTTTAGATTGCTATTGTTAAAAAAAACACCGTCTGTCATATAAACTTCTTACAACAGCATAGGGGAGGGGGGTGAGATATGGACAAGATCAGCGCTCATTTGTACTCACTCATTAAACAGTGACAAAAGTTTTTTTACACCGAACAAAGATTAGGAACTTTTTGTTTTTTTGTTTTGCAATCACAGCAGCATCCTGTAGCAGGATAGGCGATGCTCTGAATACCAGCAAAACCTATAATGAAGGATATGTCATTGATATGGAGGCACTGGAAACGGTTCCAGTTGGATCAAGCAGAGAACAGGCTTTACTCGCCCTTGGCTCCCCTTCAGTGGTCGCCAGAGATGATGGAGAAGTGTTTTACTATATATCACAAACCCGTTATCGTAGTGCGCACTTTATGAAGTCTCGGATTATTGATCGATGCATTTTAGCGCTCTACTTCAATAGCAAAGGACGTGTAAAAAAAATTGCTGATTACGGCTTACAGGACGGAAACCTGTTTGACTTTGTTTCTAGAACAACACCGACAGGTGGCAGAGAGCCATCTTTTTTGATTCAATTACTTAAAGGATCAACAGCGATGCCGGTTGGGTTGCAAACAACTTCTCGCTAATTTTTTGCCTTGTAACTGTAACTATATCCTATCCGACCAGTTTTATGCGCTAGCTAGTGCTCTCTTAATTCTTTTGCTAAGCGATCAAGCAGTGCATTGACCAATTTTGGTTCTTCTGAAGAAGAGAAAAAGGCTTTGGCAATGTCAATATATTCTGAGAGAATCACAGCAACCGGAACGGTTGTGCGATTTTTCAATTCCCATATCCCGGCGCGTAAAATAGCCCGTAAGGTTGAATCCAAACGCGATAGTGGCCAACTATCAGGCAATATACTCCGAATCATTGGATCAAGTATTCTCTGTTCCGCAACAACACCTATAATGACCGCACGAAACCATTGGGCATCTGCTGATAGATACTGTTCTCCATCAATATTGTTCCCAAGTCGGAAAACTTCATATTCTTCCACAATTTCCACTATACTTGTTCCGGCAATATCCATTTGGTAAAGCGCCTGGACAGCAGCCAGTCGTGCCGCACCACGCTTATTAGCCTGTCGGATTACTTTCCTAGGATGAGCCACTAACATGCTCCAAACTTTTTCTTGATAGCAATCAATGTAAGCGCAGCTTTTACAGCAAAACCGCCTTTATTTTTTTTCGTCTCATCTACCCTTTCTCTAGCTTGTCTATCATTTTCAACAGTCAGAATCCCATTGCCAATGGCAAGGTTCTGGTCCACACTTAAGCTTGTTAAGCCTCGGCACGATTCATTAGCAACAATATCAAAATGATATGTTGCGCCACGCATGATACAACCCAATGCAACATAACCGTCATAGTGAATCTGCCCTTTTGCAGCAAAGGCTATAACCGCTGGAATTTCAAGAGCTCCAGGCACAGTAACAATATCATACGTGACACCCGCTTTTCCAAGCTCTTTTTTTGCTCCTTTCAGCAAATCATCAGAATATTGTTCGTAAAAGCGAGCTTCAACAATTAGTAAGCGCAATTTATTTGAAAATTCCTGCTCCATAAATGACTCTCCAAAAAAAGGCAATAGCGAAGGTCCCTATCTAAATTGCGCAGTCAATGGGAATATCCAGTTAGACTGCAGCTGCCTTTGCACATTCGATCATACGAGCAATGTAACGGGCAAGATAATCCACCTCAATATTAACAAGATCACCGACTTTGCATTCACCCCATGTTGTTACATCAAGCGTATGGCGGATCAACAGCACATCCAAAACACTTCCGTTGACATGATTAACAGTTAATGACGTGCCATTAAGACATATAGAGCCTTTAGGCGCTATAAAAGGAATAAGATGATCCGGTACTTTTATCTCAAGACGACGCGCTTCACCCTCATCATGATCGAACTGGATTTCTGCTACGCCGTCAACATGACCGGAAACAAAATGACCACCCATTTCATTGCCTAATTTGAGTGCACGCTCTAGATTAATGCGTGTGCCTGTACTCCAAAAGGAAAGAGTGCTTAACCGTAAGGTCTCTTCCCACGCTTCAACCTCAAACAGTTGCATATTAGCGTTTGCAACGGATTCTGACGGGGAAACAACAGTCAGACAAATACCAGAACAGGCTATTGATGCCCCGACTTCAATGCTTTCAGATATATCACGAGAAGAAATAGATAGCCGTACACCTTTTTTTAATTTTCTGTACTCTTCAATAGTGCCGATGTCCGTAACAATACCCGTAAACATCACATAACCTTTTTCCATTCTTGACAAAAATCTTCCCCAAATTGCTGGCACCGCACCTGCTGATATTCCTGAATTTTATGTCCAAAATCTGGTGCCTCATACCCTGCTTCATGACCAATAATGACTGGACTTTGGAACAAGATAAGCCTATCAACAAGGTTAGCGTTCCAAAAGGAGCAAGCTATTTGCGCCCCACCTTCAACCAGAAGTGAGTTGATTCCTGCTTGTCCTAATAGGAAGAGCAGATTCTGCAAATCGATACGACCCGCCTGTGTTCTACAAAAAAAGACAGAGCAACCCGCTGCTCTTAATGCCTCAATATTACCTGCAGATGCATCAGCATCGCAGATAACCCACACTGGGGCTTGCGCTGCCGTTTTGACAATCCTGCTGTTAAGAGGCAATCGTAACCAGCTATCCAGAATGATTCGAATGGGTGAACGCTTTTCCAGAGAGGGTAATCGGCAATCAAGCATTGGATCATCAGTAACTGCTGTACCAATCCCAACAAGAATAGCATCATTCTCAGCGCGCAATATATGAGCTTGTGCCTGTGAAACCACCCCACTCACTAAAATATTTCCTCTATCTATTCGGCCTATAAAACCATCAGCCGAAATAGCCAGCTTCAATGTGACTTCAGGCCGTTGCATTTTTCTGATGCAGAGATAAGGGCCAAGGCTCTCCTCTGCCATGTCCGTCAGAATATGCTCCACAACCTCAATCCCAGCCTGTCTCAACTGTGTTATACCCTTACCGTTAACACGCGGGTCAGGATCACAGGCTGCAACAACAACACGGGCAACCCCAGAAGAAATCAATGCATCAGTACATGGCGGAGTCTGACCATAATGTGAACAAGGCTCAAGTGTCACATAGACCGTTGCATCCTGAGAAAGATCACTTGCGTCAATCAATGCTATAACCTCAGCATGTGGTCTACCACCTCTTGCTGTCACGCCACGCCCGACGATATAAGATCGTTGCCCATCATTACGTACAATTAGGGCCCCGACAGAAGGATTGTCTGCTGTTTGACCGATATGACGGTGTGCCAGCCGTATTGCTGCTGCCATAAACCGCTCGTCTTCAGATAGGAAACTGTGCAAGAAAGTTATCAAATCCCGACATTTCATGAATGATGAAAATGCACAGCAATTTCGTCAATTCTCATGCTTTCGTAAGTCAGACAATCTCAACCGGACTCACGCTGAGGCCCAAGTCTACAATACTAGTATATTTTTTACTATCAGTAGGAATATAATGGGAATCTATCTGTCAGGGACATGACCTTTTTACGGACCTGTTCCTCAATCAAGGTCTTACCCTTATCCGAATCAAAAGTTTTAAACCCATCCAGTACTTCAGCAATAAAAAGGCCAATTTCCTTGAATTCTTCTATACCGAAGCCACGTGTCGTACCGGCAGGCGTGCCAAATCTGATTCCAGATGTTACAAAAGGCCTTTCCGGATCAAAGGGAATACCGTTTTTATTACAAACAATACCAGCGCGACAAAGAGTTGTAGCTGCACATTTACCTGTTATACCTTTTCTGCGCAGATCAACTACCATGAGGTGATTATCTGTACCACCAGAGACGATGTCTAGCCCACTATCCTGCAGGGTTTTGGCCAAGATTCGGGCATTGGTCACAACATTCTCTGCATATGTCTTAAACTCTGGCTGCAAAGCTTCACCGAATGCAACGGCCTTTGCAGCAATGACATGCATCAATGGTCCACCTTGCAATCCAGGGAACACAGCAGAGTTCAGCTTTTGGGCAATCTCTTCATCATTCGTCAAAATCATTCCGCCGCGCGGACCGCGCAGTGACTTATGAGTTGTCGTTGTTACAACATGGGCAAAGGGGAATGGCGAAGGATGCACACCCCCAGCTACTAAACCGGCGATATGGGCCATATCCACCATGAGCAAAGAACCGACCTCATCCGCAACATCGCGGAACATTTTCCAATCCCAAATGCGTGAGTAAGATGTCCCTCCAGAAACGATAAGCTTTGGCTTATGCTGACGAGCTAAAGCCAAAATTTGATCCAGATCAAGCATATTATCCTCACGACGCACACCATATGAAACAGCGTTAAACCATTTACCTGACACGTTTACCGGTGCCCCATGCGTAAGGTGTCCACCCGCATTAAGATCGAGCCCCATAAATGTGTCACCGGGCTTGAGCAAGGCTAAAAAAACAGCTTGATTCATCTGACTTCCAGAATGTGGCTGGACGTTAGCAAAAGCACAGCCAAACAACTTTTTTGCGCGCTCAACAGCAAGTTCTTCAACCTCATCAACAAACTGACAACCACCATAATAGCGCTTATAGGGGTAGCCTTCGGCATATTTATTTGTCAAAATAGACCCTTGCGCTTCAAGAACAGCACGAGAAACGATGTTTTCAGAAGCAATGAGTTCCACCTCGTGGCGCTGACGCTCTAACTCACCTCGTATAGCCTGAAACACATCAGAATCAACGGACTTTAGATGATTTGTGAAAAAACGCTCGGTCAGCATGCCTAGTGTCATAGGATATTTCCTCATCCTCTCTCTTCCAACCTGTCTGTATGACATCAGTATACACTAATTTCTCATCAGGGTAGAATGCATATATCTCTGCTTTTATAAGCAGCTTTCAGTATAATTTTAGTTGTCTACAGAATTTCTTTCTTATAGAGTATATCAGCAAATCACATTTTACCGGAATTGAGATTTATGGTAAAGATTTTTGTTGATGGTGAATATGGAACGACAGGTTTACAGATTTGCAGTCGCCTAGCAAAGCGCAACGATATTGAACTTCTTTCTCTATCGAAAACAGAGTACCGTAATACAGATTTACGCATAGATTTTCTGCGTGCAGCCGATATTGCCATTCTGTGTTTGCCTGACAATGCAGCCCGAGAAGTCATACAATACCTTGAAGGATATGCAACACGGATTATTGATAGTTCAACCGCCAATAGGACTGCGCAAGGTTGGATTTATGGCTTTGCAGAACTAACAAAGGGTCAGAGAAAACAGATCATCTCCGCTCAGCGTGTCAGCAATCCAGGATGTTATCCGACAGGTGCGATCAGTCTTATTCGTCCACTCCGGGAAGCTGGGTTATTAGCAGATGATTATCCTATAACAATTAACGCCGTTTCTGGTTATACGGGAGGTGGTCATAAACTAACAACACGGATGGAAGATGCCTCCCATCCTGATGCGATTCATGCCAGCTATTTTCTTTATAACCTCACTATGAGACATAAACATATCCCAGAAATTATGGTTTACAGCCAGCTTTCCAAAGTGCCTGTCTTTACACCTGGAGTTGGACGGTTTCCGCAGGGAATGATTATTTGTGTACCACTTCACCTGAGGTTGATGGAGAGAAAAGCAGATATCTCGGCTATCCATGATATTTTTCGCACCCATTATGACGATCAGAATGTCATCGATATCGCATCGGAGGAAGATGTCTTATCCACTGAATGGATTCATGCAGAAGAACTCTCTCAGACTGACCAGATGAAATTGTATATCACTGGCAGCGATAAAGATCAGATTATTAATCTTGTTGCTGTACTAGACAATCTAGGTAAAGGAGCAGCAGGTGCAGCAATACAAAATCTTGATCTTATGCTAGGAAGCCTGAAAATATGAAATTCATATGTATGAACGTGTTTAGAGCAGATCGCAATGCTTAAACAGCTAAGAAGGAAGCGGCAAAGCACCTTTAGTAGCAGTCCAGTGTACAACAGAATATGACAGAATAATCAGTGCAAAAACCTGATGTATAAGCCCCCAGACAAGTGGCACTTCAAGCAAAACAGTTATAATCCCGGTAATCATCTGCATGAAAACAAGAATTAAAAGAAACAGTGCCCGCCGTGCATGTTTCGTTTCCGGAAGATGTTTTGCCACATTTAATGCGTGAATAATTGCAAATGCTAGCAACAAATAGGCAAAAAAGCGATGGACAAATTGCACAGTTAGAACATTTTCAAAAAGATTTCTCCACAGCGGTTGTAAATGCAAGAGCCCATCAGGTATAAAATGGCCATCCATCATCGGCCAAGTAGTATAAACTCGGCCGGCATGCAATCCTGCTACCAATGCACCAAGATAAATCTGGAAAAAAGCAAGCACTACAAGCAATCCAGCAAAGCGTTGAATACTACGCACAACAGATTGTCCGGTATGTTCCACCAGTCCACGTGCTAAAGCAAGAACTGCAGTTATAATCACACATCCCATCACAAGATGGATTGCCAATCTGTACTGGCTCACACGGACCAATTGGCTTCTTCCAAGTCCAGAAGTAACCATCCACCATCCTATGAAGCCCTGTAGGAAACATAGCAGCAAAATGCTAACCAAACGCCACTTCACCATCTTTTCAAGACGGCCTGTCAACCAAAAGAAAGTCATCGGCAAAGCGATGAGAAAACCGACTGCACGCGCCAACAGACGATGCACCCACTCCCACCAAAAAATATGCTTGAATTCAGCAAGAGTCATATTCGGGTTCAGATGCTGATACTGCGTAATCTGCTGGTATTTCAAAAATTCCTCGTCCCATTGATTCTGCCCATATGGTGGAATAATCCCGTGTATAGGTTGCCATTCTGTTATGGAAAGACCAGCTCCCATGATGCGGGTTATCCCACCAACAAGAACAATGACGATTAGCATCAGAAAAACAATATAAAGCCAGTAGCGCACAAACCGCCGGTTTGCAAACCTTTGATCTGTAGAGCCTCTCCTGCTTCCATGTAGAAATGCTATCATAGCAGGATTCCTCTTTTTATCCGATCAACGTAAACTCTCTCACTCCGACAGGAGTCCATCTAGATGATATATATCATCACGGAACTGCACAGCCTCATCCCCTGTTGACCAGGCAGAAATATAGACGAAATGCAGCGGAATCGGATCCTTGACAGCAATCTGCGTATTCCGACGGGAACGAATCACCGCTTCCATCTTTACTCTGTCCCATCCTGGGGTATTCTGCAATATCCACAGATTCAGATCACGGATATTTTGCACACGGACACACCCAGATGAGTCAAAACGCATGAAATTCTTGAAAAGAACCGGCAATGGCGTATCATGCATATAAACAGCATAGGTATTATAGAAATTTATTTTCGTCGAAGACATCGCATTGATCTTTCCGGGATCTTGCCGGAAGAGGAAATTAACCGCTTCGTCCGTATACCAATTGATAGATCGAGGTGAAACCTCCCGTCCCTTGCTATCAAACAGGCGTATATTGTTCTCCGCTAGATAATCCTGATTTCTTTGCATTAGCGGAATAACATCATTCCGGATAATAGATCTTGGAATCGTCCAAAATGGATTGAGAATGATCTCATGAATTTTAGAATCAAGAATTGGTGTTTGTCGGTCAATTTTGCCGACAATGGCAATATACCGCTGTCGCACCACATCATTTTGTACTGCTTCAACCTGCGCTGCTGGAATATTTACCATCACAAAGCGGGTTTCCTTCGTTGTTTTAGCTACTATCTTATGGAGACGCTTTAGATTGATATCTAGCTGATTGAGCCGTATCTGTGCACTGACATTCATCGCACGACAAGTGATCTTACCTACAACACCATCCGCAAGAAGGCCATGACGCAGCTGAAAATGTCGTACAGCCGCCTCGACATAACTGTCAAATGACAGTAACATGCGTCCTTCACGGGCAAGGTCCCCTGAAACAAACAAACGACGACGCAACGCAGCAACAGTAGGATGAATCATACCAAGCCGTAATTCAGACTGACCAAACATCACCATCGGCCAACCACCTGCAGTAACAATGGCATTATACCGAGCAATAGCTGTTTCAGTACAATCAACAGTCGTGAGGCTCAGAACAGGCTGCCCGGAAGAAATTGTTTTATTTCCAGGTGTTTGTAAATCAAATGGATCATCCCAACCTTTTCGGCTCACAAAAGTCGATGCAAGACCAAGTGATGCTACTATTCCTGAAAAACCAACTCCCATCAACGTTTTCAGGAAAAACCTACGATTTACAGCATGCGTTGTTTTCATTTCTTGTGAACCATCAACGACGAATTACTGGCTGGCCAGGAATATAAAACACCCAGCAGAATATCCAAGGGGACTTGGTCCTTTTTTTATTCTGAGAGAATTTAAGGAAGTAAGAACAAACAGTATACAATACAATATGCCATGAGAAATCAAAAATGGTATTATGTTTTATTTTACGTTGCAATACAGATTGTACATCTTATATCCAGTGACGAAATAAAAACAGCGAGATACCAAATAATGGTCAGGACAATTGATGAGATTACCGGCAGCCGCCGTATGCGCCGTATGCGCAAGTTTGACTGGTCACGCCGGCTTGTCCGAGAAAATCACATCAATGTTGATGATCTGATCTGGACGATATTTTTGTGTGAAGGTACTGGTATACGTCAACCTATAGAATCAATGCCTGGGGTAGATTGTTTTTCAGTTGATGTTGCTGTTGAGCAGACCTTACAGGCTATGGAACTCGGTATCCCAGCTATAGCCCCTTTTGCCCGTGAGCCGGCAAATATCAAAACAGAAAGTGGTTCTTATATCGTTGATCCGGAAAATCTGACGAACCGTTTCGCTCGCGAACTTAAAAAGCATGCTCCTGGTATAGGCCTGATTACAGATGCTGCCCTTGATCCCTATACGACCCACGGCCATGATGGCATTTTGCACAACGGTGTAATACTGAATGATGAATCGGTGGAAATGATAGCGCAAGGTGCTCTTGCTCAAGCAAGAGCTGGCGCAGATATTATTGCCCCTTCAGATATGATGGATGGACGGGTTGGTGCAATCCGCGATAATCTTGACGCCAACGGCTTTCAGGATGTCGCGATCCTGTCATATGCAGCAAAATTTTCTTCTGCCTTTTATAAACCATACCGTGATGCCATCGGCACAGCACATCTACTTAAAGGGAGTAAGAACACTTACTATGTTGATCCTGCAAATGCAGTTGAAGCACTCCGTGAAGCTAGACAAGATCTCCTGGAAGGCGCTGACATGCTAATGATCAAACCAGGCCTTCCCTATCTTGACATTATTTACCGTTTAAAAGAAACGTTTACCGTGCCAATCTTTGGCTATCAGGTGTCCAGTGAATATACCATGCTTAAGATTGCCGCAACCAACGGTTGGATCGATGGTAAACAGGCGATCATGGAGATACTGCTGGCTTTCAAACGAGCTGGCTGTGATGGTATCTTAACTTATTTCGCATTTGATATAGCAGAAAAGCTGCACAGATTGACATAAGATTGCGGAATGTTTCCCCTTGCTCTCTTCGAAAAATGATCCTGCCGAGACATTCGTTAGCATAATTAAGTATCATCTAGAATTGGAATGCGCGGATTCTGTATCGTTTCAAAGTAAACTTTCAGCTATGATTGATTGCTCTTTGGATAAATCAGCAGAATGTACGCTCAAGTGCAGTGAGGAACACTCAATGTTCGCGCAAGCTTGTCCCCTGTCACATTACATGCATGCAAATGTCATGTCAAGACCGTGGAGTGGCTATGGTCCCTGCTTGTGCATGGTGCAGTCGGAACTGCATGCATGGAGCCATCGCCAGGGACTTCATGTTGTACAATACTCATTGCATAAACAAAGGGATATATGTTATCTGTAAGGGGTGGATGGCTTTTTTCATATACTCCAGAAAACGCAAAAAGTGAAAGTAATCTCATCTCTGGAGAGGTTAGTGACTGTTTCCATTACTGGTAAAGAGCGGATGATTCGATGATTCAGTCTGTTGTGACACGTTTTGCACCATCGCCTACCGGGGTTTTGCATATAGGTGGTGCGCGGACAGCCCTCTTCAACTGGCTCTATACCAGACATGTTGGTGGAAAAATGCTACTGCGTATTGAAGATACTGACCGTGAACGCTCAACAGACAAGGCCGTGCATGCCATTCTCGATGAGCTAACCTGGCTTGGAATTGACTGGGATGGCGATGTTTTTTCGCAATTCAGCCGGGCACAACGGCATCGTGATATTGCAGAAGAACTGGTGAAAAAGGGAAAGGCCTACTACTGTTTTTCTTCTCCAGAAGAACTCGCTGCAATGCGTAAAAAAGCAACGCTGGAAAGATTACCTCCTCGCTATGATAGGTACTGGCGAGATCATGCTCTTACTAAGGCGTCCTGCGGGGAAAAAGCGGCGATCCGTATAAAGGCGCCGCTTGATGGGTATACGATTGTCCATGACCTTGTCCAAGGTGATGTACGTTTTCCAAACAAGGATATCGATGATTTTATCATTTTGCGTTCTGATGGAACACCAACTTATATGCTTGCTGTGGTTGTGGATGATCATGACATGAATATAACCCATGTTATCCGTGGTGATGATCACTTGACCAATGCCGCGCGCCAGACAGTCATTTATCGCGCGATGGGATGGCATGTTCCTATCATGGCGCATATTCCTCTTATCCATGGACCCGATGGATCGAAGCTTTCCAAGCGTCATGGTGCGTTAGGCATTGCAGCATATCGCGCGATGGGATATTTGCCAGCTGCCTTGCGTAATTACCTTGCCCGTCTGGGCTGGAGCCATGGCAATGATGAAATCATGTCTACCAAAGAAATGACTGAGTGGTTCGATATTGACGGTATCAACAAAAGCACAGCACGGTTTGATTTTCAGAAACTTGAATCCTTCAATGGCCATTATATTCGGTCATGTGATAATGATGTTCTGCTTGATTCTGTCATCGCAATACTGCCAGAAACAGCGGGGGGAAAACATATTATAGCAAAACTTAATGCCGCGCGCTGCCGACAATTCCGTCAGGCGATGCCCGGGTTAAAAAAACGAGCAAAGACATTACTTGAGTTAATTGATGGGGCATCTTTTATTTTCGTACAACGTCCACTTGTGATGGCTGAAACAGCTTCCACAATTCTCGATGAAGATGGACGTAAAATGCTGACCGACCTTTTATTTCTTCTTGAGCAGTGTTCTGTCTGGAATCATGGGACATTGGATAAAGCAGTTCGTTCTCACGCAGAGGCTACAGGGTTGAAATTAAGCCAGATTATCCAACCTTTACGCGCTGCACTGACCGGGCGTTCTACATCACCAGGCATTTTTGATATACTGACGGTACTCGGGCGGGAAGAATCATTAGACCGCATACGTGACCAAGCGGTTGATGCTCATAAACAGGAGTTTTAAGAGTCGCAAGTCTTCATCAGATCATCAGTGCTATGAGAAAAGTGAATATTTTTTGCGTTGTGACAGCATTGACGTCGGATTGCGCTTGCAAGACTGCAGAAACCCGGTCATTGACCAGCTAGTTGAGGGGATAGAAAGGGAATATGTTATGTCTGTAAGTCATGCGAAAATCACCGTTGCAGGAAAAACGATTGAGCTTCCCGTGAGAAAAGGAACAATCGGACCAGATATTATAGAGATTGCTCCACTTTATAGAGAAACGGGGACTTTTACCTATGATCCTGGCTTTACCTCAACAGCATCATGTGAATCGCGCATTACCTACATAGATGGTGATGAAGGCATGCTACTTTATCGTGGTTATCCAATTGATGAACTAGCAGAACAGGGTGACTTTCTAGAAACCTGTTACCTGTTACTTTTCGGTGAATTACCTGATCTGATCCGAAAAGAAAAGTTCGATTATATCGTACAACATCATAACATGGTTCATGAACAATTTGCACGCTTTTTTCAAGGGTTCCGCCGTGATTCACACCCTATGGCCGTGATGGTTGCCTGCCTTGGTGCCATGTCGGCATTTTACCATGACTCTATTGAGATTCTCGATCCTCAGCAGCACAACATTGCCTCTATACGACTGATTGCCAAGGTGCCAACTCTGGCTGCGATGGCCTATAAATACAGTATCGGTCAGCCTTTTATTTATCCATCAAATGGGCTTAATTATTCAGAGAATTTTTTGCGTATGTGCTTTGCCGTACCTTGTGAGGAGTATAAGGTAAACCCAATTCTTTCCCGTGCTATGGATCGAATTTTTATCTTACATGCAGACCACGAGCAAAATGCCTCCACATCAACAGTGCGTCTTGCCGGTTCTTCAGGGGCCAATCCTTTTGCCTGTATTGCCGCTGGTGTTGCCTGCCTATGGGGTCCTGCTCATGGAGGAGCTAATGAGGCCTGTCTTAAGATGCTTGAAGAAATCTGTTCTGTCGAACGTATTCCCGAGTTCATCGCGCGTGCTAAGGATAAAAATGACCCGTTTCGGTTGATGGGTTTTGGTCATCGTGTCTATAAAAACTATGATCCGCGTGCCCGTATTATGCAGAAAACCTGTCACGAAGTGTTGAACGAGCTTGGCATCAAAGATGATCCTTTACTGGATATTGCGGTTGAACTTGAAAAAATCGCGCTCCATGATGAGTATTTTATTGAGAAGAAGCTCTATCCTAACGTCGACTTCTATTCAGGTATCACTCTAAAAGCTCTTGGCTTTCCAACTGCGATGTTCACAGTTCTTTTTGCTCTTGCTCGTTCTGTCGGCTGGGTTGCACAGTGGAAGGAAATGATCGAGGACCCTGCTCAGAAGATTGGGCGTCCTCGTCAGCTTTATACCGGGAAAACAAAACGCAGTTATGTGCCGATTCATGAACGTGCATCAATTTAAAATGGATGAAAGTATAGAATAGCGATCAGTTCGTTTTTTTGACGTCGGGTAAGAATGGAACAATTGCCTCTGCGGCAAGATCTCCTGATGCTGCATGCGTGTGCATGACAGCCGCGATTTTTTTTAATCCTTCAAGCTGGACTGAACGGACAGATTCCTTTAAAAGATGACGTTCAAGCTGGCGGGAGAGCATGCCTGGACGGACAAACTCATTAAAATATTCCGGGACAACCGGTTCATCAGCAATGATGTTGGGTAATGCTGCACTCCAGACTGTTACTTTCGGTATTATGAAAATTTTAGAAAACCAGTCGGCTTTATAAGCGAGCACCATCGGAATACCACAAAGAGCAAGCTCAAGGGAAACGGTCCCAGAGGCAGCAAGCGCAATATCAGCCTCTACAAAAGTCTCCCATTTCTCTTTGTCTCCGACAACAACCCGTGGTTTTTTAGGCCACTGCGCTGCAAGAGCACGTAATTCAGTTTCAATATTCGGCAAGGTTGGCAAGACAATATCAAGATTTGGAACTCGTTCCTGCAAGTCTTGAACGGTTTGCCCAAAAACAGGCATGAGCCTTCTGATTTCGAAACGACGTGATCCAGGTAGAACAACAAGTGATGCTACCCTTTTTGATCTGTCAGGTTTCTTTTTGCGTCGTGAACAAACATCAAGCACAGATGGACAAGATAAAAGCCGATGACCCACATAGGTTACAGGCGGCCCTTGTAGCATCTTCATCACTTCCACTTCGAAAGGCAGAATAACAAGCACATGGTCAATAAAAATCCGCATAGCCTTTGCCCTCCCTGATCTCCAGGCCCATACTGAAGGGGCAACATATTTTATAATTGGAATATATGGATTGAGTGCACGTACCCTACGCGCAACGCGGTGTGTAAAATCCGGACCGTCAATGATGATTAAGCAATGTGGACTTTCCCGAGCAATAAAAGCAGAGATCTTTCCTATCAGGCTGATCAGCCTAGGTATTTTTTTTAAAACGGCACCAATCCCCATAAGGGCAATCTCCTCCGGATCGAAAAAGCTTTTCAAGCCCAATGCAGTAAGATGTTTTCCACCAACACCGATAAGATCGACTGCGTTATGAGTTTTTCGGTGCAACGAAACAATCAGATCAGCCCCGAGTAAATCACTGGATTCCTCCCCAGCGATTATCGCAATTCTCAATCGGGCTATCATTATATTTCCTGCTTTCAAAGGGCAATAACATCGTAATGATGTCAGATTATAATGTCTCGATAAACATACCGTATTGATTTGCTTTATTTACAGTTTGTTCTATATTCAGGATAAAGCTGTGCTTGGCTTCAACAGCAATGCCTACTAAACGAGCACGATATGCGTTCTCCACTGTATGCGGACCGATAGTTGGTAAGTCCGCTCGTTCGTCTTGTCCGGGTTTCATAAGCTTTACCAGAACCCCGCCTTTCTGTGGTATTAACTCATCCTGTCGCATCCTGGTAATGCGCTTAAGCATATTATCCGTGCCCTCTGCTCCTTCAAGTGCTACAACACGCCCATGAACAGCTATAGCTCCTTGTCCAATATCAAGTTCTCCAAGTCGGCGGGCTGCCTCTGCGGCAAGGGCAATATTGTGTCGCTCATGCTTATCCGGGCATTTGCCTGTAAGCTTCACCCCTTTAGGAGCAAGTAATCCTGGCACAATTTCATGTGCGCCAACGACGTGAAATCCATACTTTTCAACAAGTCGGATAAATACACGCAACAATGCATCATCACCTTTACCAAGGGCGAAACAAATCCGAGGAAACGCCATAATAGTAGGATAATCAATTTTGAGATGTTGCCACTGCGGACGGGTGACTCCACCTGCTAAAACAATATTCTTGACCTTTGCAGCTTTCAATGCACGGATGAGCTGGGCGAATTCAACAATGGAAATTTCGCAATGATCAAACCGATAAAGTCTCTGATCCACTTTGCCGCGTAAAATAACAAGAAAAGGATCATGTCCTTGATCCCGCATGACAGTCGCAATAGCCAACGGCAACAGACCGCTGCCGGCAATGATGGCTGTCCTGCCAGATACCATCTGAACAGACAACTGTGACTCACTAGGCTGCATTATATTCAATCCTCTGTTCCAGCCCCAGTAGGCAACCCAGTTTTTGGTGTACATAATGGGCGCCGCTTATCCTTACAGACAAACGAAATCAGATCCATCACTGTTCTTGATTGCGGATAAGCTGCTAGCACATCTATTGCACGCTTGCGAACAGGCTTCGTCCGATCAAATAACATCGGAACAGCATGACGCATGATGTGAATCTCAGATCGTTCAAGACCAGAACGTTTCATACCAATGATATTCAGACCACCAAGCCAGGCATGAACACCAATTGCCGTTCCATAGGGGATAAGATCACCAGTCAGAGCAGCAAGCCCTCCAACAAATGCATGATGTCCAATACGAACAAATTGATGAACTGCACCACCACCGCCTATTATGACATTATCACCAATAACCACGTGGCCACCAATCATGGCGTTATTCGAAAGTGTTACAGAATGACCTACAATGCAATCATGTGCTACATGGGCATAAGCTAAAAAAATGCAGTCATCACCAATGACAGTTGTACCAAAACTATCATCTGAACCGCGATGCATGGTCACCCCTTCGCGAATAATACAGTTTTTGCCAATGTCAAGCATGGTCCGCCCACCTCTGTGCTTGTTGTTCTGCGGCGGACCACCAAGCACAGCACCGGAATAAATACGTGCATTTTTTCCAACCACTGTTGCACCAGTGATCACAACATGGCTCATAACCTTGCTATTATCACCAAGAACAACATCAGATCCTATATGGCAAAAAGGGCCAATCACAATATTTTCACCCAGTTCAGCACCTATCTCTACGCATGCCAGTGGATGAATTTGCCTTCCGCCCATGGGGATTTTATCCTCTACGCAATGTCCTGTCCGGCGAGACAATACTGATCATGGCCGTCAACTCAGCTTCAGCGACAACCTTGTCCTCAACTCTGGCCTCACATTGATAACGAAAAACATTTTTGCGCTCTTGAAGCTTTTTAACGTGAATAATCAGCTGGTCACCCGGAATAACGGGTTCCCGAAATTTTGCATGGCGAATTGACATAAAACGAACCATGGGTTTTCTCTCTTTACAGCGCTGCAATAGGCAAATTACGCCAGCTGTCTGAGCCATTGCTTCGATAATCAACACACCAGGCATAATAGGGTTTTCCGGAAAATGTCCCATGAAATGGGGTTCGTTGAAGGTCACATTTTTTAGCCCGACAGCAGAATTGTTCCCATTAATTTTCTGGATTCGATCAACCAGCAAAAAGGGATAACGGTGCGGCAATGCACTGATTAACTGTTGAATCTCAGCCGAGTTTACATCTGTATTTTGTGTTTTATCGCTCATCTATTACTTTTACTCACTCGGGTTCCCCTACGCCGTGCTGTAACTTCCCTGCACCATTGCCTGAATGGACGTGCTGGAATCCCACCCCATTTTTCTCCATCCGGAATGTCATTCATCACTCCACTTGCCGCTGCAATCTGTACTTCTGAACCAATGACACGATGATCAGCAATGCCAACACGACCACCTAGCTGACTCCTATCGCCAATAACACAGCTCCCTGCAATACCGCAATGCGCAGCAATCAGACAAAACCGTCCTATTTGCACATTATGTGCTATCTGTACAAGATTATCAATCTTGCTGCCTTCACCAATAATCGTATTACGCAAGGCACCACGGTCGACAGTTGTATTGGCCCCGATTTCTACATCATCCTGAATCACAACAGATCCCAGTTGGGGAACTTTTTCCAAATGCGCCATGATCGGAATATATCCGAAACCATCTTGACCAATACGCACCCCCGCATGGAGGTTAACACGATTGCCAATCAAGGCATATTGAACAGATGCACCTGGACCAATATAACACTCACGGCCAATCCTGCTCTCGGCAATGACAGCAGCTGCAGCAATAACTGTTCCAGCCCCTATTTCGACATTTTTTCCGATGACTGCACCTGCCTCAATCTTGATATCATCCTCTAATTTTGCAGAAGGATGGATATCGGCTTGTGACGAAAGACCATTTTCACCAAACAGTGATACAGGTTTAATCGTATAAGGATAAAGAACACGAGCGATAGTAGAAAAATCCCGGCGAGGATTACATGAAATCAGTACCGCTATTCCAGTGGGGACCCTATCAACCAACTCCTGAGGGCATAGAATAGCTGCAGCAACTAAATCATCAAGATAAGATTGCTGTTTCTTCTTTTCTGCAAATACAAGGGTTCCAGGAACAGAATTATCCAGGGCAGCCAGACGCTCTACCAAAACAGAAGCCAAGTCAACCTGATGCAGTATCGCACCTGTACAGGCAGCAATCTCAGCAACCGTCATCTGACACAACGGTGCAAAAAACATCGTATCCGCCATCGAATTACTTTCTATATTTAACAGCAGACATCAATGAAAAGTGTCAAAACTTACTGGAAATACCGAAATAAAAGTTCTGTACTTGATCTCCATCTGCCCTTCTGAGTGGCCAAGCATAGTCAAAACGCAATGGTCCCAAAGGCGATGTCCATATCATACTGACACCTGTAGCCGTCCTCCAAATGCTTTCTGTACTTACAACCTGCCCCTCATCAGAATGAGAAGGGTTGTAATTATTGCCATAAAGAGTGGCGGTGTCGATAAAAACCGCACCATGCATACCAAGACTGTCAGGAACAACTGGCATTGGGAACTGCACTTCAGCAGTTGCATGCATATAAGTATTTCCGCCAAGAAAATACTCATGACCATTGGATGAACGTTGCATAGGACCGATACCATTGAACCTAAAGCCACGGATCATATCAACATTGCTTCTGAACATATCAAAAATACGGGTACCACCCTCACCAATTTCATGAACATAGCCACTACCAAGCCTAAGCAGACCAATCAGATCATACCGCTCCGAAAGTGTCTTGTAAAGCATGGCTCTCCCTGAGGTTTTCAGGAATTGCGCATTACCACCAAGACCAGCATATTCCTGCATGGCGTGGGCAAAGAGACCTGCATGTGGATTTTGCATATTATCAATGGAATTATAAACAAGACTATAACTCACCGAAGAACGCCGCCATGGACTATTTTGAGCCGCTTCAATAATAGCACCTGGATAGCTATCATTAGGTTGTTGGCGACCAAGATCATATTCTTCTTCGATGTAATTATATGCTAAATTCCCCGTTAATTCATCTGCAATTGGAACACCAAAACGGATTGTTCCACCTGTTTGTGTTACATCATACCAATCATCATTCATCCGATATGTGCGGTGGAACAGATCAAAACCTGATGACAGACGATAACCAAGGAGGTGTGGCTCAGTGAGAGAAAGACTGTAATTGCGCGATTCCTGTTGACCAAGACCTATTCCCAGCCGAAGATATTGACCCCTTCCAAGGAAGTTGCGTTCAGTGATGGAAGTTTCAACAGAAATGCCCGGCGTTTCTCCTCCAGTGGCATACCCTCCACCAACAGAAAATTCACCTGTCGATTTCTCTACGACATCAACCACGAGAATAACCTGATCAGACTCAGAACCAGGTGCTGTGGAGATGTTAATGCTCTGGAAAAAACCTAATCCTTCTAGACGGTGTTTTGCCCGCTTAACCATTGTCTGGTTAAAAGCGTCCCCTTCTCCGAGATCAAATTCGCGACGGATGACCTGATCACGTGTTTTACTATTCCCACGAATTTCAATCCGCTCAACATAGGTCCGTGGACCTTCATCAACAGTATAGGTCACAGAAATCGTATGGTTGGTAAAATCACGGTTGCCTAATGACTCAATCTTTGCAAAAGCATATCCTGAATCAGCAACACAATCATTAAGGGCACGAACAGATGCTTCAACTTTTCTAATATTATAAATATCACCACGTCGCGTTTTCAGTACATTGCCCACAGATCTTGCATGAATGCCGGGTATAGTACTTTCAATTTCAATATCACCTAGACGATAAAGATGTCCCTCATGAACAATAAAGGTAATGGTGTACTGATTCGTCGATGGATCAAGAACGGCATCGGATGAAAGAACCCGAAAATCCGCATAACCATGGCTGTGATAGAAACGACGGAGAGCTTCTTCATCAGCCGCTACACGATTAGCATTATAAACATCATCCTGGGTGAGCCAAGAAAATACATTTGTGCTTTTTGTCGTCATGACATCCCGAAGACGTAATGTACTAAAGATCTTGTTGCCTTTGAAAAGGATATTCCCAATTTTTGTTTTTTTTCCCTCATCAATTTCAAAAATGACATTTACCCGCTGCTGATCAAGATCTTCTATCCTAGCACTGACAGTAACACCATGATGGCCTATATGGACATAAGTGTCCCGAATTGTCTGTTCATCTGCTATCCTCTTAGCGGGATCAACGCTCTCGTGTGGCTTTAACGCAATAACGCGCTGCAGATCTATATCCTTTATTTTCTTATTCCCCTGAAAAATAACCTGGTTAATTACTTTATACTCAGTCACATTAATAACCAGCGCATTGTCAATTTGCTGGATCATCACATCGGAAAAAAGCCCCATAGCGAAAAGGCGCTTGGTCGCATGGTCAATATCAACGCCAGCAAAGTCCATGCCGCGTCTCACACCAACACTGTCGCGAATGAGACCCGCATCAACACGCTGATTGCCACGAACTTCAATATGACGGATGATTGCAGCTTCAGCCGCCGCGCTGAACAGCACTGCAGAAATCGGTCCCATAAACGCCATTGTTAAAGCAAAGATCAAGACTACAGCCGCGAATTTTGATTGAGCCATTAATTATAGATTCCTAAAGTACTGTTTTTCATGGTTCTTAGTTCTTAAGGCCGGTGTTTTTTGATGTCAGTATTTCTGCCTCGCAGAACAATGCAATGATATCCTTTGTAAGGTTTCTTCGCTCACCGATTACATGAATCTTGATGTTTTTTTTATGCAATTCAACCAGATCACAACAGATGAATAATTTCAATAATGATAAAAGACGCACGACTTCTTTAGCAGGGCCTGACCAATCTTCAGAAGATAAGCCACCGGAGATTAGTATTCGTGTATATTAAAATCAGTCAGTCATACTGGCACAGTTAACATGAAATGTAGTTATTTAATAATGTAAAGACCATAAATAAAAAAACCAAGATAAAGCCTGTGCGAAAAATAATCGTTTGAACACGCAAAGGTACGGGGCGACCAGTGACACCCTCCAGCAGATAAAAAATCAGATATCCACCATCAAGCGGGGGTATTGGTAGCAAATTAAACAGTCCTATGCTGATAGAAAAAAAGGCTGCAAGCTGCAATAATGCTAGCAGGCCGAAATCGCTCACCTTCCAGGCAATTTGTGCACTACGCAGTGGGCCGCTCAACTGACAGCGGTCCCCTCTCCCCTGGATAAATCTGCCGATAACCTGCCCTGTTTGCCGAATAATATAGGTACTATCATGTATTCCCTGTCTGAAAGATTCAAAAAGATTATAATCAATCTTATGTATATTTTCAGGATTGCTAGACCCGACAATGCCAATACGGCCTACATGAATGGGATTCCCAAAACCGTCATCTGTCCTCTCAACCTCTGGTCTTACAATCATTTCAAGAGAATGCCCTTGACGCATTATGGTAAAATTTACAGGATCATCAGCATGAATCATGACATAATGGGCAACTTCCCCAAAGCTGCTGACAGGGTTTCCCTGCATTGTTAAGAATCGGTCGCCGGGTTTAAAACCAGCCCGTGCCGCGGGGGAATCAGGCAGCACGTCTGTTACCACAGGTATGATGATTGTTCGCCCAAAGAAAAAAAACAGAATAGACAGAACAAAGACTGTAAATAAGGTATTAAAAAAAGGCCCGGCAAATACAGTTGCTGCACGTTTCCATACATGAGCCTCTGGAAAAGAGTTTCCTGGAAACTTCCTTTCATCGTGCTCAGAAGGGAAACCAGCTGCATCCTGATCGCCTAAAAATCGAACATATCCACCGAAAGGCAGAGCTGCTACACGCCAGCGTGTCCCATATTTATCTACGAAACCACAAATCTCTGGACCAAAACCAATCGAAAAAACAGAAGCGCTGATACCACACCATCGAGCGACCAAATAATGGCCTATTTCATGTACGAAAACGATCAGTACTAAGACCCCAAGCACACAGATAAGATGAAGAACCGTATCATAAAAAAACATCAGGGCAAATTCAAAATATTCCAACAATCACTCCGGCATTTTTGGATTTTTACAAGCTGTTACTTGATAAAATTGCAGAAAACTGATTCTGTAAAAAATACATTGTGTAAGCAGGTCAGTATGCCAGATTTTTTACAAAAAATAAAACAGATTTGAAGGTCTACCTGGTCCAGCAACAACAGATCCGATTATGTATAAGGCAATTGATGCGGGGATCAAGCCGTCGACACGATCTAAAACGCCGCCATGACCGGGGAGGATAGCTCCCGAGTCCTTTACATGAAAACGACGCTTAAGCCACGATTCCCCTAAATCACCAATTTGTGAAATAACAGAAAGAAACAGGGCCAATATAAAAAAAGTAATACTGCTAGTAGCTCTACTAGCATTCATGATCAGCATCGCAGTACAGATGCCTGCACCGATACCAACTGCTGCTCCGCCAAGAGCACCTGACCAGGTCTTTTTAGGTGACCATATAGGAGCAAGTTTTGGCCCGCCAAGAGTCCCTCCAAAAAAATAGGCGCCAATATCCGTTCCCCAAACGACAGCATAGAGAAAACAAACGCTACTTAACCCAAGAGAATCATTGCCACGTAGCATATCTAATGTAAAAACAAACATACATGAATAAATAAAGCCACCAGCAATCCAACCGGTATGACTCCTCGATAACAGAATAAGAAAAAGAAGTCCTGTGAGGAATGCGAGAACAGGAATCCAAATGGACAGGCTGTAGCTGAACAACAAGATAATACAAACAATCACATAACAAATCCATCCATAAACCCGTGTCAAAAAATCTTGCAATGGCAGGACAAGTTTATTCCACTCATAAAACACAACACCGCCAGCAATGATGGAAAAAATCCGGAACGGTAAGCCACCAGCCCATGTCACAATAAGCACAAAAGCGCTAAGAAACAGACCTGTCAAAATACGTAACCGCAAATGTAACATTTGAACTTTTTTGCCCTCTTATCGTCATCAAACGACTTTTCTGACATCTTGCGGTTGCTCAAGTGCACCGAAACGTCGCTTCCTTTGACAAAAACCAGCTACTGCCGTATCAAAATCTACTACAGAGAAATCCGGCCAGAAACAAGGCACAAAACTCAGTTCAGAATACGCAGCCTGCCATAACAGGAAATTGGATAGACGCATTTCACCGCTTGTGCGAATAATGAGATCCGGATCAGGCATCAATGCTGTATCCATATGAGATGCAAAAAGTCGATCATCAATATCACTGTCCTTGATCCTACCAGCCTCGACCTCAATAGCTATGCTTTTCACTGCCCGTACAATCTCATTACGCCCGCTGTAGTTGAAAGCAACCACAAGGTTAAGGCCGGTGTTTTTTGATGTCAGTGTTTCTGCCTCGCAGAACAATGCAATGATATCCTTTGTAAGGTTTCTTCGCTCACCGATTACATGAATCTTGATGTTTTTTTTATGCAATTCAACCAGATCACAACAGATGAATAATTTCAATAATGATAAAAGACGTTCGACCTCTTCAGCAGGTCGTGACCAATTTTCAGAAGAAAAGGCATAAAGTGTAAGCCACCGGAGTCCTCTTACTCTGGCATGCCAGACAATTGTCCGCAATGCCTCCATACCAGCTTTGTGACCTGCAGTGCGGGGCAGATCGCGCGCACGTGCCCAACGGCCGTTCCCGTCCATAATAATGGCGATATGATATGGCAGCATGGCTGCAGAATCTTGAACCAAGTATTTTTTCATACTGTCATAATTTCTGCTTCCTTGGTTAAAAGGATCTTGTCGATCTCGGAAATAACATCATTTGTTAATTTCTGAACCTTATCGGCTAGACATCTGCTCTCATCTTGTCCTATAACACTGTCTCTTTCAGCTCTTTTAAGGCGATCAAGAGCATCACGACGTACGTGACGAATGGCAACGCGAGCTTGCTCGGCATACTGATGAGCAATCTTGACTAATTCGCGTCGGCGCTCCTCATTAAGATTCGGCAGTGGAATACGTAAGATTGCTCCATCTGAAATAGGATTCAGTCCCAATCCACAGCTACGAATTGCACGTTCGACGGCGTTCATCATGTTTTTATCCCATACAGCCACGGCAAGCATACGTGCCTCAGGTGCAGAAATGCTGCTCACCTGGTTAATAGGGACAAGAGCACCATAAGCCTCAACCATCACAGACTCAAGCAATCCAATTGATGCCCGACCGGTTCGCAAACCTCTCAATCCATGCTGAAAGACAGACACTGCACCATCCATGCGATGCTTGAGATCATCCAGTGTAAACATGTTTTTATCCTCAATTTCCCTAATAGTCTTCTTCTACAGACTAACTCTTCAGGTATAATGATCTGATACGATTGTAAATCGTCCTTTTCCCTTCAGCACATTGGCAAAACCACCTTTTTCATGAATAGAATAAACGATAATAGGAATATGATTTTCCATTGAAAGAGTGACCGCTGTGGTATCCATAACGGACAGACCGCGTTTGACTAGATCATTATGCGCTAGATGATGGAAGCGCTTTGCATCGGGGTATTTCTTAGGGTCAGCTGAGTAAATACCGTCAACCTGTGTGCCTTTTAGAAGTACATCCGCACCAATTTCGGCAGCACGCAGTGCAGCTGCGGAATCCGTTGTGAAGAATGGATTACCGGTCCCGCCTGCAAAAATAACCACTCTGCCCACATTCAGATAAGCCATGGCCTTGCGCTGCGAAAAGCTTTCACAGATATGCGGCATAGCAATAGCTGATAAAACAACAGCTTCAATACCGATTCTTGTTAGTGATGTGCGCAATGCAAGCGAATTGATCGCTGTGGCAAGCATACCCATATGATCCCCCGTTACCCGATCACCTCCACAAGATGCAACAGCAACGCCACGAAAAATGTTCCCCCCTCCGATCACGACTCCAATTTGCACACCAAGTGCACAGACCTCTGCAATATCTGCTGCGATTCTGTCTGCAACCGATACATCAACGCCAAAACTCTGTCCTCCCATTAAAGCTTCACCTGATACTTTTAGTAAAACCCGTTTGTAAAGAGGACGATCCGCCATATTTGATGTCTCCATAATGATACGATCAATCTATCAATAAATGATGCAATACATGAAGGCCACTCTATTGGCACGTCGGACTGATTCTCATGCAAATATTTTTTTTGCAATAGAAAAAGTAGAATGTCAAAACATACAAAAAGAATCTTTCTCCCGAACATTCGAGCATAAAAGATATATAAAATACCGGCAAGTAAAGACTTTATGCTTATATTAATTTTATTAAAAATAATAGATTAATTCTTTAGCAGGATCATATTTTGCAATGAGATACTATTATTTTACTTTTTCAATACCTTCTCCCAAGGTAAAACAGACATAATCAACAATCTTTGCCGGAGCACCAATCGACCTCTCTGCTTGTTTTAACGCCTCTTCAACAGAGTGATCTGGATTTATCACAAAGGCCTGGGAGAGAAGAACAACTTCCTGATAGAATGCATGCAAACGTCCATTTACTATCTTGTCTATGATGTTTTTCGGTTTGCCAGATTGATGCGCTTGCTCTAAAAAAAATTCCTTTTCTTGCTCTACGAAAGCGGGATCCAAATCCGCAATAGTAAGAGCCAAAGGTTTCTTTGCAGCCACATGCATTGCAACTTGACGGCCGAAGGTCCGGGCAGCATCCTTGTTTCCTGTTGTTTCAAGAGCAACTAACACACCTATCTTTCCAAGTCCCTCGGAGACGCTATTATGAATATAGGTCGCAATAACCCCCGACCTAACATGCAGCATAGCGACACGGCGTACCCTTATATTTTCCCCAAGAGTATCGACAGCATTCCTGATAATATCAGCAATTGTTCTAGATGAACCTTGACAGATAGCAAGAGATATGGCTTCAAGTGAACCGTCTTTTTCAAAGGCGGCTTGGGCCACATTGCGCACAATGTCCTGAAAAAAATCATTGCGGGCAACAAAATCTGTCTCAGTATTAACCTCGACAAGAACAGCTTTTTCATGTTCCGCCATAATACCAATCAGACCATCAGCCGCTATACGTTTTGCCTTTTGATCCGCACGAGTGATGCCCTTCTTGCGCAGCCAGCTGACGGCGGCACTCATATCACCATTTGTTGCAGCTAGAGCGACCTTGCAATCCATTATACCGGACCCAGTTATTTCACGGAGTTCCTTTACTTGAGACGCAGAAATACTCATCTTTTCTCCTTATTATGGTCGTGCCGTATCACAGACATGCTGGATATATGCTATGCTAGAATTCAGAACAGATTTTATTGAGAAAGACCCGAAAAGTTTGTATCAACGTAAATTATGAACTAACCTATTAGGTAGGTATAGAAGGAACTTCTACCTGCTCTCCAACCCCTAGGCTCATAATGCTTCCCTGTTGACGTGCGATGCCATCCAGTGCTGCCTTTGCAGCTAAATCACAATAAAGTGAAATGGCACGTGCAGCATCGTCATTACCTGGAATAGGATAATCAATATCGTCAGGGTTACAATTCGTATCAATCACTGCGGTAACCGGTATTTTCAACCGCTTAGCTTCTTGAATAGCAATTGATTCCCTGTTGGTATCAATGATGAATATCATATCCGGAACAGATCCCATATCTTTTATACCACCGAGTGCACGGTTGAGCTTTTTGCGATAACGCTCAAGATTCAGGCGTTCTTTCTTGGTAAAGCCCTGAACCTCATCACTTTCGAGCAGTTCATCTAGTTTACGCAGCCGCTGGATGGAGTTAGAAATAGTCTTCCAATTGGTCAGCATACCACCAAGCCAGCGCGCATTAACGTAATACTGCGCTGAACGCTGTGCTGCATCAGCAACAATCTCCGATGCCTGCCGTTTTGTGCCAACAAAAAGGACACGGCCACCAGTTGCAACTGTATCAGAAATCAATTGCAAAGCACGATGCAACATTGGAACGGTCTGGGAAAGATCGATAATATGAAGATTGTTACGTTCACCATAGATATAAGGAGCCATCTTTGGGTTCCATCGATGTGTCTGGTGACCAAAATGAGCACCAGCTTCAAGAAGCTGTCGCATAGAAAAATGAGGCAATGTCATGGTTTTTCCTTTCCGGTTAAAGCCTCCACGGATACAGGCAAGGAACTGCCACCGGTGAATCTCTATGAAGGTATTACCCCTGTTAGACCCTATGTAACCCGTGTGTGGAATCTTTGTATTTTTACAAGAGTGCTGTCACCTTTGCAAGCAGCATGTCCATGTGTATGCACATCTTCACGTTCCTGTGAAGATTTCTCCTCATAGGAAAACTTGATCTCAAAAAAATAAGCATGCTATTAAAATTAAAGATTACCATAACTGACATTGCATATCTATGGGAAGGCATACGCTAGAGGTAAGCATATTATATATTCTGCATGTATCGCGCCCTCTTTTTCGTTGATATAACGATCTAACAACCAAAAAGAAAGAAACATCATGTCCGATAAAACCACCAAAATCCAATCCCGTCTTGCACAATTGGGTATTGTTATTCCACAGGCAATTACTCCAGTTGCTAATTATGTCACAACCGTCCAAAGCGGACAACATGTCTTTATTTCTGGTCAGCTGCCATTTGATGAGAAAGGAAAACTTTTCGCTGTAGGAAAGGTCAACACAGAGGTTGATGCTACAAAAGCGAAAAAGGCAGCAGAATTATGTGCGATCAATATATTAGGGCATGCACAAGCAACACTTGGTACTCTTAACACATTCAAAAGAATTGTAAAAATAACCGCCTTTGTAGCGACGACACCATCTTTTACGGATATCTCGCAGATTGCAAACGGTGCTTCTGATTTCTTTTTACAGATTCTCGGAGAAGCTGGTAGACATGCCCGTTCAGCTATTGGTGTGACAGCTTTGCCGATGGATGCAACTGTCGAAGTTGAGGCTATATTAGAAATACAAAAAGAAGACAATTCATAAAGAATGAGCAGTTCGTCAGATCACAGCGAAGGAAATCACGCCTCTCCTTTTGTATGATCTGTTACTAGAGATCAAGAATTGGTAGCCTAAGCAATGAGAAATACTTATGATGACAACAACATCTTTGCTAAGTTATTACGTAGAGAAGTTGCAGCAGCCCGTGTCTACGAAGACGAAGATACTGTAGCAGTTATGGATGTTATGCCACAAGGACCAGGGCACACACTGGTCATCCCACGGAGGGCATCACGTAATCTTCTAGATGCAGATCCAAATACTCTAGCCTTGCTTGTTCAGGTGGTACAAAAAGTTGCAAAGGCAGTGAAGAAGGCTTTTTCCGCAGACGGCATAACACTTATGCAGTTTAATGAACGAGCCGGTGGGCAAACCATTTACCACCTGCATTTCCATATCATTCCACGGTTTATCGGCGTTGCTCTCAAATCTCATATAACCCAGAAAACTGACATGGCTGAACTAGAAAAAGCTGCAAAAAAAATACGACAGGCTCTGAATGAGTAATTGTCAGAGACACTCAGAATATCCACAGCGATATAGAACAAAAAATCTGCACCTTACAGCATAATATAACAATTGAGATATATCTTAGTTCAGAAAAAGCATGAATTGACACGCCGCTTGCCATGAGTAAAATCCACTGAAACGTGCACGGTATGTGATGCAAATTGAGTGCTCCGCTTCCGCAAACATGCATAGACTTTCTCTCCAGGTCTCTGCAGTTCGACGTAGAATTCAGCTGCACTTTTGCTTTGACGAGCGCCGATTCGGCAATTCACTCAACACTGTCATTCGCTTTCAGAATCGGAACTGGTGGTGGGTGATCCTCTACGGGAAACCCATTTCCTGCTGCTACAAGTCTAAAATCTCGGCGTGATAATGCTCTCAGTAGCAATGAATCATGTTGACGATCATTCACAGCAACAAGCAATGGACCATTATCTTTTTTAGAAGATCTATTAAACGCCGGTTTAATAACCGGTCTCGGTACATTGCTGTCTGTCACATGCCCGCTGACTCCACCATGAGCATCAAACTGCGTGACAACAACTTTATCATTGATTCCCTTATCGTAAAAAGTCTTGGCAATCGGTCGCGGAACTTTCCTTCCTTCCGGAAGATAAACCCCATTTCTGAAAATCATCGAAGATGAAGCCCTTTTATTGCTTGCTTTTTTCATATAACGGACCAAAAGATCTGCCATATGATCATCCCGCGAGACAGCAGTCTTGCCCCCCATCACAACAGCAACAATACTTTTTCCTTCTGCACGTCTTGAACTTGCAAGATTGAAACCGGACATGCGAGTATAACCGGTCTTAATCCCATCAACACCTTTCATGGATTTCACCAAACGATTATGTCCTGCAACGTTTTTACCGCGAAAAGTAAAATGTGTAGTATTAAACAGTTTATATTGCCTAGGGAAATGTTTACGCAATGCTAAAGAGAGCACTGCCATATCTTGTGCTGTGGAATAATTCTTGGGATCATGTAATCCGGATGCATTTGCGAAATTGGTATTCACCATTCCCAGTCTCCGGGCTTTTCGTGTCATCATCCTCGCAAAATTTGCTTCTGATCCGCCAAGATACTCGCCAATCGCTACTGCAACATCATTAGCGGATCTAGTAATCAAGGCCTTGGCTGCTGTTTCCGCATGAATGCTCTGCCCTGCATTTAAACCCATCTTTGTTGGTGGTCGCGAAGCAGCATAAACAGAAACGGGAATCGGTGTCTTGTTAGAGATACGCCCTGATTGCAGGGCATCAAAAAGCATGTAAAGTGTCATCATTTTCGTCAGAGATGCAGGATATCGTCTCACATGTGCCTTTTTCTCAAACAGCGTTTTCCCCGAATTAGCATCAATAACTATTGCAGCATATCTATCAACAAAAGCTCCATTAGGAATAGCTGCATAGAGAGCAGATGGAAAAATGGGGAAAGGTGCAGTAACTGCAATAATCCAAGCTGCTTTTCTGAAAAAACCCTTTCTTTGTAAAAAATCGCGCACATTCACACTCCGACTCCCTGATAAACTAGAATCTAGCCTATGTCTGATACTTTATATTCAGCCCATAAATCGATTGCTCCAGTCAATTTTTTTTATTCCCTATCAAAAAGATCGGTTTCTATTATTTACAATACTTGGTTAAAAACATACTAATCACAGTGTTAATATTATTAACTTCTCTCTATACTATACATGCTTTTAAACCATGACTTTTCACAACTGTTCCGTTCTACCTTTTCCAGGACAGGACGCTATTCTTGACCATTGACAACCTTTTTCAGGATATTGCCCGGCTTGAATTTCGGTATATTGCGCGCTGGAATATTGAAAGTTTCACGCGTTGATGGATTAATTCCTCTTGAAGCTCCCCGGCGTGCGACCTCAAAAGAACCAAAGCCTGGGAGACGCACATCTTCCCCTTTTTTGAGAGTGTTCATAACAGAGTTAATAAAAGCATCTACAGCAGCAGCTGCCTGCTTTTTGGGAAAATCCGCCATCGCCGCAACGGAGCTTATTAATTCCTTCTTATTCATTCAAGATTTCCTTTCTCTATGCTTACTTTAAAAGTCACCGCGTGTTACTTAAAAGCCTGGGACAATGAAAAATATATTAGAACCCTACCCTTGTTTTCTATAACACCACTGATATTAAAACGAAAATCCAAATTTCTACCAAAATCTCTTGATTCCTCAATGTGCTACAGGTTGATTGGAGCGATCACTCTCAACAACAGAAACGGCACCTAGAAAGGAGCCAGTATCGTCCTCTGTCCATTTCATGGGTTGCGGCTCATGCACAAGAGCATGATATAGAACTTCGCTTGCATGAGCAACCAGAGTGATTGCTATGCGGTTTTTTACATTATCCGGAATATCAATCAGATCCTTAGCATTTTCTTCAGGAACAAGAACTTGTTTGATACCACCACGAACTGCTGCAAGGAGTTTTTCTTTTAATCCACCAATGGGTAATACACGACCGCGCAGCGTGATCTCACCTGTCATGGCAACATCTCTCCGAACCGGAATACCTGTCATAATAGAGACAATAACCGTCATCATCGCAATGCCAGCTGAAGGGCCATCTTTCGGTGTTGCACCTTCCGGTACATGAACATGAATATCACGCTTTTCAAAAAGCGTCGGTTCAATACCGAAATCAACAGAACGAGAGCGCACATAGGCTGTCGCGGCTGAAATCGATTCCTTCATTACATCCCGCAGATTCCCCGTGATTGTCATGCGACCTTTTCCTGCCATCATGACACCTTCAATGGTAAGAAGCTCTCCACCAACTTCAGTCCATGCAAGCCCGACTACGATGCCAACCTGATTTTCACCTTCAATATGACCATAGCGAAATCGTCCAACTCCTAAATAATCAGCCACATTATCGCGTGTGATATCAATCGGTCCCTTAGCTGATTTGACAACAATTGCTGTTACTGCCTTACGGGCAAGTTTCGTCAGTTCTCGCTCAAGATTACGCACGCCAGCCTCCCGCGTATAATCCTGAATGATGCTATGAATAGCAGCATCATCAACTGAAAATTCACTTGGTTGCAAGGCATGCTCGTTGATGGTCTTGGGCAAAAGATGCCGTTTAGCAATCTCAAGCTTTTCATCCTCGGTGTAACCAGCAATGCGCATAACCTCCATACGGTCTAGTAAAGGCCCTTGAATATTGATAGTATTGGCTGTTGTCACAAACATGACGTCAGATAGATTATATTCTACTTCCAAATAATGATCCATGAAAGCCGCATTCTGCTCTGGATCTAACACTTCTAAAAGAGCTGATGATGGATCACCACGAAAGTCTTGTCCCATCTTATCAATTTCATCAAGAAGGAAAAGCGGGTTTGATCTCCCAGCCTTCTTCATCGATTGCATGATTTTACCTGGCATGGAACCGATATAGGTACGGCGATGACCACGAATCTCAGACTCATCTCGTACACCACCAAGCGATATACGGACGTATTCACGACCAGTTGCCCTAGCAATAGAGCGTGCTAACGATGTTTTTCCAACACCAGGGGGACCGACAAAACACAGTATTGGTCCCTTCAATTTTTTAGCGCGGTTCTGTACAGCCAGATATTCGATAATGCGTTCCTTGCATTTCCCCAAACCAAAATGTTCTTCTTCCAGTACTTTTTCAGCACAGGTAATATCCTTCCTGATTCTGGATTTTCTATTCCATGGAATGGTAAGCAGCCAGTCAAGATAGTGACGCACCACAGTCGCTTCAGCGGACATAGGTGACATGGACCGCAGTTTTTTTATTTCAGAGAGGACTTTCTCTCTTGCTTCTTTAGTAAATCTGACTTTTTTTATAGCCTCTTCCATCTCTGAAAGATCATCACGAACACCCTCACTATCACCAAGCTCTTTTTGAATTGCCTTCATCTGCTCATTGAGGTAATACTCGCGCTGTGTTTTTTCCATCTGTCGTTTTACCCGTGACCGGATACGCTTTTCAATTTGCAACACAGAAATTTCAGATTCCATAAAGCCCAATGCCCTTTCCAACCGCTCATGAATGGCAAGAAGCCCTAGCATTTCCTGTTTTTCCGACAATTTTACCGTCAGATGCGATGCAATAGTATCCGCGAGGCGAGAAGGGTTTTCAATCTGGTTGACAGCATTGATCACCTCTGGTGAGATCTTTTTATTGAGCTTCACATAATTCTCAAAATCTGAAATAACAGAACGAACGAGAGCTTCAATCTCAACCGTATCGTCAATGATGTCCTGTAAAATTTCCACATTAGCCTGCAAATAAATGCCTTTCTCAATAAATCGCACCAGTCTGGTTCTGACCACGCCCTCAACCAGGACCTTCATTGTCCCATCTGGCAATTTTAGAATCTGCAAAATGTTGGCAAGTGTGCCAACATCATAGAGTTCTTCAGGCGATGGATCATCAGCCCCTGCATTCTTCTGGGTCACAAGTAATATCTGCTTGTTCTCTCGTACTGCTTCTTCCAGAGAGAAAATTGATTTTTCACGGCCAACAAACAACGGTACAATCATATGCGGAAAGACAACAATATCGCGCAACGGCAAAACACCATAAAGCCCATTTTCCGCTATACAAACCTTTTCGGTACTTTTCTGCATTTTTTATCCTTTCTGGAGTACAGAAGATTTGACCAACACTCCACCCACAATAAAGGGCTATGCGTGCAAATTCTTGAGGTGGGTTTCCCTCCGGGTTAAGAACCAGCACCCTCGCAGATTTTATAAAAAAAAGAAAAGAGAGGAAAAGCATAAGGTCTGAAGTATCAAGGAACGGAGAAAAACGCAAGCCATGGGCAGGACAAGTCAAATTATTCCATATCCTACCTATATTCAGACTCTGCTGCAAAAACAGAAGAATACACATAAAATCGTCAATGGAATGTCATGCCAATGCTGCCAATGCAGTTCCTCAAGTTTCCCAGACATGGGTTACGCTAACGCATTTTCTTTTTCACCATGCCGACTATCATAGATATAGAGTGGACGTGTTGTGCCCTCAATAACATCACCAGAAATAACAACTTCGCGCACATCTTCAAGCCTTGGCAGATCAAACATCGTATCCAGCAATATTTTTTCCATGATTGAGCGTAACCCCCGGGCCCCAGTCTTCCGCTCAATAGCCTTGTTGGCAATTGCACGCAACGCGTCATCATGAAATGTCAGTTCAACATTTTCCATCTCAAACAATCTGCGATACTGCTTGACAAGTGCATTTTTTGGTTTTGACAGGATCTGTGTTAATGCTTCAATATCCAAATCCTCAAGTGTTGCAACAATAGGGAGACGTCCAATTAATTCGGGGATTAAACCAAACTTCAGAAGATCCTCAGGTTCAAGATCATAAAAAATTTTACTGATTCTGCGATCATCTGAGGTTGTGACCATTGCACCAAAGCCGATGGATGTTTTCTCGCCACGCGCTGAAATGATTTTATCAAGACCAGAAAATGCACCCCCACATATAAAAAGAATATTAGTTGTATCCACTTGCAAAAATTCCTGTTGTGGATGCTTACGCCCACCCTGCGGAGGAACTGATGCTATCGTCCCTTCCATAATTTTCAATAGAGCCTGTTGCACGCCTTCACCGGAAACATCTCGAGTAATAGATGGATTATCGGTCTTACGGGTAATTTTATCAATTTCATCAATATAAACGATACCACGCTGCGCCCGCTCCACATTATAATCTGCGGCCTGCAGGAGTTTGAGAATGATATTCTCAACATCTTCGCCAACATAGCCAGCTTCTGTCAATGTGGTTGCATCAGCCATAGTAAAAGGTACATCAATGATGCGGGCCAGAGTCTGAGCAAGATAGGTCTTTCCACACCCAGTAGATCCAACAAGAAGAATATTTGATTTTGAGAGTTCAATCTCTGAATTCTTGACCTGATGTGCCAACCGCTTATAATGGTTGTGTACTGCCACAGCCAATACACGCTTGGCATAAGATTGTCCAATAACGTAATCATCCAGCACCATCATGATGTCCTGCGGTGCAGGAACCCCATCATGCACACGGGAAGAAGATGCCTTGTTTTCCTCACGGATAATATCCATGCAGAGCTCGACACATTCGTCACATATAAAAACAGTCGGGCCAGCAATTAGTTTACGCACTTCATGCTGGCTTTTGCCGCAAAATGAGCAATACAGTGTATTTTTTGAATTGCCTCCATTATTTCCAACCTTGCTCATTGTTCTTCTATCCTTCTATACAGGCAAACAGTCAATCATTACAATTTTACAATTCTGCTTCTACATAGGCTTCTTTTCCTCACAATAAAAAATGCATATTACAAAAATATCGCGAGGCTTTAGTTATTCAGACCTTCTTTCTCCGACTGGAAAAAGCAAGAAACGATTCAGATTGAAACAAGACGCTGGAACCGCACGCAAGAAACACTTGCTTCAGCCCAGACTATCTCATAGCTCTCAATGAAAAACCGCAATGATTTTCACCGATTTCAACAACCAGTAAAAAAACTTTTTGATTATCACACATCCGATTGCGGTATTGCCCTTTTTTCCAGCACCTCATCAATCAGCCCGAACTCCACGGCTTCCTCAGAAGACATGAAATAGTCTCGGTCAAGTGTCATCTCAATTGTTTGATACTGTTTACCAGTATGAGCCGCATAAATATCGTTAAGGCGACGTTTCAAATTTATAATGTCCTTCGCATGACGCTGTATATCTGATGCTGCGCCTTGAAACCCTCCTGATGGCTGATGCAGCATAACACGCGCATTCGGTAATGAAAAACGGCGCCCCTTTGCACCGGCCGCTAGCAGCAGTGACCCCATTGATGCAGCCTGCCCGATACACAGTGTAGATACGGCTGGATGGATAAACTGCATTGTATCATAAATGGCCAAGCCTGCAGTCACATACCCACCAGGGGAATTGATGTAAAGACTGATTTCCTTTTTCGGACTTTCAGCTTCCAGAAATAGAAGCTGGGCGGATACTAGTATTGCCATTGTATCATCAATCGGGCCATTAATAAAAATTATACGCTCTTTCAATAATCTGGAAAAGATATCATACGCGCGCTCGCCCCGGTTTGTCCGCTCAACGACCATCGGGACCAAGTTCATTTCTGTCTTGACAGGATCTCTCATCTTCCGGCTTTCGCTTAATTATTCACAACTCCACTCTTTCAACGAACCGGGAACGGTGAACCTCATCTGATAGCGGAGCTATATATATCTTATTCATCTGTCCGAAAATACCAAAGTGGGTTACGTGTCAATAACAATGTTGCACTATCATTGAAAATGATTCTTCTCTTCAGTCTTCGTCTTGAGCCGTCTTAGACGCCTATAAGCCCAATCATAAAAACTGCCCTTTTGTGGCATCTTCTCTGTCAAGGCCTTTTTGTGAATATGAAATCCTATAAAATTCGGGCAGGTCAGTGGTTGCAACCCGTATGAAGGATCAAAAATCCGTTCCGCTTTGGATCCAGTCCAATAATAAAATGTTTCCTTTGGCTTTGCTTGATCGAAACAGCCGAAGTGTTTCGCCAGTCGTGAAATCCCATCATTGCCAAATATTGTAATCCCCAGTCTATTTGATTGGACTGGCAATCCCAGCATCTTCAGAAGAAATGGCCGAATGACTCGTCTTTTAAACCCAAGCCAGTTAGGAACAGGGTTATTTCCTCGCATATAAATTTCAAATGCCGTGATAATAGGATGATCTGGTGGAAGATAAAGGGCCGAAACACCAACGCGTGCCCAATTTTCACGGGCAAGCCAAATCTCCTCTGGATCCGGGTGAAATTGTTTGACGAGATAAACATCCGTATCAAGCCAAATACCTTTCTGATGCTTCATAAGCATGATGCGGAAACAATCACTAAATTGTACCACAGACAACCCCGGATTGAAAGATGGATAATCCGGATCCATTCGATATAGCCAAGCTTTTGACAAAATAGGCTCTGCATCGTGGAGTTCAACACCTTCAGGAGTATTATCAACCGGTTCATAAACAAAGAGTTTGACTCGCTGTCCTGTCATGACCATAGAAGAAAGGCAAAGCTGGTCTACTGTACGTAATTTTCTACCATGCCAGAAACTACAAATATCCATATGCCTTCCTTGCACCTTCTTTCAAAGAAGCAGCTTTCATGCTCTCGTAGCTATAGCCTCTTCTCACCATGAACGCTTGTCTCAGCTCAGGTTCGGCAACAGCATAAGATAAGCATAACGCAACCTGTTTGCAACAACGGCCTCAGCAAGAACTATTCATTCCCAGTTAGTGATGCTGATATCACGTTCTGCTAACTAGCCCGCAAGCGTTTCAGCGACATGAACCATGTATTCTCAAACGAGATCTATATCATACCCCAAGAGATTTAAGCTTGCGGTGTAATGCTGACCGTTCCATACCAATGAATTCGGATGTGCGGGAAATATTGCCACCAAAACGGTTGATCTGTGCTATAAGATATTCCTTTTCAAACAACTCCCTGGCTTCACGCAAGGGAAGAGCCATGATATGCTGATCTGTATTGGAAGGAATACGTGGCAGTTTCTCTCCAATTTCAGCTGGCAGTAATGCAGCAGAGATCGGAAGATCACACTCTTCATCACGTGTGAGAATAAGAAGGCGTTCCACATTATTGCGCAATTGCCTAATATTTCCTGGCCAGTTATGTGCCTGCAGCAGTGCCATGGCCTCATCACCGATGGAACGCAGTTTTATGCCAGCCTGATGGGCAATCAGCCGCATAAAATGATCTACCAAAAGCGGAATATCTTCACGATGTGCGGCAAGTGGCGGCATCACAATTGGAACGACCGCAAGACGGTGGAATAAATCCTCACGGAAACGACCCATGATCATTAAAGTATTAAGATCCTGTGCCGTGGATGAGATTATTCGCACATCAACTTTTATCCGACTCATCCCACCTATCCGTTTAAATTTCTGTTCCGTCAACACGCGCAAAATCCTGCCCTGTGTCTCACGCGGCATGTCAGCGACTTCATCAAGATACAGAATACCGCCATGCGCTTCTTCCAATGCGCCTATTCTGTATTCTCTGCCATTCATTTCCATACCGAATAGCTCAATCTCGATGCGCTCTGGTATCATTGTTGCCGCATTGAGTATCACAAACGGTCCATGGGCCTGCGGGGACAGAGCATGGATCATACGCGCTGCGATCTCTTTTCCTGAACCAGATGGTCCAGTAATCATGACACGGCTATTAGTTGGTGCAACCTTTTCTATGACTTGCCTTAGATGGTTTATAAGAGGAGATTTTCCAATCAGACCACAATGCTCATGATCATAAACGTTTTTTTTACGGAAACGTAACTCTGAAACTTCCCGCCTGAGTTTCAACATTTCAAGAGCACGTTCTGTGACAAGGATCAATCGAGAAACCTTGAATGGTTTTTCAATAAAATCATAAGCACCACGCTTTATGGCAAAAATTGCCGGTTCAATATTCCCATGTCTGGAAATCATTACAATCGGTAATTCTGGGTGTAGTTTCCTGATTTCCTCAAGTAATGCTAAACCATGAAACCGACTGCCCTGTAAACAGATATCCAGAAAGATCAGATGCGGCACGCATTCTTTAATAGTTTCCAATGCTGCATCTGCGTCGGCAGCTACACGGGTTCTATAACCTTCATCACCTAAAATGCCTGCTACACGCTCACGAACATCTGTTTCGTTATCAACAACAAGAATATCATAGGTCATGATCGTTCACCTGCTGTCTTCTGTTTATTTACTACGGGTCTACTGCTAGACGATGCGAATCATAGCATCACGCACGACCTTTATAAAAAAATCTGGCGCATCAAGGAATTCCATATTCAACAATCTTGCAGACAAGAGCTCAAGAGAGAGACTCTCATACATCCTCTTTTTTCCTAAAAAATGATGGTCTTCTTTCTAAGAAGATGATAGGATGCTCTTAATCTTTAAGAGCTGAATAAGCCTGATTAAAAAGTGAAAAAGTTCACTTGATTCAAAATATTTCTAAAATAATTTGTGGGAGTCTCGCAAACACAACATTTCAGGAAAAGATTCATGCGGCTCACAAAACAAACAGATTATGCTATCCGGATACTAATGTATTGTGCAGCTAATGAGGGACGGTTGAGCTGCATCCCTGATATTGCTGCAGCATATTCTATTTCAGAAACATTTTTGTTCAAGATTCTAAGTCCCCTTAAAAAAGGTGGTATTATACAAACGGTTCCTGGAAAAAATGGAGGAGTCAAGCTTGCAAGACCGGCAACGCATATCACCGTAGCCGACGTTGTTATGGAGACAGAAGAGAATTTTTTTGTAGCTGAGTGTTTTGAAAGCAGTATGATCAAATGTCCTTTAACTGATGCATGTGGTCTTAATAGTACATTGATCAACGCTCTAAAAGCTTTTCTTCATGTCTTATCAGAAACAACGATTGCAGATTTAAAACGGTCAACTACCCGTGACCGTTTGGGTCTTGATACATCCAAGGAACCCCGCAAATTAGCCAGCTGATAATGTAGTAGGTGAGGCATTTATAAAATTTCTATTGCAGCAATTATTGTAGCGGCCGGACGAGGCAAGCGCGCAGGAGGAAAAATACTGAAACAATACACAGCGATCGGCGGTAAGACTCTCATCCGGCGCACAGTAGACGTGTTTCTTTCCCACATAGATATTACAACACTCGTTCTTGTTATACACCCTGATGATTATATATTTTGCAAACAGATATTGAGTGATATAATTGGTAAACTGACCATTATTAACGGGGGATGTACCCGGCAAGAGTCGGTTTATGCAGGATTGCAATATCTTCAGGACATTGCACCTTCTTATGTACATATTCATGATGGGGTACGCCCATTTATCAACCATCAACAGTTAACCACCATTCATCGTGCCCTAACACCATCAGGTGGCGTATTGCTTGCCATTCCAGTTTCTGACACGCTCAAGCGGGTGGGTAATGACAAATGTGTGGTTTTTACTGTTCCGCATGACAGTTTGTTTGCCGCACAAACCCCCCAATCTTTTCCCTATCCGCTTATTTTGTCTGCACATAAGGCAGCATATGAAGCCGGGCAATCTGATTTTACAGACGATTCTGCTTTGGCAGAGTGGTATAACATACCCATGCGCGTTGTTGAAAGTTCATCCAGCAATATTAAAATTACTTGGGAAAAGGACATTGAAATGACTGATCAATACTTTCGGACGGCTGAAACTCCATGTCCTGATGTACGAACAGGAAATGGTTACGATGTTCATAGACTTGTACAGGGTCATGGTGTTGTCCTCTGCGGTATGAAAATACCCTGTGATAAAAAACTTATCGGTCATTCTGATGCTGATGTTGCGTTGCATGCCTTGACTGATGCACTGCTGGCAACTCAAGGTGCAGGCGATATCGGTATGCACTTTCCACCCGCGAACCCTCAATGGAAAAATGTACAATCAGAAATATTTGTCCGGCATGCAGTGAGACTGATTCGTGAAAGAAATGGACGTATTGCCAATGTTGATATAACCTTAATTGCTGAAATGCCTGCAATCAGTCCATATAGGGCCGCGATGACAAAATCATTACAAAATATGCTCGACATTTCCCTGGACCGTATATCGCTGAAAGCGACAACAAATGAAACACTCGGATTTATCGGCCGCAGGGAAGGAATTGCCGCCATTGCTACGGCAACGGTAGTTTACAATGACAGATTCTTCCCACCAATATGAGATGGACGTATTGCCAATGTTGATATAACCTTAATTGCTGAAATGCCTGCAATCAGTCCATATAGGGCCGCGATGACAAAATCATTACAAAATATGCTCGACATTTCCCATGCCATGCATTGTACTCATTGCAGAATCTTTTCTGCTTACTGCAATTGACAATGCTGAAATCCACTCCTACTGCAACAGATTTCTGCTGCTTCCATACATCAGTGAATAGGCTCGGATATCGTAGGAAAAGAATATTACTCGGTGGTTGTGGATTCGTTCTCGATGAAAAAGCTTGAGAGTTTAGAGCAAGCGGAGTTAAAGATGAATCAATTGACGGCCTGAACGGAATGCATGGGGTACGGTCCGGGAAGTCAAGGCAGACTTTCTATCAAAGTTGTTTCGTGTTGAATAATTTTCCGACAAAATATAAAGCCTTCTGTCCCGGTTGCGATGTTTATTTATAGCTGCTGTGTAGTGGAATGTCTTGACTGGGAGAGAGCCAAATGACGGCATTTACTATTCTTTTAGGTGGTACGGTTGTACCGACAATACGGCTCAAATCACAAATTGCCAACACAATTGTCATTGCTGCTGACAGCGGCATACGTCATGCAAAGCTGTTAGAACTAGAGCCAATACTGTGGGTAGGAGATTTCGATTCCACAAGTAAAAACATGAAAAGGAATCATCGTCTTATCCCAAAGAATTTATTTCCACGTGAAAAAAATATGACGGATGGTGAAATTGCTGTTCATACAGCCATGAAAAAAGGAGCGACACGTCTTGTATTATGCGGTGCATTTGGTGGAGAAAAAACCGATCATGTTTTCTTTCACATGACAATAGCAATTGCCTTAGCCGAAAGACATATTCCAGTTATGTTAACAAGTGGCAGTGAAGAAGGATGGCCACTAGTAGCTGGTCACTACACTTTCGATTTTCCTAACAAGACTGCTTTCAGTATAGTCGCGTTTTCATCGCTTGAAAGTTTATCGATTCATGGAGCCAAATGGCCTTTACACAGCAGGTCTCTTGATTTTGGTTCTTCAAGAACGCTTTCTAATACAGTGAGCGGCAAACTCTCTATCTCCCTGCAATCCGGAAAGGGTCTCTTATTGTCTCGTCCGCGTTGAATAAAAATATCATTTTACAGCAATTAAAAAAATCATATATAGAGTTTTTTTATTCTCTATTTTCAGTTTTAGCATAATTCACTGTGAAGTTCAGCATTTTCTTGAAAAGAGAATCGCCTCCATCACCCTTCACAAGGAAAAATTCAGCACGCTGACCAGTTTTATATACAATGTTTAGCTTAATCCATGGTGATTGACACATCATTTTCAGATTACGGCGTAACAATGGCCCTGGAGCATCCATGGCAAGAATGAAAAAATTTTCATCAATTTTGAATTGAACTATTCCATGCAGTTCCTGTCCAGCTGATAGATCTGAAGCCTTCAATAACAATTGACCGATACGGTCAACTGCGCCACCATAAAAATCTTTTGGTATCATAAAAAGTAGTTTAACCAAAAAAGCGGCTGGAATCGATGGATCATTATTAGGGCGGATGACCATCCGCAGTCTCATAGACTTATCAGGTATTGAAATATCACCCCGAATTATCATTGCCTTACGGTTGTCTTGCTCCCCTTCATATTCTTCATATAGCAGCGACCATTTGACATTCCCTGTTTCTATTGTCTCAGGTAAAAGAGCTGTCTGCTCTTCCCGGTAAAGAACTTTACTAGTCGTCTGCATGACGAGATGGTCAGCTGTATTTTTACTTTTTTCTTGATCCCATTCTTTCAACAGTCCAGGATTCGTTTCCTCTCCATTGGGCATAAGACGCTGCATTATCTTTGCTATAGGCTTTTTATTTTCCAAGTGATCGACAATAATGTCCGATTGCATCTCTGTCACTACCGTTAAAAACCAGATAATCACCATAAAGAGAGATAGTATAACAACAACCATTGAGCTCAAAACTAGAACTTGCTTTTTGCCTGAACGTTCCTTTCCCTGTCTTACCGTCTGTGCAAAAATACCCGAGAACATGCTGAAATCATTTTTGTTCTTCTTGCTGTATTTCTCTATTGCAGATCCCAATGATAGAATGCCAACAGGATTTTTTCCTTTCCGGAAATCATTAGCTGTTTGTTCAGGCTTTTTCTCTCCGAGAACAGACTGCAGCAATGATTCTTTTTGTGATAAAAACACATTCTCTGCCTGCAGCTTTTCCACATTTTCAGAAAATGATACACGAACACTAGATAATTTTTCTTGATCAGACCCTTGTTCTCTATCAACTGTGGATGCCTCAGAGCTAGCTCCATCTATCTCTTGTTTTGAATGGTATGATTTCTCAACTTCGCTGATCGCCTTCTCTAGGATTCGGTGTTGAAGCTCAATAAGCTCAGGAGCAAGACTGCTTTCCGCAAGTTTTTTTTCAACCGTCTCCCGTGCACGAGCATAAATACGTTGACGCAACTCCAATGTAGATTTTCGCTGTGCAGCGATTGTCTTCTTCAATACATTCACAAAATCGGCCATACAGCGTGTTGATCTCTCTACTAAAATCAGACCTTCATTATTTCGCTGACCATGGACTCCTACGGGTGATCTTCTCAGAAGAACCCTATCTCCTCTTTTCTAGAAAACTACGGGGTTTCTCTAAAAGGCGTCATCAAAGATCAGCTCATATCAGTCCTGAAAAGGATCCGTGACAAGAATCGTATCGTTCCGTTCAGGGCTCGTGGAAAGCAAGGCAACTGGAGCACCAATCAAGGATTCGATATGACGAACATATTTAACTGCCTGTGCTGGCAAATCTATCCATTGACGTGCACCAGCTGTTGTCGCTTTCCAGCCCGGAAGAGTTTCATAAATCGGTTTGACACGCATCTGCATACCTATTGAAGCAGGAAGGTAATCTAATGGCCTACCATCAAGCTCATAGCCGGTACAAATTCTGATCTCATCCATTCCGTCAAGAACGTCAAGCTTAGTCAGTGCAATGCCATCAATGCCACAAACAATAACCATCTGCCGTACCAAAACCGCATCAAACCAGCCACATCGGCGTTTGCGTCCTGTTACAACACCGAATTCATGCCCGTGCTCACTAAGAAAGTCACCGGTTTCATTGACCTGTTCTGTTGGAAAAGGTCCTTCACCAACCCGTGTTGTATAAGCTTTTACAATACCAAGCACATAATCAATCGCATCTGGCCCTAACCCAGAACCAGAAGCGGCTTGTCCGGAAACTGTGCTAGAAGAGGTGACAAATGGATAGGTGCCAAAATCATTATCCAGCAATGCGCCTTGGGCTCCTTCAAATAGAATCCGCGCACCGGCCCGGCGACGTTCATCAAGCAAACGCCACGTACGATCCATAAAAGGCAAAATATCATCAGCTACTTGTATTAACTCGTCATAAAGTCCCTGTGGATTAATCTCCGGTTCATCCATACCGCGCCGTAGAGCATTATGATGGGTCAGAAGACGCTCGATCTTCATCATCAGTGTATCTGGTTCTGCTAGATCCACCAGGCGTATAGCACGGCGGCCCACCTTGTCCTCATAAGCGGGGCCGATACCACGCTTTGTAGTCCCAATTTTGAGTCCGGATGTCGTATTTTCACGCGATGCGTCAAGATTACGATGCAATGAAAGGAGCAGAGGCGCATTTTCGGCAATACGTAGAATATTAGGCGTAATCCTGATTCCCTGCTCACACAACTTGTTCACTTCCTGAAGAAAGTGATGCGGATCAACAACAACACCATTTCCGATAATGGATAATTTGCTACGCACTAACCCTGAAGGCAGCAATGACAATTTATAGCGGACACCATCAACAACCAATGTGTGACCGGCATTATGACCGCCTTGATAGCGCACGATGATATCCGCCCGCTCTGAAAGCCAATCAACAATCTTGCCTTTTCCCTCATCACCCCATTGAGCACCAATCACCACGACATTGGCCATCAAACAACTCCATCAATTCTAGTCAAAGTCTCTGGTCCCTTTATGCAGAATGCGATCGTATTAAATGATGCATTTAAGAACCGTGCCCTGTTGGCTATGTCTTCACTACAGTATGAGATACAATACATAATCATGTCACGTTCTACTCGATGAAATTTATCGTCTGCAGACATAAAAAACCGCTCTAATCGCTCTACAGAGGATGCAAAAATAGGATTTCCTCTATATTCTGATATCTGATAAATGCATTTTTTGTAAAATAGCCATATCAGAAATCGTAAAATTTCAAAACGGAGAATTATATTATAATACGGTTTAAAAAGATTGCTCGGCACTTCTGATCCTTTTGCAGGATAAAAACAGTGTCAGGATTTTTCAAAAATACTGACCTTTTAGGTTTTAAAATAGAATTTTGAGTATCAGGAGATAGATTGCTGTGCAAAATAGATGGTAATGAGCCGACAAAAGCCAGATTGTTATTACGACTTCCCTCTTCCGGATTGTTTTCTATGATCTATACAGACATAATTTATACGCATGAGCGTTCTGTCCATGATCTTGATATCGAAACTCTGAACGCAACAGCTTTTGGTCCTGCACGTTATACCAGAGCAGTCCATTTTGTACGTCAGAGTGGGCCTCATGATTTATCACTGTCCTTTATAGCAAGCGCAAAGCCAAATGTTGTTGGTTCTGTCCGTATGACACAGATTGCAATTGGCCTGGCTAAAGCGCTCCTGCTTGGCCCAATTGTTGTACGCTCAGATTATAAAAATGCTGGTATCGGTAGCACATTGATGAATATGACTTTAACAGCTGCCCGGTATGCTGGGCATCAACTTGTGATTCTTGTCGGTGATAAATCTTATTACCATCGTTTTAATTTTCAGCGCGTGCCAGAAAGAAAAATAATCATGCCCGCACCTGTTAATCCAAATCGTTTACTTGCGCATGAACTTGTAGAGGGTGCCCTGCTACAGGCAACTGGGATTGTACGCCATATTAACTGTGTTAGATAATTTACAGAATAAAAAATCTTCCTATGCCCTCAATGGTTTCGGTGCTGCGGAAGGAAGGGTAGGATGATGGTATGTCACGGGCAGTGTCGGGAGGGGAAAACCTCTTGCACCTGGTGATTCAGCACCGGGTGACTGTTATTTGATGTTGCATGATTGGTTTTTATCCACTTATTTAAGTATTGACCCCATAATTCTGAGTTTTTCATCTGAAAAACAGATGTCTTAAAATGAGAGTGTTTTTGCTGCGCATGATCAGTCATGGACAAGAACAATAAATCATTTTTAATTTTCTGTTCCTTTTTTATTATCTATCTCATTATCGAAGCGATCAGGACTCCAAGGATTAAGTCTTGCACATGTTTTTCAAAGAGTTCAATCAGAAAAAGGCTTGCAAGGATTCAGAGTTGGAAAGTGGCACTATGGTACACGATACAATGGATAATAAAAAAATCTACAACAAGGAAGCTCTGATAGATTATCTAGCCCAAGGATGCAAACCGGCGACGCAATGGCGTATCGGTACAGAACATGAAAAATTTCCGTTTTATGTTGATGGGAACCTGCCAGTTCCCTATGGAGGAAAAAACGGGATCCATGTTCTACTTGAAGGGATGCAGTCTATGCTCGGCTGGGAACCGGTTATGGATGCAGGAAATATTATAGGCCTCGTTGAACCAACAGGATCCGGGGCAATTTCGCTTGAACCTGGCGGTCAGTTTGAACTATCTGGCGCCCCGCTTGCAACAATCCACCAGACATATCGAGAGGTTCAAGCCCATCTGGCACAGATCCATGAAATAGCCACGCCTCTTGGTATTAGGTTCCTGGGTATCGGTGCTAGTCCTGAATGGACACTGGATGGAATACCGTCTATGCCAAAATCCCGCTATAAGATAATGAAGGCATATATGCCACGGGTCGGACACCATGGCCTTGATATGATGTATAGGACAGCAACTATCCAGGTCAATCTAGATTTTTCATCAGAAAAAGACATGCGACGCAAGATGCAGATCTCCATGAAGCTGCAACCGGTGGCGACAGCACTGTTTGCTTCTTCACCTTTTACAGAAGGGAAACCTAACGGCCTGCTTTCATGGCGCTCTGAAATATGGCGCTATACAGATAACAACCGGACTGGAATTTTACCGTTTGTATTTTCTCCAAAGTTTGGTTTTGATGACTATGTTGAATGGGCGCTTGACATTCCAATGTACTTTGTACTGCGTGACGGACATTATTATGATACAACTGATATTACTTTCCGTCAGTTCATGAACGGTGCCTTGAAAGATAGAATCCCGGATAGTCAGCCAATTATCAGTGATTGGATCAATCACCTATCAACTCTTTTTCCTGAAGTCAGACTGAAACGGTTTCTTGAGATGCGAGGTAGTGATGGCGGACCGGGTATCTGTGCGCTGCCAGCCTATTGGGTTGGGTTGCTTTATGATGACGAAGCGTTAACTGAAGCAGAAACCTTAGTAAAAGACTGGACATATCCGGAGGTAAAAGAGATGCGCGACCACGTGCCTGCCTTTGCCTTGAAAACGCCTTTTCGTAACATAACTCTTCTGGAGCTTGCGCGTGAAACGCTGAAAATTTCCAGAAAAGGACTGGAAAAACGCCATCACTTGAACCAAAAAGGTCATGATGAGACGCTCTTTCTTGAGTCCCTGGAGGAGACAATTATGTGCGGAAAAACCACAGCAGAAAAAATGCTCTCTGAATATCACAATATCTGGAATGCGTCTATCGAACCAATTTTCCTTAAATATGCTTGTTAACGAATCAATAGCGATCACCAGATCTTTTTAAACCTCATATGTAAAAAAAACGGAAACGTTTTTCTGATTAAAGTCAGCCTGACAAAAAAAATCGTAGCAACATACTACATACTACTCAGTAAAGGAAGGAGATAGGATAGCGCGAAGTATCCAGCATGGTTTCAAAAAAAAAGGCCCTGGAACAACGAAAAGGATGGCGAATATTACTTACTGACTCTCTTGTACTATTGCATACTCTCCCAGAGTGCCATGCTATGGATTATTTATATCGAGCAGTTCTTATAGAGAAAAGAGAAAAAGGAAGAAACTTATGCTTGAAAAAACCAATTTTTATATTGATGGCCACTGGCGTGCTCCGCTTCATAAGAAGAATCTTGAGATTATCGATCCTTCTACTGAAGATGTCTGTGGTATCATTAGTCTCGGCAGCGATGAAGATGTTGATCTTGCGGTGGAAGCAGCAAAAAGAGCATTCCCTGGTTGGTCTATGACACCTGCCCATGAACGTCTGGCCTATATGGAGAAGATCCTCAATCTATACAAGCTGCATTTTGAAGACATGGCACAGACTATATGTATGGAAATGGGCGCACCTATTGATATGGCTCGCTGCCAGCAAGCTGCTGCAGGTCAAACACATATAGAAACATTTATCGAGATATTCAAAACCTTCGAATTTGAAAGACCACTTTCCACCAGAGATCCTGGAAGCCGTCTCTTCTTACAGCCCATTGGAGTGGTTGCTCTGATCACTCCTTGGAATTGGCCGATGAACCAAGTCACGTTAAAAGTAATCCCCGCTATTCTGGCTGGTTGTACCATGGTATTAAAACCATCTGAGATCGCACCGCTCTCTTCTATGCTCTTTGCTGAAATACTTGAGGAGGCACATCTCCCAGCCGGTGTCTTCAACCTGGTCAACGGAGATGGTGCAACGGTTGGTCCACGTCTTTCGGGACATCCTGATGTTGATATGATCAGCTTTACCGGCTCCACCCGTGCCGGACGCGCCATCTCGAAAAATGCAGCTGATACCCTCAAGCGCGTCTGTCTTGAACTTGGGGGAAAGGGTGCCAACATTATTTTTGCTGATTGTGATAAAGATGCGGTTAAGCGCGGGGTTCTCCATGTTATGAACAATAGTGGCCAGAGCTGCAATGCTCCGACACGGATGTTCGTTGAGCGGTCTCTCTATGAAAAAGCTGTCAATGACGCATGTATTGCAGCTGAAAAAACCTCCGTTGCAAGTGCTCATCAGCCAGGGGATCATATTGGTCCTGTCGTTTCGAAAGTACAATATGACAAAATTCAGGATCTTATCCAGTCAGGTATTGATGAGGGAGGGGTTCTTCTCTCAGGAGGTCCTGGACAACCTGCTAGGCTAAGCCGCGGCTATTTCGTAAATCCCACTGTTTTTGCTGACGTGAGACCTGATATGCGCATCTTTCGAGAGGAGATATTCGGTCCAGTTCTTTCAATCATCCCCTTTGATTCAGAAAACGATGTCATTGCCATGGCTAATGATACCCATTATGGTCTGACCAATTATGTGCAGTCTCAGGATATGAAGCGCTGTTTGCGTATAGCAAAACAGGTGCGCTCTGGTATGGTCGAAGTTAACGGTATTCCACTACCAAAGACCTCATTTTTCGGGGGCATCCGGGCATCCGGACGAGCGCGTGAGGGTGGTATATGGGGCATTGAAGAATTTCTGGAAACAAAGGCAATATCCAGTTTTAAGTAAACTGCGTTTTTGATGCGCAACGGATAATAAAATTTATCAAAGCCAAAAGAGCAACATCCAGATATTATTTGGTAGCGGAGGAGGGATTTGAACCCCCGACACAAGGATTATGATTCCTCTGCTCTACCTAACTGAGCTACCCCGCCTCTCAAGGCATCAAAGTGCTCCTGATCAATGGATGGCATAAGAGTAGAATCTGAATAGATACCATGTCAAGCACAGTTATTGTTTTTTAGCGTATTTTCCAGTAAAAGGCCTATGTTTTAACGGAAGGGATAGAGTTTTGAAATGTTGCCGAGAATAGCCGTTTTAGGATGTGGGAATTGGGGATGTAATCATATTCGAACCTTAAAAAAAATCGGTGCACTTGCCGCAGTTTCAGATGCGGATACTAATCATGCAGAGAAGGTTGCCGTGAAGTATAATGTGGTTTCCATTCCTGTTGCTCAGCTTTTTTTACAGGAGGATATTGATGCAATTGTTCTGGCACTTCCGCCGCAGTTTCATGCGGAAAATGCAATACAGGCTCTCCGAAATGGCAAGGATGTCCTTGTGGAAAAACCAATAGCATTGAATATAAAAGATGCAGAGTGTGAAATACAGATAGCTCGTGCTAATAGATGTATTTTCATGGTCGGTCATGTTCTTCGTTTTCATCCTGTTTTTGAAACAATGCTTGATCTTGTGCATTCAGGTGAATTGGGTGAAATTCGTTATATTCGTTGCCACCGTCTCGGTCTCGGCAAATTTTATACGGCAAGCGATGCTCTCTGGGATCTTGCCCCGCATGATATTTCTATGATTCTGGCACTGACAGGTGCTGAGCCTTCTGAAGTACATGGTGAAGGGGTCGCCATTCTTGATCAACTGGCTGATTTTTCTCAACTGAATATGCTTTTTCCTAACGGCCTGTGCAGCCATCTAGTGACTTCCCGCCTTAATCCTTACCGTGAACGCCGTTTAACGGTTGTTGGCAATCGGGCAATGGCTGTGTTTGATGATATGAAAAACTGGCAGCGCAAACTTGCAATTTATCGTTTTGGCTGCCGGCAGCCTAATGGGCATAGGCAATGGTCATTTGCTGATGTTGAACCGGAATTCATTTCTGTTGAAGAAGGCTTAGCACTGACACGTGAATTGCAGCATTTTCTCCACTGTATTAGAACGCGCCAAGAACCACGTACAAATGGCGAGGAGGCCCTTGCTGTTCTAAGAATTTTAACAAAGGGAAGTCTAAATCGCGACAGTTTAGTGGAGATTTGATTCTTTGTCTTGGCTTACAGTTATCGGTTTTTTAGGAAGATCAGCAGATAGTGTAGTTTGCTATTTTTTATGGAGCAAATATGCAGTTTATTGATCTTGGTGCGCAACGTGCACGTATAGAAAACAGGATAAATGTCGCAGTAGCAAAAGTTATTGCTGAGGGGCGTTATGTTCTTGGGCCTGAAGTAGCGGAATTTGAGAGGCAGATTGCAAATTATGTCGGGGTAAAACATGCTATAGCTTGTGCCAACGGTACGGATGCGTTACTCATCCCTCTTTTAGCGACCGGGATTGGTCAAGGACATGCTGTGTTTTGCCCTTGCTTTACTTTTGCCGCAACAGCAGAAGTAGTTGCTCTTTTAGGGGCAGAACCGGTTTTCGTTGATGTACTGCCCGATAGTTATAACATGGATCCGAAACAGCTGAGGCAGGCGGTAGCAATGATTCGGAAGGAAGGTCGTCTCGAACCGAAGGTTGTTATTCCCGTTGATCTTTTTGGCTTGCCTGCCGACTATCATGCAATAGCTGCCATAGCTGCAGAGGAAAACCTGTTTGTTATAGAGGATGCAGCTCAATCCATTGGCGGCACATATGATAATATCATGTGCGGAGCGTTTGGTCATGTTGCTGCAACAAGCTTTTACCCGGCAAAGCCGTTGGGGTGCTATGGTGATGGCGGTGCCATGTTTACTAATGATGATGAGCTTGCTACTGTCCTGCGTTCTGTTTTGTTCCACGGGAAAGGAGCAAGCCAATATGACAATGTACGCATTGGTATGAATTCACGTCTTGATACCATTCAAGCGGCCATTCTTATAGAGAAATTGGCGATTCTGGAAAATGAGATGCAAAGACGAAGCTTGATAGGTGTACGCTATACTGAAGGACTTTCTGATATAGTGAAAGTACAGCATATATCATACAGATGTCGATCTGCCTATGCACAATATACGATTAGGGCGGAAGATCGTGATGCTCTCAAAATGTATCTGCAGGAATCCGGTGTGCCTTCGGTTATTTATTATGTCAAACCGCTACATTTACAGACAGCCTACTGTCGTTTTCCACGCACTGCTGCTGTTTTACCAGTGGCCGAGCAACTGGCGGAAATGGTTTTAAGCCTCCCAATGCATCCTTATCTTTCCCATGAAGACCAGGATAAAATTATCAGGACAATTCACAGTTTTTATAAAAGCTGATCCGAGTTTGCAAATTTTCTCTTAAATGATAAAAAAATCCTGAGAGCTGAGAGGAGCATTCTCATGACAGTCTGAACTTAAATTTGATAAAATCTGCAAGAAGTCGAGATCTAGTGTTGTTAAAAATGGATATCGATCATGATGCTTTTCATATTGACTTTTGCATGAATCCTGCATAGAATCCAGGACCTTGATATTCTTTTATAAGAGTCAAAGAAGGGCCGTGTGCTGCGGTATTGGAAAAATGAAACGTACTTATCAGCCTTCTCGGCTTGTTCGTAAGCGTCGCCATGGGTTTCGTTCGCGTATGGCTACCGCAGCGGGTCGTAAAGTGATTGCTGCTCGTCGTTCTCGTGGTCGCAAGCGGCTTTCCGCTTGACTTGTTGACTTATCTGCACTTGCTAGCTCAGCAGGCTGAGGGATCTGATTGTTGAAATGATAAAATTTCCACTTCGCCTCCGTAAGAGAGCGGAGTTTTTATTTGTCCGTGGAGGAGAAAAGTATCGTGGTCCGTTTTTCCTGCTGGAGCTTCGAAAGCGCTCACTTGATACTGCACCAGGACAAAATGGTCCTGCTCGTGTTGGCTTCACGGTAACGCGAAAAAATGGTAATGCTGTGGTACGTAATCGTATCAGACGGCGTTTGCGAGAAGCAGTTCGGACCACCCTTGCTGGTTACTTTGCACCTGGGACTGATTATGTCATCGTAGCACATCCTGGTATTATATCAGTGCCTTTCGATCATCTTGTCCAGGAATTGAAACGCTATATCATATGTAAAAAGAAACGGAAAAGCCTTAAATGGATCTCATTTGATGGAATACAATCGTAACTTTCTTGTTGCTATCGTTCTTTCCTTGTTGGTTATTACGGGATGGCAATTTTTCTTTGTATCTCCAAAAAAAACAGAAAATCACAAGACAACCGAAGTTACTGGAATCGTTGAGAGCAAAGAGATACATCAAACTGGTGTGCCAAGAGAGAAATATACCACGGAGATTGGACGGCCTATTATTTCAGCACAGGGAGGCACAGGCACACCGGTTGAGATGACGGCACGAAAGCGCATGGCTGTCATCCGAAAAACAGATCGTATCGCTATTGAAACACCACACCTGAAAGGTTCGATTAGTCTTGTCGGTGCGCGTATTGATGATTTGTTACTCAAAAACTATCACATGACAGTGAAGAAAACTTCGCCGAATATTGCACTACTGAATCCGATGGTCTTTAAACAAGGCTATTTTGCAGAGTTTGGTTTCAGCAGTGATACACTCAAGACAGCAATTCCACGTAACGAAACTCGCTGGAAAATTACGGGAAAGAACCAATGTCTGACACCCGAATCACCGGTCCAACTTGTTTTTGACAATGGCAATGGACTGATCTTTCTTCGGAAAATTTCAGTTGATGATCAGTACATGTTCACTTTTGAAGATTCAGTGAAAAACCTGACCAAAGGAGATATATCCCTTGCTTCTTATGGCCGTATTTCGCGTGTCTCTCCACCAGACACTGCCAGTGGTACTTATCTACTGCATGAAGGTCTGATCGGTATCATCGGCAATGATGGGCTGAAAACAAAAACCTATGATGATCTGTCAGAAGCAAAGGGTGCAGATAGGACTGTCTCTTTTAATCAAGCAACCGGTGGTTGGATTGGGATTACTGATAAATATTGGGCTGTTGCTCTTATACCCTCTCAGACAATACCTTTTGAAGCACACTTTTCTTTTGATGATGTCGGTGGTACCGATTACCAGTCATCGTACCTTGGAAAGGCATTTTCTGTTGCATCGGGCGCAACAAAAACGATCGTCAACCATGTATTTGCCGGAGCAAAGCAGGTGGATGTCATCGATAATTATGAAAAAAAGATTGGTATCAAACAGTTTGAATTATTGATTGACTGGGGATGGTTGAATTTCATTACAAAACCGATGTTTGTTTTGATTGACTGGCTATATCAACTAGTCGGTAATTTTGGTTTTGCTATTCTACTTGTAACTGTAATCCTAAAAATTGTCCTCTTTCCTCTTGCGAACAAGTCTTACAAATCAATGGCACGGATGAAAAATGTACAGCCAGCGATGATGGAAATCCGTGAAAAATATGCTGAAGATAAGATCAGGCAGCAGCAGGCTATTGTGGAGCTTTATCGTCGTGAAAAAATCAATCCACTGGCCGGTTGTTGGCCATTGATAATTCAATTTCCCATTTTCTTTGCTCTTTATAAAGTCTTATACATTACTATCGAAATGCGTCATGCACCATTCTTTGGCTGGATCCAGGATCTGGCAGCGCCTGATCCGACGTCTTTTTTTAACTGTTTTGGACTTTTACCCTATAATGTTCCACATTTCCTGATGATTGGCTTCTGGCCGATCGTAATGGGTATTACCATGTTTCTGCAAATGCGCATGAATCCAACGCCGCATGACCCAACTCAGGCAATGCTTTTTAATTGGATGCCGATCATCTTTACCTGGATGCTGGCTGGGTTTCCTGCAGGTCTTGTGATTTACTGGGCATGGAATAATACACTTTCAATTATCCAGCAGGCAATTATCATGAAGCGTCAAGGATCTAAGATCGAGCTTCTTGGGAAGCTACGACGCTTTTCATCCGGAATCCTTAAACTGATGAGAAAAAATAATTTTGATAAAAACTAGCAAATATCAGAATTTTTTTAACGCGAACTGGGTTTTTTTTCGCAGCGTTCCGACTATAAAGTTCCTGCCATTGGAAGGTCCACCTGAGATAGCATTTGCAGGCCGCTCCAATGTTGGCAAGTCATCGCTTATCAATGCACTGGTTGGCCAGAACAGCTTGGCATGGACCTCCAACACACCTGGTCGTACACAGGTCCTAAATTTCTTTATTCCAGATGGATATGGGGATTCAGTAGATTCTATGCCACCGCTTATGCTGGTTGATATGCCAGGCTATGGTTTTGCTGAAGCTTCAAAAACAAAAATTCATGCATGGACAAAGCTTGTATTTGACTATTTATGCGGACGTTCGACTCTCAAACGGGTTTATCTGTTAATCGATGCTCGTCATGGTATCAAGAAAAGTGATATAACAGTTTTTGATTTACTTGACAAATTTGCTATTTCCTATCAACTCGTTTTGACGAAAGCAGATAAAATTAAGAAAGGTGACCGTGAGGTTTTAAGGGATGCAACCCTTCAAACGCTTTCCAGAAAAACTGCAGCATATCCGCAAATTCTCATTACTTCCTCTGAAAAGAAAGAGGGTCTTGATGATTTGCGTACCGCGATAGCGCTGCTTCTCTGATACTATGGATCATTCACCAGAATAGAATGATAAGGATATGATACTGTGTGTAAATAGTGTAAAGTCTTGCGGTCTTCAATCATAAATGACAGCCCTGCTCTTTGTTAAAAAAAGCAGGGCCTTTGCACTTAGCATCAAGCTAAGTCATGCCTCAATATTCTTGAGTTCTTTAAATCCTATTGCAATTTTTTGTGGTTTTTTCTCTACAGGAATTTCATAGGAGAAATGTAATGTCAAAAGTCCTTTGTCAAGATTTGTGCTTTGTATACTAATCCTGTGTTCAAGCCTAAAACTGAGCGAAAAGGCATTTTTTGAAATGCCACGATGCAACCATCTGACATTGTCACCGTCACCTTCATCCGTTGAATCTGTTAGCTCTGTTTCCTGTTTTGCGCTGATTATAAGTTGATTGTCCAGCACAGAAATGTCAAGCTCATCCTCATTGTAACCAGGAACGCTGATTGTCAATTCATAGCGTTCCTGATCTTTTTGGACAAAGTTATAGGCTGGTGTATCAGACAATGGCTTTTCACCAGTTAAACGGCTGAACAAACGATCCATATGGGTAAATCTGTCAGCCAATATGTTATTGCCAACTGCTGGTATAAGGGAAAAAGAATGATAAGCCATTTTATTCTCCTTTACTCATCAAGGAATCGATTATGATGCACAGTTTCCAGATAGTGATACGGGGAATTCATTTCAATATTATATAAAAAATGCTACTAAAATTTTTTATCATGATTGTCTCATTGCAGAAGCAAAGAAATTGCACGTCTATCCCTATCTACCGTTCCTTGTCCTATGGCGAGATGCTATGCGATCGTATCATAGAATTGGTTAAAAAAATTGAATAAACTCATATTTATAATACTATTAATACTGTCGCATACAGCACTGGCAGCTGAACTAATACCACAAGGAGCACAATTCGACGTCGGGTTTTCACCAAAGAATGGCGCTCTTGAGATTATTCTAAATGGTATTCAAAATGCTAGGAAAGAGATACTTATAGCATCATATTCTTTCACATCAAAGCCTATTGCAACAGCCTTGCTTAACGCGCGTAAGCGCGGCATTAAAGTGTTACTGGTCGCTGATCAAAAGAGCAATATAGGAAAGTATTCGGCAGCCCAGTTCCTCGCCAATCAAGATGTCCCAGTCCGGCTGAACGGGAATTACCCAATCCACCATCACAAGTTCATGATCATAGATCATAAACACCTTGAACTCGGCAGTTTCAATTATTCCGCAGCAGCAGCAAACAAAAATGCTGAGAACGCTCTGTTGCTCTTGAATGTAAAACCAATTGCTGACATTTACGCGCGTGAGTGGAAAAGACTGTGGGATGAAGCAACTCCGCTTCTAAAAAATTACTAAGAAATTAGAAGTTCTTAAAGAAGGGGGGAAGTTTCTTTTCGAGCAAAGAATGCTTTAGGGCCTCCTGTATGTAATGAAGTAATGAACTAGTATTTCACAAGCCAGGAGCTTGTTTCAAAGAACTTGCATAAAAAAAATTTAAGTGAATCCTCGGAAACCTATCCGTTGCCCCCTCATGTCTGCTTGGGGCTTTTTCTAGCGTCCCCTTCGTTGATGATATTCATAGGTCTTCTTTGTTGATTGATGACAGGAGACTTACTTTTGAAAGCAAGCGAGATGATTGATATCAAATTTTTAGGTCTGTGGCTCTTTTTTCTCAGAAATTGTGCATCTTTGCTTTTTTTAGCTTTGCACTTCTCTTTATCAAGGCTTATCATTAAAGCAATTTAGTGTTACAGGTTTGTTAAATACAAAGAAAAGAATTGTATGGATGCTTCCTTTCCAGGGGAAGGTCGTTATAACTTGAGAGAAAGAGAGGACCAGGGTTGTCGTGAAAGAACTAGATGGGAATAATCATATATGGTCTAAAATTTTTGTTTCTCAATGATCTATCTATATCTATTATCTAAAATAACATAACAGCACTGATAGTGCTGCAACCCAATGAAAAAGAACAGAAAGATAAATGAACCGAACCTTTTTTCCTTTTATCGTCGCTTTTCTAGCTGCATCATCCTTGACAGCCTGCAAGGATTCACCTCCAACTCTTACCGATGAACAGGTGCTCACTCTTTTTGGAGAGAGACATGCATTCTCTGAGAATCATGCTCCATTAACGATTTCAAACCATATTGAGGAATGTGTCAGTATTTTATCCGGTATCAATACCGATATTTATAAGGATATGCCCACCGAAATGCTTGGTGTCATGAAAACGTCCTGTCGGCAGGACTTTCAGAAGACATTAAGTGATCCAGATCGTAATCTTTTCGGATTGACACTGAAACATTTAGAAGATCCAAAGCTTGCTGAACAGATTGTTCACGTTCGCGAACAGGCCAGAGAACAGGCAGAGGCGATAAGAAAAGGGGAGGAAGAGAAAAGGGTCCTGGAGAAACGTACAAGTGATGAAAAACTGATAGCAGATGCGCAAGCAAGAGCCAATGCACTTCTTTCATCACTAGATGAGCGCTTGGAAAGAATAAATACCCTCTGTATTGAATTGGAAGGTGCAAAAGCAACTTTCGAAAAGCAGAAATCTCATGCCCCATTACTTTATACAAAACCTGATGCTTGCTGGGACTCTTATGCAGATAACCTCCGTGACAGGGCAAAAGATGTTGTTAGACACCTTGCAGAACTCCAGCTAGATCCTGCAAGTGCACAGGAGCCTGCAATCCCTGATTTTGGGATCGCCGATCCTAAAAGACTTGATAGTGATCAAGCCGATGTCGAAAAAGTGATTCAAGACCTGAAAAAGGAGATAGAAGCAGAATAAAGAGAAAAATTTCAAGCAGACATGAGGCGAGAGATTGCATGCGGCATGCACCGCATGCATCGTATCTATAATAGCCCTCAGACCTCAATTCAAGCCTGCAAGGCTTTTTTAGTTTCTTTGTTCTTGAGATTCATTTTCACCGTTAGAAAATCATCCCAAGCAAATCTTTTATGTGATGGTGTCCGTAGAAGATAAGCTGGGTGCAGCGTTGGCATAACAGGAATGTCTATTCCGCCCATAGTGCGGTGAACATACCAGTTTCCACGTAATCGCAGAATACCTTCCCTAGAACCAGTCAGCGACTTGGCAGCAAGTCCGCCAAGTGCAATGAGTATTCTCGGATGAGCCAACTCTATCTGCCGATCAATAAACGGACGGCAAAGCTCAATTTCCATAGATGTTGGTGCTCTATTTCCAGGAGGACGCCAGGGAACTACATTAGTAATATAAACCTGCTCACGGTTTAGTCCAATTGCAGCAAGCATCTGATTAAGTAGTTGACCAGAACGTCCTACAAAAGGCAGTGCCTGGACATCCTCATCACGTCCAGGGGCTTCACCTATCAGCATCAGCGCACTGCCTGGTACACCATCAGAAAAGCAAGTATTTTTAGCAGTCAATTTCAAATGACAGCCGTCGAATGCTTCAAGCTGCATTTTCAATTCTTCAAGGCTTCGCGTGTTGTGCACTGTCTCCCGGGCATTGGCGACCTGTACAACATCGACAGCATCATGGATGTGTCTTAGCGGCAATCGACGGCAAGTTTGTGTTGTCTGTTTAACCTGCTGCAGAACTGGTTTTTCCTCAATCATGGAAAAATTGTTAATTGGCTTTTCAGACACTGCAGTATCAACTCCAGCTATATCATAAAAATGAAGAAGCTCTTCATAGAAAGCAGTCCTTGGAAGAGACATCAAATCCTCATTTGCTGTAACAACCGGTGATGCAAAAAATTTTTAGAAGAAAGCTCTTGAATCTGCCGAAAAAAATAAAAGGCCACTCCTCATTAAAATTAAAAGGAGAGTATCCTAGATGTCCAAATTGATAACATACAAGGCGTTTTCCTGAATGAACTCACGCCTTGGTTCAACGTGATCACCCATCAGTCTAGAGAAAACAGCATCGGCATCCATAGCATCAGGTATTTTAATCTGCAGGAGTGAGCGTGCATCAGGATCAAGCGTCGTTTCCCAAAGCTGTTCAGCATTCATCTCACCGAGTCCTTTATAACGTTGCAGGGTCAACCCTTTACGGCTATTGGCAAAAATGCTATCCAAAAACACGAGTGGACCGGTTATCACTTCGACTTGATCTTTTTTATCCTTGCGTCGGATCATGGCAGGTTTTCCATAAACTTCATCCAGATGAGGGGAAAAGCAACTGATATGCCGTGCATCGGCTGACCTGATTAAAGCCATATCAATAAAGACCGTATCTCTGACACCGCGCACAGCACGTTCAAAACACAATCCTCTGTCATCCATAACATAACCTGTCCAGCCACGCTCAAGGTCTCCAGATCTCATATCAAGCCGTTCAGCAACTTTATTCGCTGCGTCCCTAGCTTTTTCTTGTGTTGAAACAGAGTCAGGATTGAGAATACCTGCAATTGCTGCCTGTTCGACGACCATGCGATTGTATCGTGTGTGAAGAGACTGCAGTCGCTGGGAAAAATTTCGTGCCTCCTTAGCAAGAGAACGCAGCGCTGACCCGGTTCGAACCTCTCCGCTTGCTAACTCTAGCACAATTTCATCAAGACCGGTTTCAATCAAGAACTCCTCGAAAGCTGTTTCGCTCTTTATGTATTGCGACGAGTTGCCGCGCGTGACCTTGTAAAGTGGCGGCTGAGCAATATAGAGATGTCCACGTTCAATTAGCTCCGGCATCTGCCGGAAAAAGAAAGTCAGTAGAAGGGTGCGAATATGCGCACCATCCACATCAGCATCAGTCATGATAATGATTTTGTGATAACGCAATTTGTCGGGGGAAAATGCATCCTTCCCAATAGAGGTACCAAGCGCTGTAATTAATGTGCCGATCATATCGGAGGCAAGCATACGGTCAAACCGCGCACGCTCAACGTTGAGAATTTTACCTCGTAATGGCAAGATCGCTTGATTCTTACGAGAACGGCCACTTTTTGCTGAACCGCCTGCAGAATCCCCCTCAACGATGAAAAGTTCGGATTTTTTCGGATCCCTTTCCTGACAGTCAGCTAATTTACCGGGTAGAGATGAAATATCAAGTGCATCTTTGCGGCGTGTCAGATCGCGGGCTTTACGAGCTGCTTCACGAGCTATGGCTGCTTCTGTCACCTTGCTAACAAGAATTCTAGCTTCCACAGGATGTTCTTCAAGCCAAATTGCAAAGGCTTCGTTCATTAAGCCTTCTACCACAGGACGTACTTCCGAGGAGACAAGCTTGTCCTTGGTCTGGGATGAAAATTTCGGATCTGGCACTTTCAACGAGAGAATAGCTGTCACTCCTTCACGACAATCATCACCGGTGAGTTGTAGTTTTCCCTTTTTGACCAGACCTAATTTTTCGGCATAGCCAGTGATCTGACGAGTCAGGGCACTGCGAAACCCAGCAAGGTGCGTACCTCCATCACGCTGGGGAATGTTATTAGTAAAACAAAGAACTTTTTCATGATAGGAATCATTCCACCACATAGCAGTTTCCACGATTATACCATCTTTTGTACCGTAGATATAAATTGGTTCATCAACTAATGGTGTCTTAGATTTATCAAGATACTTGACAAATTCAATTACGCCGCCGCTATAGTGCAGAATTTTTTCCCGTGGATATATATGACGTTTATCAGCCAGTTTGATTTGGATACCGGCATTTAGAAAAGCCAGCTCACGTAGCCGCTTTTCAAGCGTCTCAAAATCAAAATCAATGATAGCGAATGTTTCCGGGCTAGGAAGAAATGTAACTTCTGTGCCGGTTTCATTGTTTATATTTCCTACAATTTTCAGCGGTGCATTAGCAACACCGTGTGTAAATCTCATCTCATACAATTGATCATTACGCTTAATGCGTAATGCAAGCCAAGCAGAAAGTGCGTTGACAACAGAAACACCAACACCATGCAAACCACCTGAAATTTTGTAGGAATTTTGATCAAATTTACCGCCTGCATGCAACTGTGTCATGATCACTTCCGCAGCAGAAATTCCTTCTGTTGGATGAATATCTGTCGGAATGCCACGGCCATTATCTGTTACAGTACAGGAACCATCAGCATTAAGCGTAATGGTGATAAGATTTGCATAACCCGCTAATGATTCATCAATAGCATTATCTACTACTTCATAAACCATATGATGCAACCCTGAGCCATCATCTGTATTCCCGATATACATACCAGGGCGTTTGCGAACAGCGTCCAGACCCTTAAGCACCTTGATTGATTCCGCGCTATACTCGCTGTGATTTTCTAGCACCATTGTATTCTTCATGAAATTGATCCGTATCCACAGTTTCAAATGATTCTTCTGGTTTCAGTGTATTAAACATCGCCTTTTTCTTTTATTTACTACTATTACTATGTATTGTTCTTACTCAGGCCTTGGTCTTCACTTTTTCCATGATTGCTGAAAGGTAATAATAGGTCTCCCTATGTATGAAACGATGTGCTAAAAAACAGCAATCATAGCCATTTATTTATTTACTGCGAATAGTAATGGTAGGATAATATCAGATTATGCAGAAATCTATCTTGAACACGTAACACGTGTTGTGTAAAATTAAGAAAAACTGCTAATACCAAAAATACCAAAGGCCTCTTCTTGCCCATCATGCTTATACTAATACTAAGTTTATTGGTATACAATCTTAACAAGAAACAGTAATATCATTTCCCCCATATTATAGCATGCCCCTGTAATTAAGAAGATAATTTCTTCAAGCAATTTTATATTTTATATTATCAAATATGCAGGACTAGAGCTGCCTGCAATACATCATGTTCTATATAGACAGAAAATTTTTGATCAAACGCGGATTGAGAATATCTGCATAAACCCCCATGAACAGCAACTGGGACCTGAACCCAAACTATCGCTGAGCAAGCCACTAAGAGCCGCTTGCAGCAAGAAACGTCTCTACCTGTCCAGCCGGTGTTAATAAGCCAGCAATCGACTTTATGATTGGCAATGAGTGTACGAAGCATCTTGGCATTAGGAGAGAACGTGTGTTTGCGGTCAGTGATCTGTCAAATCTGGTTCACATTGTCTGTTGAGGACAACATTTTCAAGAAAACTACCAAAACGCTGTGTTGCTGCATGGATTTTAGGTTCAGCAGCAGCAGAGCATTGTATCGTCTTTGCATAGTAGCCACCTTAAAAATTAAAGATCCCATGCTTGCCCTATCCATGCTCATCATCCCCTATAAGATTCCGTAATGGATCAGCGGAGAGGCTGGCCCTGTTTCTGGTCCTCCCGGTCTTCATTCACAGAACAATGCATAGGCAATACCCCGTCTGCATAGGAGGTGCCACCGATCAGAATCGCTGTGTGAGATCGCAGGCAACACGACAACCATGACGAACTGGATCAGCTTGGAAAGCCGGAAGATAATGGTCAAAACCTATTCAATGCATTATCAGGAGGACAGATAAGTAGATTGCGGATAAAAAGCGCGTGCCAGGCTCAGTGATGATCCGGACACAAACGGAATTGTCTTCATCAGCACCTGAGCACCTGCAGATCTTCTACAAAAAGATCCTTACCCATCGCATATGTGATGAAATCATCATCAAGATGAGCTAAAGTGTCTCTGTGACATGGACTGATTATTCTCACACCAAACATTCTATTCGGTTTTATCTGTTTGGACGATAAACTTATCCCGTGGATACCTACCGGCTGACCAGTACAACCAGTGCACCATGAGCTGTCAATCTTACGCCGAATCGCTTCTTCATACAGATTCTTGAATCCTGTCATCCTTAAAAAATAATTTTAAATAAAAAAGCAAAAGAAATAAAAGCAGATAAAAGAGTTATTTTAAACGGTCTTTAATATGAGGAAATATTCTTATATAAAATCAGATATGCCACAATTTGCACCTGATTTATCCGGCACAAACCAAACGCCGGAAAATACTTTTTAGCAAAGAGATTCTATTGTATTCAAGTATTCAATGATATGCTCGAATAGGCGATGAGCAACAACAGACATCACCTCGGCATATTCCCAGAAGTAGGCAAAGAAAGAGTCTGAAGAATGAAAGATGCATCAACAGCTACCCAAACGATCGCACTTGTTGATGATGATCGTAACATCCTGACATCTTTATCAATTGTGCTCGAAGCAGAAGGCTATCGCGTACATACCTATACGGATGGAGCTGCCGCCCTTGATGGTGTAATAACGCGTTTGTCAAATTTGGTTATTTTGGATATTAAGATGCCACGCATGGATGGGATGGAGCTTCTGCGACGACTCCGCCAGAAATCTGACTTACCAGTTATCTTTCTGACCTCCAGAGATGATGAAATTGATGAACTATTTGGTTTAAAAATGGGAGCTGACGATTTCATTACCAAACCATTTTCACAGCGACTACTGGTTGAACGAGTCAAAGCTGTTTTACGCCGAGCTGCTGCACGTGAGGCACCAAAATTAGCTGGGCAACCAGCTCTGGCGCTTGAACGTGGCGCGCTTGTGATGGATCCAGAACGTCATACCTGCACATGGAAGAGTGAGGCAGTCACATTAACGGTTACAGAATTTTTAATTTTGCAGGCACTAGCACAGCGACCCGGCGTTGTAAAAAGTCGGGATGCACTTATGGACGCCGCTTATGACGATCAGATCTATGTCGATGATCGTACAATTGACAGCCACATTAAGCGTCTACGCAAGAAATTTAAGACAGTGGACGAAAATTTCGAGATGATTGAAACACTATATGGTGTCGGTTATCGTTTCCGTGAAAGCTAAAATAAAGCGTTTGCTCTTTTGCACGCTGTTTAGTTTAATTCCTTGGATAGCCAGGAATGATCGCCGGGTGATAGCGAATAAATACCAAAATGATGTATTGTGCATCCAGATCAGTCCACGATGGCAACGACTTACGATGCCATTTTCCATTCTTTGGCGTATCAGTATCAGGTATCTATTTGAACAGATGTTTTCAAGTCTGACGCGCCGGATTGTTGTGCTGAATCTTGCCGCTCTCGGTGTTCTTGTTATAGCTATCATGTACCTTAATCAGTTTCGTGATGGATTGATTGATGCCAAGATTGATAGCTTGAAAACTCAAGGCAAGATCATTGCGGGCGCTATTGCTGCCTCTGCCACTGTAGATACAAATTCTGTTCTTGTGTCACCTGAACAGCTTGTTGAATTGCAAGCTGGTGAAAGTATAATACTGCGTCCAGATGCCGATAACTGGGATTTCCCAATTAATCCAGAGCGTGTTTCACCGCTCTTACGCCGAGTTATTTCTCCAACCAGAATCCGGGCATGTATTTATGACAGGGATGCGAATCTGCTTCTAGATTCCCGCTTACTTTATTCAAGCGGACAGGTTTTGAGCTATAATCTTCCTTCTGTTTCAAAAGATCAGCCTGGTTGGCTGATCTGGTTTCGCCAATGGATTGATGAGAAGCTATATGGTCGCTCTATCCTGCCTCATCAGGATAGAGCTGATGGTAATGCATATCCTGAGGTTGTCAAAGCAATGAATGGTATTTTAGCAACAGCACAACGGCGCAACAAGCAAGGTGAATTGGTGGTTTCTGTCGCTGTGCCGATACAGCGTTATCATGCAGTGCTTGGTGTTTTACTGTTATCAACAGCAGGTGCTGACATTGATAATATTGTTCACGGTGAACGGAAAAGTATTTTCAGGATTTTTGCTGTTGTCGCAGGGGTGATGTTAGTGCTTTTACTGTTCCTTGCCTCAACAATTGCCAATCCCCTGCGTCGATTAGCAGCAGCAGCAGATCGTGTTTGGCACGGTACAAACCGGCGGATTGAGATTCCTGATTATTCATTTCGGCAAGATGAAATCGGTCATTTATCCACAGCTATCCGCGATATGACTGATGCACTATATACTCGCATTGAGGCAATTGAACGATTTGCAGCCGATGTCAGTCATGAATTGAAAAATCCACTGACATCACTAGGGAGTGCAGTAGAAGCTTTGCCTCTTGCTAAAACAGATACGGCGCGCAAGCGTTTATTTGATGTCATTCATCATGATGTGCGGCGCCTTGATCGGCTGATTACTGATATTTTAGGTGCTTCACGGCTTGATGCAGAGCTTGCTCGCCAAACTTCTGGAAAAGTGAATATTGAAACGTTACTTGAAAATCTGGTGCGTGCTGCCCGTGAAGTCCGTAAAAACAAGATTACGGCTGATATCAGACTTGAGATCGAACCGCTGAATGACGATAAAAAATACCTTGTTGCTGGCCATGATTTGCGTCTCGGACAGGTTTTTTCAAATCTGATTGAAAATGCCCGTTCCTTTATTCCTGAATACGGGGGGGAAATTCGTATACGTGTCAAGAAACATGATAACCGTATTCTCATTATCGTGGAAGATAATGGACCCGGTATCCGGGCTGGAAAAATAGACCGTATTTTCGAACGCTTCTACACAGATCGACCTGGTGCAGATTCATTTGGACAGAACTCCGGACTTGGCCTTTCTATCAGTCGGCAGATTATCGCAGCACATAGTGGCACATTGACAGCGGAAAACATTGTCGACAATAAAAGATCCAACTGTTGGCTTGGTGCACGGTTCACCATCAATCTGCCAGCGATCCGCTAATCTAGCTTTTGGCTTCATAACTTATGCAGTTTTGAAAACTTGGTTGCGGGGGCAGGATTTGAACCTACGACCTTCAGGTTATGAGCCTGACGAGCTACCGGGCTGCTCCACCCCGCGAGACACTGTTTTTTTGCAATGAGATTTATTATGCATGCATTCAACAAACCTGGCAGCGTCCTACTCTCCCGTGTCTTGAGACAAAGTACCATTGGCGCAGGAACGTTTCACGGCCGAGTTCGGAATGGGATCGGGTGCAGCCGCTCCGCCATAACCACCAGGTCAGCGAAAGGCATCATAATAAACAAGAAGCGTATTCTTCCGATAATTAATCGATAATCAATAAAAATAAAAAACCATCTTTCTGCATAAAAAGAACATCAAAGAAGATCAATTTCTCCTTTTCGTAAATTGCATATTCGTAATGAGAACAATCAAGTCAATCGAACTATTAGTACTAGTAAGCTTCATGTGTTGCCACACTTCCACACCTAGCCTATCAACGTGGTCGTCTTCCACGGTTCTCAGGGAATACTCGTTTTCAGGTGGGTTTCCCGCTTAGATGCCTTCAGCGGTTATCCCGTCCGTATGTAGCTACCCTGCTATGCGGCTGGCGCCACAACAGGTCCACCAGAGATACATCCATCCCGGTCCTCTCGTACTAGGGACAGATCCTGTCAATATTCCTACACCCACGGCAGATAGGGACCGAACTGTCTCACGACGTTCTGAACCCAACTCACGTACCGCTTTAAATGGCGAACAGCCATACCCTTGGGACCTGCTCCAGCCCCAGGATGCGATGAGTCGACATCGAGGTGCCAAACAACCCCGTCGATATGGACTCTTGGGGGTCATCAGCCTGTTATCCCCGGCGTACCTTTTATTCGTTGAGCGATGGCCCTTCCACGCGGAACCACCGGATCACTATGACCGTCTTTCGACTCTGTTCGACTTGTCAGTCTCACAGTCAGGCAGGCTTATGCCATTGCACTCAACAAACGATTTCCGACCGTTCTGAGCCTACCATCGCGCGCCTCCGTTACTCTTTAGGAGGCGACCGCCCCAGTCAAACTACCCACCATACACTGTCCTGGATCCGGATAACGGACCGCAGTTAGACTTTCATATTAATAAGGGTGGTATTTCAAGGATGACTCCACAAAGGCTAGCGCCTCGCTTCAAAGTCTACCACCTATCCTACACATGTCAACACAAAAGCCAGTGTAAAGCTATAGTAAAGGTGCACGGGGTCTTTCCGTCTAACCGCAGGAACCCCGCATCTTCACGGGGAATTCAATTTCACTGAGTCTGCGTTGGAGACAGTGGGGAAGTCGTTACGCCATTCGTGCAGGTCGGAACTTACCCGACAAGGAATTTCGCTACCTTAGGACCGTTATAGTTACGGCCGCCGTTTACCGGGGCTTCAATTCAAGGCTTGCACCTCTCCTTTTAACCTTCCGGCACCGGGCAGGCGTCAGGCCCTATACATCGTCTTACGACTTCGCAGAGCCCTGTGTTTTTGGTAAACAGTCGCTACCCCCTGGTCTGTGCCACCCTTCCCCGGTTGCCCGAAGAAAGGTCACGCTTCTTCCGAAGTTACGCGTGCAATTTGCCGAGTTCCTTCAACGCAGTTCTCTCAAGCGCCTTAGTATTCTCTACCAGTCCACCAGTGTCGGTTTCGGGTACGGTCTATAAATGCAGGAGCTATTTCCCGGAACTGCTTCACTGCAAGATCAATCCAATCAGATCTTACAATTTACACAATCCGTCACTACCCACAGGCCCACGAATATTAACGTGGTTCCCATCGACTACGCCTTTCGGCCTTGCCTTAGGGGCCGGCTAACCCTGCTCAGATTAACTTTAAGCAGGAACCCTTGGACTTTCGGCGAGGAAGTTTTTCACTTCCTTTATCGTTACTCATGTCAGCATTCTCACTTCCGATACCTCCAGAATCCCTCACAGGTATTCCTTCACAGGCTTACGGAACGCTCCGCTACCATTTGCCTATTATAGCAAATCCACATCTTCGGTGCATGGCTTTAGCCCCGATACATTTTCGGCGCAAGAATCCTTATCTAGACCAGTGAGCTATTACGCTTTCTTTAAATGATGGCTGCTTCTAAGCCAACATCCTGGTTGTCTTGGGATTCTCACATCCTTTCCCACTTAGCCATGACTTAGGGACCTTAGATGGTGGTCAGGGTTGTTTCCCTCTCCACGACGGACGTTAGCACCCGCCGTGTGTCTGCTGATCAGTACTTCCGGGTATTCGGAGTTTGGTTAGGTTTGGTAATCCGGTAAAGACCCCTAGCCCATCCAGTGCTCTACCCCCCGGAGTATACAATCAACGCTCTACCTAAATAGATTTCGCGGAGAACCAGCTATTTCCAGGTTTGATTGGCCTTTCACCCCTAGCCACAAGTCATCCCAATCTATTGCAACAGATATGGGTTCGGCCCTCCAGTAAGTGTTACCTTACCTTCAGCCTGCTCATGGCTAGATCACCTGGTTTCGGGTCTAGTCTAACGAACTAAACGCCCTGTTCAGACTCGCTTTCGCTACGCCTACACCTATCGGCTTAAGCTTGCTCGCTAGACTAAGTCGCTGACCCATTATACAAAAGGTACGCCGTCACCCAGAAATTCCAGGCTCCGACTGTTTGTAGGCATCCGGTTTCAGGTTCTCTTTCACCCCCCTCGTCGGGGTACTTTTCACCTTTCCCTCACGGTACTGGTTCACTATCGGTCATGCACGAGTACTTAGGCTTGGATCGTGGTCGACCCATATTCAGACAGGATTTCACGTGTCCCGCCTTACTCAGATACTGAAAAATGGATTTCACTTACGAGGCTATCACTCTCTATAGCGCGGCTTTCCAACCGCTTCTGTTATCCTTAAAATCTCAGTCATTGGCCTGGTCCGCGTTCGCTCGCCACTACTAACGGAGTCTCTAATTGATGTCCTTTCCTACAGGTACTTAGATGTTTCAGTTCCCTGCGTTCGCCTCTTACACCTTATTTTATTCAGATGAAGATACCTTTTAAAGGTAAAAGATGTTTAAAAAATTGTCTTCTAATACATCACCTACTAAAAGTCAGATGACTTTTCTGTAAAATGCGCACAGTCCAC